>JAGGTJ010000053.1 GCA_021163815.1 Deltaproteobacteria bacterium | reverse complement strand
CTGCTTATTCCATGCTGAATCAGGGATTAAGTGTTTTAACTCAGGAACTTGCATTGATATCATGAGTTGCAAAAAACGTAAATTTTTCTAACGTTTTTCATGACAAAAGCGTATTTACATACATGGGCAGCCAGCCGGGATATTTTGAATCCGGCCGTGCTAACTCAGGGAAGGCAAATTACGCCAGGAAATGAATAAAAAAATGAAATAAAAATCTTCAAAAGAAATTTACAAAAAGGGCATTATTTATCACCCTCTTTCAACATTTCATTACAACCCTGCAAACCCTCTTCTGTATTTGGTAAAAACCATCGGCAGGAATGCCGAAACATAGGCCACTGTCCCCTGTTGCCATCCCAGGACACATTATTCATACACCTGCCCAGGGCATGTGGGCTGTTATGTCCCTTTTTGTTATGTAACCGCTTGAAATACTTGCAATCAGCACAACAGATCAAGCTTTCCTGTTTTTTTATGTCACCCTTTGTGTCCATTGAAGGCATAACAAAACGTCCTTAAAAAATTCAATTGACATATTCAGATGCAAAGACCACAAATCATAAAAGGAGATCAGGCTACCCTTACGGGATGAGACCCTTACCAGAGTATTTGCTTATCTTATAAAGATGAGTTCGTCGGCCATGAAAAAACTGTAGACAGTAACACCTTGATATTGCAGGATATATTTTTATATAAAAACGTCACACATAGTAATATCAGCAAGTGGCAAGGAAAGACCGACAGCATCCCGGAGAAAGTAATATTTGATAAACCCGTAAAAAGTAGAACCGATGGCTAAGTAAAAATCTTTATATACAAGGCATAGTATTTGGTCATACGTGAAGGCATACAAGATGTCTAACCTATGACCAAACGCTATAACACAATATATGGAGACTTTTTACGATGCCATCATATTACCATGAAAACACACAAAACCATGTTAAAAAACCAGTCTGTATTTTCATACCCGTGGGTGGCCAGGATATTTTGGATCCGACCATGTCGGTTTAACCATAAAAACAGATTAAGTGCCTTGAGGATTAAACTGGCATGATCATCTTGGGTAATCAACTCAACAAAGAGCAGTAGGAAGGTCTTTCTGACGTGAGTGCCGTGAAAGGGGGATATAAGGGATGTGGAAAAATTCTTCTACCGCGGTTTCCCCCATTGATCGAGATCTGATACGATCAGAATAATAAAATGGCGGAGAGAGAGGGATTCGAACCCTCGAAAGAGCGTTAACCCTTTACTCGCTTAGCAGGCGAGCGCCTTCAGCCTACTCGGCCATCTCTCCACTTTAAAACAGGCCTTTTACATAATTATTTCCGCCCACGATCTAGTTTAAACAGTGGCGGAGGGAGTAGGATTCGAACCCACGGTACCTCTCGGTACAACGGTTTTCAAGACCGCCGCCTTCAACCACTCGGCCATCCCTCCATTCCATACCCAAAGGGCAAAAACATCGAGTTCCTCTTTGATAAACCCATAAAAAATAGAACCTATGGCTAAGTAAAAATCTTCATATACAAGGCATAGTGTTGAGTCATGCGCGAAGGCATACAGATAGTATGTTGAACGTATGACCAAACACTATAACACAGTAGATGGAGACTTTTTATGACGCCATCATCTCTATTAAAAAATTAACATCTTGAACAGATATAGTCAATGCCCATAACACCAAAAAACATTATATAGAGACTATCTCATATTTTCTGCTGCCAAGACCTATTTCTTCGGCATGTGCAAGCTGAACATTCCAATCTATTTTCGGATAAAGAGACCTGAATTTATCCGCCGACGGCATTGTGCCGACAGAGGCACATGAACCTTCTGTTACATCTTTACAGTTTACCATATCAACAGATGCCTGATCAAGGGCAACAGGATCCAGTGATGCCATAATACCTATATCAGGTACAATGGGGGCATCATTGTGACCATAACAATCACATGCAGGAGAAATATTTGTTAAAAAATTAATAAAAAATGTTCTCCCTTCCTTTCCCTTTAACACGGCAAATGCATACTCGGCCATTTTTTTTTGAAATCTATCCATATCAGCACTCCAATGAACATCAATGGCACTGTTGGGACAAATAAGTATGCATTCTCCACAGCCGATACATTTTTTTGGATCTATAACAGCCTTATTATCCTCAATAAAGATAGCATGTTGAGCACAGTGGTTAACACAATCGCCACAACCTTTACACCTCTTACGTTTGATCTTTGGAGCAAGGTCAGCATGTTGCTCCATCTTACCCTTTCTTGAAGCACAGCCCATTCCCAGGTTTTTGATCGTACCACCAAATCCCGACAACTCATGGCCCTTAAAATGAGCCACACTGATAAGGGCATCTGATTCAAATATATCCTTGGCTATATAGGCCGTTTTAATAATTTCCTTATCAATACTGACCTTAGAAAAAGATGCACCTCTCAGGCCATCTGCTATAATAACAGGGGCATGTACTACAGAATATACAAAACCATTTTCCATGGCAGTTTTCAGGTGCGATATGCTGTCAGATCTTGTCCCTGCATACAGGGTATTGGTGTCGGTTAAAAAAGGTGTGCCCCCTATCCCCTTGATATGATCTACAATCTGCCGGATAAACAGGGGGCGGATAAAGGCCGTATTGCCCCTCTCTCCAAAATGCAACTTGACAGCAACCAAGCTTCGCTTTGAAAGTTTCCAGGAATTATCAAGGCCAGCCATGGTCATCAACCTGCCCAGTTTGGACAGGAGATTCTCCTTTGCCGTGGCATGAAGATTTGAAAAATAAACCTTACTTGCAGTCATAATAATCTTTTCCCGTTCCAGGTTTCAAACCTTACACAGATAGTTTATAAGAGACCTACATCCTGCAAGGCATCGAGTTTGCAGGTTTTAAGAAAGATATTATCAGGAGACAGGTGTCAAAGGCAACATTATTTTAATCACAGCACCACCATCCTTATGGTTGTCAGCAAAGATATCACCTCCAAGTCCGTCAATGATCCCTTTTACTATGGCCAACCCAAGGCCTGTGCCCCTCTCCTTTGTGGTAAAAAACGGACTGAAAATCTGTGAAAGATTTTCTTGTTTAAAGCCCTTCCCTGTATCCCGTATGACTATCCATGCCTTTTTTGTGGAAGAAGGATATTTTTGTAACTCAGTAAAGCTTGTTACATACAAGGTGCCGCCATCAGGCATGGCATCACAGGCATTTAAAAATATATTCCATAAGACCTGCTTCAGCCCATCCGGATCAGAGTTCAAAACAATATCCTCTTTAAGATCCGTCTTAATATCTATATCCCTATTCATATGCTGACTGCCCTGAAAAATACTAAGGGATTCACGCAACAATGAATTCAGCTCAAACGACTGCATGAATTTTTTTCCGGATCGGGCAAAAACCAGAAAATCATCTACGAGATGATTCAAGCGTTTAATTTCCCTTACCACTATATCCATAAGCCTGATATTGATATCATCCTTTTTCATGCTTTTTTTAAGCATTTGTACAGAACCGCTTATGGAAGCCAGGGGATTTCTTATCTCATGAGCAACACGAGCAGCAAGCTCACCCGTCATCGCAAGGCCTTCTACCTTTTTAAGTTCCTGCTCAGAAAGCCTGATCTCTGTCATATCCTGAATCACAAAGATCTGCCCTGTCCTCCTCCCCCCAGGTAAAATGAGGGGAGCAGAAGAAACTCTCAAATACCTCTTTTGAGTATCAGGCCTTGTATACACAAAATCAGCGAAAGAATTTTTTATAGATAATGAATCTGAATTGCGGGATATTGGCAGATTTTCAAAAAGGGAGGGGAACAGAAAGGTTATATGTTTATCAGAAACTGTTTCAGCCTTTACTCCAAGCATATTTTCAGATGCCGGGTTAAAAAGCACAATCCGGTTTGTATCATCAACAGCAATAACACCAGAGGGAACGCCATTGATAATACTTTTTTGCAAGACCTCAAGGTTATCAAAATCGGACTGTTTGGCCTTAAGGGCAAGATGTGCCTTTTTGGCCTGACTTGAAAGATAGCTGCTCAACAGGGCAATCAGGAAAAAACCTGCCATATTTACAGAAAAGATATAGATAAGCTGAAGCCCGTTTCTGTATCTGAAAATATCTGCAACTTCTCCCAACGGATGAATAAAACCGAGATAATAAAACAGAAGCAGAAGGCCATAAAACAGGGTACTGCTGGATGCAATAATCAATGCCCCTTTCTGATAAAGCATTATACCGGCAGCAATTATTACCAGGGGATAAACAAAAGAAAACAGACTTTCAATACCACCTGTAGCATATATGATTGCAGTAACCAGCAATGTATCCACTACAAGCTGAACATAGGCAAGCAAAGATATATGATTCGTGTATTTAAAGGCAATTACATATAAAATGGTCAGCAGATATGATAGGGCAATGAGCAGATAATGAAAGGTTTGTATCTGTCCAAAACAGGCTCTTGTATCCCTTGTCTCTACAAAAAGAGAAACACCAAGCAAAAGAGTTACCAAGATAACTCTCTGGAACATAAGATACTTAAGCTTCACAGAAAGTTCAGCGCCTGGTTCTTTGGAGTGCCATGAAAGCATTTTCAGACCCTTGCATCGCAATGCGGAGATACGATTATCCTATGATCCAACGATAGAGGCCATCTGAAATATTGGCAAATACATGGATACAACCAGACCACCAATGGTGCCGCCAAGAAACACTATAAGTATGGGCTCCAGCATGGAGGTCAGGGCAGCTACTGCCGTATCAACCTCATCCTCATAAAAATCGGCAACCTTTTCAAGCATGGTCTCAAGAGCGCCGGTAGATTCACCAACTGAAATCATCTGCACTACCATTGGAGGAAACAGGTCTGCTTCAGCCAACGGCTCAGCAATAGGTTGGCCTTCAGCAATGCTTGAGCGGGCCTCAAGAATAACCTCCTCAAGGACGACATTGCCGGATGTCTTTGCAACGATGTTCAGTGCCTCCAGTATAGGAACCCCACTTTTTATCATGGTTCCAAGGGTTCGTGTGAACCTGGCAATGGCACTTTTTTTAAGCAGACTCCCTATCAGGGGGATCTTTAAGGCAAGCGTATCTGTTTGCTTTCTTCCTGTTCGTGTATTTCTGTATTTTTTAAAGAGAAAGGCAAAGGCTATCAGAGCTCCAATTATATAATGCACGTTTGATTTCAAAAAATGGCTTATAGCTATGACTATCTGAGTTGGAAGAGGTAATGCCTTTCCAAAGGAGGAAAACATATCCTCGAAGACAGGTATGACAAAAATCAGTATCACTGCTGTAACAAGAATGGCGATACTTATGACTACAATAGGGTATGTCATCGCCCCCTTGACCTGGGATTTAAGTTTTTGAGCCTTTTCTATGTAAGCTGCAAGACGCTGAAGAACGCCATCCAGCATACCTCCCGCCTCACCTGCCACAACGAGGTTGACAAACAGATCATCAAACACCTTGGGATGTTTTGCAAGTGCCTCTCCAAGGCCGGATCCTCCCTCCACATCTTTACATACCTCCTTAAGCACCTTTTTCAAACTTGGGTTCGCCGTCTGTTCAGCAAGAATATTAAGGCCCTGAACAAGAGGAAGTCCTGCATCGATCATGGTAGAAAACTGCCGGGTAAAAATAACTATATCCTTGCTCTTTATCTTTGGCTGCAAAAACTCTATGTTTTCAAAAAGATCTTTTGGTTTGGGCTTCAGCTTCTTAACTGTCAGACGTCTTCTTCGCAACTGGGCACGTGCCACCTTTTCATTAACTGCTTCAAGCTCACCTTTAAGGACCTTTCCTCGTGTTGTTTCAGCAACCCAGATATAAACAGGCATTATCCACCCCCTGCTCAAAAAAAAAATAATTAGTTCCTATACATAAATGGCCTTTCCCCGCAATATCCGGATAGACAGGCATCGATATCGAATAGCTTAAAAAGAATAATCACGGAAAGATCTTATGCAATATCTGTACCTTAAAAATCAAACAAGGGCATGTATAGAAAAACGTTCTTTTGAAATAGGGACGTTCTTGACAATTGGGATATATGGTGGCAATCTGTCTGAAAAATGAGAAAAGGAAGACCGATGGCATCGTAAAAAGCTGGTTCATGTCGCCTCGCCGTATCCTATGAAGAACGAACTTAACGCTTGCAGGATGTAGGTTGAATATCAAATAACATAAAGTAGTTACGTGACTTCCTGTGAATTAAGTTCGTTGGAAGTAAATCTGTACAGCAACTGATCTATTCTTCAGACGAAAAAAATACCCAAAAAAAGATAAAATAGTTAGTCCAGTTTGCCAAGAACGCCCCGGATAGAATATTGACATCAAGACATGGGTTCTGATACTGTCTTTAAGATATGGCATCCTGCCCCTCCTGAAAGGCTCTGAAATCGCCTTAGATATAACAAACAACAAAAACCTAAATCTTTCAAAAGGATCAACTTATGGGTTTAATATCCGGTTCCGGAAGTTTTACCAGATACCTTGCAACAGATGTTCTTCCAGACAACTTTATAGAAAAACTGCCAAAGATGATTATACGACATTCATTTAAAAAACTCGATGAAACATCAACACAGGAACGTTCGATGGGATGGGTCAACATCATGGACATGTTCGACAACAAATTCAAGACACTTGGTTTCCTGAAAGAACCATATATTACCATGTCCTTAAGAATCGATGAAAAAAAAATTCCTGCCACGGCACTCAAGCAACATTGCATAGAGGCTGAAGAAAAGATAAAAAAAGAAGAATCTCTTGAATTTTTGTCTAAAAGACGTCGTGCAGACATAAAAGATAACGTAAAACAGCTTCTCATAAAAAGGGCCATACCGGTCACAAGGACATATAACATGATCTGGAATTACAGTACCGGAGCAGTAATCTTTGGCAGTACGGCAAACAAGTTATGCGATGAATTTATGGAACTGTTTTTTCGAACTTTTTCCATTCAGTTACAGCCGATATATCCCTATACACTTGCAGTCAAATTTCTTGAAAAAGACAAGACCCCCCCTGATACTATTGAAGGGTTACACCCCTTTAAATTTTCGGAGAAACCATAATTATGGAACTTACATTTCGCTCTTTGAAAAAGTGCATTTTTTTAATTTTGCCGTTATCAAT
>JAGGTJ010000168.1 GCA_021163815.1 Deltaproteobacteria bacterium | reverse complement strand
GCACAGGCAGATGCGTTGGCGCACAGGCAGGTTTGGATCCGGCCATGCCGGTTTATAAAATCTGTATCGGCTCAATAAATGGCAGAGAGCCCTTATGCTGCTAAGTTCTTATATCAAAACACTGATACTGGAAGAGCCGAAGTTAGGCTTACCAAATATTAACATGAGGGTATTACCATGGTAAAAAAAACAGTAAATTTTCTGTTCGAGGTGGGAATGCTGAAAAAGACCCCCCGTACCGGCTACCAGTTTCTCGGTACGGGTAAGGAGTCTGTTGCAGACCATTCCTTTCGTACGGCAGTAATTGGATATACACTTGCGATAGATGAACCTGAAATCGATACAAACAGGGTAGTGTTGATGTGTCTTTTTCACGATTTTCCTGAGGCAAGGACCGGTGACCATAATTACATGAACAAAAAATATGTGAAAAAAAACGAGGAACAGGTTGTACGTGATCAGGTAAGGAATTTACCTTTTGCCACTGATATCGAGTCCCTTGTCCGCGAATTCAATGCCGTTAAAACTCCCGAGGCTCAGATTGCAAAAGATGCAGACCAGATTGATCTTATAATGGAGCTAAAGGGACAGATGGACATTGGGAACCCCAATGCAAAGGACTGGCTTGACTTTGCAATCCAGAGGCTTGTTACAGAAAAGGGAAAAAGGATGGCTCAGGAAATCCTTGTCACCAACAGTAATGACTGGTGGTTTGACAAGGATACTGACTGGTGGATAACTGGTCAGGCAAAGGCAGATTGATAGCCTGTAGTAATACGGGATCTTCTGAAGATTTGAAAATTTCTCAAGTTGGGTTTCAGAAAACGAAAAATTTTAAAGGAGGATTACAATGAAAGAGGCGTATCTGTATGAAAAATTAGACAATAATAAGGTCCGATGTAATCTGTGCAGTCACAGGTGTATAATCAAAGATAAGCATCGTGGTATATGCGGGGTCAGGGAAAACTGCTCGGGCATTCTCGTCACACTTGTATATGACAAGGTGATAACCATGCATTGTGATCCTGTTGAAAAAAAGCCCCTGTTTCATTTCCTGCCAAAGAGCAGGGCCTTTTCCATTGCTACCGTTGGATGTAATTTCCGGTGTCTGTTCTGTCAAAATGCGGATATTTCTCAAATGCCATCTGACCTTAACCATATTGCAGGAGAAGATATCCCTCCCGAAATAATAGTTCAAAAGGCCATAGAAACGGGGTCTTCAAGTATTGCCTATACCTATACAGAACCCACTGTATACTTTGAACTGGCATTTGACACAGCGAGATTGGCCGCATCAAAAGGGCTCAAGAACCTGTTTATATCAAACGGATACATGACAAGGGCCTGTCTTGAAACCATGCAGCCGTACCTCCATGCAGCAAACATAGATCTTAAGGCTTTCTCCAAGGCCTTTTACAGGGACTACTGCAAGGCAAGTCTTGACCCGGTGCTGGAGACAATTGCAACCCTTACAGAGATGGGGATATGGACGGAGGTGACAACTCTGTTGATTCCGGGGCTGAACGATTCGGAGACGGAGCTCAGGGAGCTGGCAAAGTTCCTCTTTAATCTGGATCCGAATATACCCTGGCACATCAGTCGATTCTATCCAACCTACAAGCTTCTTGATATTCCGCCTACCTCCCCTGCCACGATACACAGGGCAAAAGAGATAGGGTTGGAGGTTGGATTGAGATACATCTATACAGGCAATATTCCGGGAGATGAAGGAGAGAAGACCTTCTGTCATAACTGTGGAAAACTTCTTATAGACAGGTATGGCTTTAATGTCATAACAAATAATATAACAAACGATTCCTGTCCTGTTTGTGGTGTCAAAATTCCTGGTGTATGGTCCTGATCAGTGCTGAAAAATCAGGCTGTATTTTCCCGTGGGTGACCGGGATATCCTGTCTGCGTCTGTCTGTGCACAGGCAGGTTTGAATCCGGTCATGCCGGTTCAGGAAAGGCTATCTTTGAAAAATCGAAACAGAGGGAAAATGCCTTTTCTTGCGGTCTTTTTTTAATGTACGCCTTTCTTGACGTCAGATGTGAAGTCGAATATAAGAGGCCTTACAGGGTGAATCTCTATTATGTAAGAGAGCCTTACCTCTAAAACCTGCATAAACTATTTTCAAAAGGCAATTTATGTTTTTTCAGTGAACTATAGGAATGTTGTGTTTGCATAACACGCATCGATTTGAATGCGGCTATAAAGGTTGTGGTGCCACCTTGCACCTGCCGCCGCAGCAGGAGCTTTTTAACCCATAATGGAAGCAGAATCATATGAAAAGGCCGTTAATTCGTTGTACGGTCTACAAAAATTTGGGATCAAGTTTGGACTGTCAAACACAGCAAATCTTCTCGAAGCCCTTGGTAATCCACACAAAAACCAGAGATATATACATATTGCAGGGACCAATGGCAAAGGTTCTGTGGCTGCCTTTATAGCATCCATATTAAAAGAGGCGGGTCTGAAGGTAGGGCTTTATACCTCTCCTCATCTGTTAAGATTTACTGAGCGGTTTAAAATCAATGGTGTTGAAATGCCGCAACATGTTGCAGTTTCCCTTATCGAGGAACTGCAGAATGCATTTGTTCCTGAAGAGCCGCCTACCTTTTTTGAGGCAGTTACTGCCATGGCATTGGCCTATTTTGCACGGGAAAACACGGATATTGCCATTATGGAAGTGGGTATGGGCGGCAGGCTGGATGCCACAAACATAATAACACCAATGGTATCGGTTATAACGAATATATGCATGGAACATCAATATTACCTTGGCAATACACTGTTGGAGATTGCAAATGAAAAGGCAGGAATCATAAAAGAGGGTGTTGATGTTGTTACAGGAGCAAGTTCGGAACCTGTCCTGAAACTGTTTGCATCCATTGCAGAAGAAAAGGAGGCACCTTTCTGGCGGGTAGGTTCTGATATACGTTACCGCAGTACCGAATCAGGTCTTCATTATTACGGAATAAAAGAAGACCTCCACGGTTTGCAATTGGGCCTGATGGGATCATTTCAACATCATAATGCGGCATTGGCTCTGTCAGTAATAGAGATATTGCGAGATAAGGGGTTGAATATTTCTACCCCTGCCATCAGAGAGGGCCTTAAAAAGACCTTTTGGCCGGGGAGAATGCAAGTGGTTGAAAAAGATCCCACCATTATCCTTGATGGAGCACATAACGCTGCAGCAGCACGTACACTTGCAGACTCTATAAAAAAGGATATCAGGCATGACAGGGTAATTCTTGTTATAGGAATAATGGCGGACAAGGATATTGGCGCAATTCTTAGGGGAATTGTTCCGGTTGGGGATTACGTGATTTTTACAAGACCTGCTTATTCACGCGCTGCTGCTCCTGAGGTACTGGAAAAAGAGGCAAGGTCTTTGAATAAACCGGAAGAGGTGATTGAAAATCTGAAGGATGCCATTTTAAAGGCAAAAAAGATGGCACTGCCCAACGATCTGATAGTAGTATGCGGTTCTCTTTTTACTGTTGGGGAGGCCATGTCCTGCCTTAATCCAACCTTATCTGATATTGATAGCCCGATATAAAAAACGGACATATTATCCGGAACCTAAAATCCACAAGCGTCGAATTTGCCGAAGACCTGCCTGCGGTGGCAGGTGCAAGGCGGCAAGGGAGCAGACATAGTACGATTAAGTCCTTGCCACGCAGATTCGGTAAAATCGGTGCTCCTTAAGGGTAAACTATTTTCAAAAGAAGAAAAAGCCTTTTGCCCCTGTTTGTTGAGCTATTACACATTATGCTTTGTACATCAGATTGTTCCACAAGGATGAATATGGTAAAGATACACGTATCTGTCTTATTGACGATTCTGTTCATCGCCTGTCTGTATAGTGTATGTTCTGCAAAGCTTGTTTCTCTGTCATTGGACACATCTGAGGATAAGACTCAGCCATGGGAGATTACTGCCAATAATCTTTCCTATAATGACCAGTACAAGACATATACGGCAGAAGGAGATGTTGTAATGAAAAAGAATGGCCGTTATCTATATGCAAAGAAAGCCATCTACAACGAAAAGACAGGTATAGCCAGGGTTTACGGAGATATCTGGTTTGAAACACAGGGCATTATTCTTGTTGGCGAGGAAGGTGTCTTTAATCTGAACAAACACACGGGAAAGATAAAACAGGGGTGTCTCTTTATAAAGGCAAACAATTACCATATAAGTGGAGATGTCTTAGAAAAACTCAGTGAAAACAAATACCTCGTAGACAACTGTAATATTTCTACATGTGATGGCTCTCCTCCTGACTGGAGTGTGGGAAGTTCCAGGGTTGAGGTCACTGTAGATGATTATGGTACTGCAAAACATTCCTTGTTCCATATCAGGAAGATGCCTGTTTTTTATGTGCCATATGTGATCTTTCCTGCTGGCGGCAAACGGAAGTCAGGATTTCTTGCCCCATCTTTTGGTAATTCCGGTTTCAATGGATTTGAGGTGGAACTTCCTTTTTTCTGGGCCATTTCAGATCAGACTGACGCAACCTTTTACCAGCATTACATGAGCAAACGTGGATACATGCAGGGTCTGGAATTTCGTTACAAGGCTACAGACACATCAAAGGGGACCTTTATGTTTGATATAATGTCGGATAGGCACAACAAGGATGTTAACGACGACAATGATGCTGAGATAAGTCCATATTCCAGGTCCAACAATACCAGGTACTGGTTCAGGGGCAAGGCTGAACAGGCCTTACCGTTTGATGTGTCTGCCCGTGCAGATGTGGATTTTGTAAGTGATCAGGATTATCTGCGGGAATTTAACACCAATATGTTAGGTTTTGATGCAAGGCCTGATCTGGCCAAGAGGTGGGGACGGCCGGTAGAAGAAGAACGTTCTCCAACAAGGAGATCAGCCCTGAGACTGAGCCGTAACGCAGAAAACTACAGTATACAGGTTATGGCAGCCTATAACCAGCGTCCTGAACACATATCTGATGATACTACGCCCCACCCCCTTGCGGATCTGTATCTCAATCTGATCCCCGAACAGTTTCTCAATCTGCCCCTGTTTTACAGCCTTGAATCTGACTACGGTTATGTATGGTGCGATGAGGGGGCACAGGGTCACAGGCTTTCTGTTTCGCCCAAGATTACTTTCCCGTTATGGTTGGTAGGACCATACGTGGAATTTGAACCGTGGATGGCTTATTCTTACAGCGCCCAATGGTATGATGGTGCGGGAAGAGGTAACAATTATGAGACAGAAAAGGCATATGATACCGGTATCAGGATGGCGACAAAGATAGAACGGGTTTACGACATAGACACGGGCAGCGTCCAGGCCCTAAAACACCGGATCTGGCCGGTACTTAAATACAGGTATCATAACAATCAGGATGAACATACAAAAAAACCATGGTCAGTACCTGATAACAGGGAAGGTGATGTAAATCTGGTAACCTTTTCTCTTGAAAACTATTTTGATGCCCGTATGTCAGGCAAAAGGGGAGGCATCTATTACAGGCAATGGGCTGTCTTTAACCTTGTTCAGGGATATGATATAAACGAGGCAAGGAGACATGAATCTCCTGACCATAAGAAGAGACCGTTCACCCCCTTAACGGCCTCTTTTACCTCAAATCCGTTCAGCAACTTTGATGTACGGGCTAATACCAGATGGAACCATTATGACAAGGAGTTCACCTCTGCAAACCTCTCTGCAGACATAAAGGTAAACAGGAGTCATGGCCGGGAGGATTATTACAGCATAGATTATGTGTATGCAAAGGACAGTGCAAAACACCTTAATCTGCAGGCAGATATTAATCTTATCTATGGGTTTTCGGCAGGATGCTCCATTAAAAAGGATTTCAGGGAAGATGACAACATATCCAACAGCCTTTGGGTAAGGTATCAAAGTCAATGCTGGGCCACCATTTTAACGGCAGAAAATAAGGATCAGGAGACAAGTTTCAATATCAACTTCCAGTTGAAGGGACTTGGGGATTTTCAAAACAAGCATTGATAAATCTGTAGTGTTTAAGAATTGGTTTGCGGATGGGCTCGAAGAGAGAAATTCCGGGAGATTTCTCTTGTAAGGTTTTTCAGGGGCGTAAGCTTTCTGTCTGCAATTTCTTCAAGGCGCTGGTTGAGACTGTGTATGGCATACGGGATATAATTCTCAAAATGGGTCTTTTTCCTGATCCTTGTCAGAAAGGCAAAGGCCCCCAAGATCTGCAAGTTCCGCTGGAGGGCCAGGAAAGGATAATCCCGCACCAGTTCATCGGCCAGGGTGGAGTCATGTTTTCGTAACAGGGTCTCGTATACCTGGAAAACAGCAGCCTGGGTATCATGAGAGAGCAAGACATAGGGATCAATGAGGAGGGATGCAAGATCATACCCCAGCGGACCGAGGCGACCACCCTGCCAGTCTACAAAGCCTATTTGACCATCCCTGACAAGGATATTTCTTGACTGGAAGTCCCGGTAAAGAAAAAAATGATTACGTAACAAAGATAATCTGTCTGCCATATACGTGAAGACAGGTTCCAGTTCAGGCCACTCTCTTTTAAGGCCAAGGTATTCACCAAGAAAGGCATTCCGAAAATAGTCTGATTCATAGATACGCATAACAGTGTAATCATAGTAACCAGTTTGGCAGCACCAGCGGGTATCAAACCCTTCTGCTCCCTTTAACTGCATGTGAAGCAGGAGCTTTACTACTTTTGCGTACACAGGAATGGAAGCCTGTTCGTCAGATACCACCTCCTGAAGCCTTGTCCTGCCGAGATCTTCCATAATGATCCAGCCCTTGTCCATATCGTATGCATAGATCTCAGGCACACAGACCCCCTTGGATTTCAGATGCCTCCCTATCTTTACAGAGGCAGTATTTTCCCTGCGGGTGAAAGAATTCTCTGGAGGGTTTACAAGGACAATGAAACTGTCATTTGTTTTGATACAGGGAATACGCCAAAAGAGGCGGTTGGAACCATCTCCCTGAAACTGTTCCATGCGTGTACTATCCGGATGCAGGTCCCGGCTACAGAAAAAATGACGGGTGAGTGTTAAGATATCTGTATCTGTAAACATCTTTTTCTGTCAAAGGCATAAAGTAATAGCTCAACAAACAGGGGTAGGTTCGCTGTTATTCCCCTAATTATTGAGCT
>JAGGTJ010000012.1 GCA_021163815.1 Deltaproteobacteria bacterium | reverse complement strand
TCAAACCCAAATACCATGCCTATGGATTCAGAACAGTCGACCTCCTCAAAAATCTTCCCCAATTCTCCCAAAATCCTGCACAAATCCGTTATGAAATGAACAAATTGAGGGTCCGTGGAGTCGTTGAAAAGAAGAAAGGCATGTCATTTTATAGGGTTACGGGAACAGGCTGGAAATGGCTCTGGGTCTCAATTTGTTCCGAGCGCCACTTTAATCCATTATAGAAATCCTTGCCCTTTGGGCAAGGTCAGAGTTCAGTGGCTTTGCCATCTGAACGACCCATTTGTTATATCCAAGGCTGAGTTGTCCCCACAACAAAGCCAAGGAGAAACAAATGAGTCGATTCAAGAAATTATCACAAACCATATGGTACTGCCAATATCATATCGTATGGCTTCCCAAGTACCGATTCCGGGTGCTCAGAGATAACGTTGCCCGGGAAGTTGAAAAGTGCATACGGATATTTTTAGAGCAACAAGGGTGCGAGGTAGAAGAATTAAATGTTCAGGTTGATCATGTGCACCTGCTTGTTTTGGTTCCCCCAAAGGTATCGATTTCAGGATATGTTGGGGCAGTCAAAGGGAGAACAGCGATTCGTATATTGAACAAATTTCGCAACCTGAAAGAAAAACCCTATTGGGGTAATCATTTCTGGGCCAAGGGATACTGTGTTGACACAGTAGGATTGGATGCAGAAATGATCCGAAAATATATAAAGTATCAGGAAGCAAAGGAACGGGATTCTGAAACTTCCAAATACTGAAATAACAACGGGGAACGACTCAACCTTGCCCCCTCAGGAGGCAAGGCATTTTACCCCCTTTTAGGGGTTAGCCCAAAGCCGGGCCCTCTGGGCCCGGATATTTACTACAGAAATTTTCACCTAAATCCTGCAAGCGTCAAGTTTGCCGAAGACCTGCCTGCCGCGGCAGGTAACAAGGCGGCAAGGGTGCAGACGTAGTACGATCAAGTCTTTGCCAATGCCACAGATTGTCCTCGCTTTACTCGAACTCCCTATCCGGCGGGTCCCCGGTTTCAGTAAAATCGGCGCTCTTAAAGGGCAAACTATTTTCAAAAACTGTTTATGCCCACATTCAAGTCGATGCATATCACGCAAGTACAATTTTCCTCTAATTACGTTGATATTAAAAGCATGATAGATAGTTTATGCAGGTTTTAGGTTTCAAAAAAGTCCTATTTCATTAAACCCCATAGATAAGATAAATCATTCCTATCATTACCACAATAAAAACAATACTGATAACAAAACCTGCCTTCATAAAATCCTTGCTGCTATACCTTCCTGGCCCCATATACAGGGCATTAACCTGGTGGGTGGGCAGCATAAAGGAGTTGCTGGTGGCAAGGCCTACTACCAGGGCAGCCATTCTCGGGTCCGTATGTGCGGCGATAGCCATATTGACAACAAGGGGTACAAGAAGAACAGTAGCTCCCACGTTGGAGATTACCAGGGTAAAAACTGTTGATAATATTCCGATGACGGTAAGCAGTACGATAGGCGGGACAGTGCCTATGGCATTCAGTATGGTGTGGGCAATCCAGGATGCCGCCCCTGTTTTTTCGGTAGCGATTCCAAGGGGTATCAGACCTGCAAGTAGGAAGATTGTACGCCAGTCTACAGATTGATATGCCTCATCTATGTTTAAAACACCTGTTATTATCATGCCTAATGCGCCTGTCATAAGGCTTACTGACAACTGAATCTTGAATACCATGACCATTGTTAATGATATTGCAAGCCACAGACCGGCAAATATGGCCTTTTCAGGACGCATAAGATCTACGTCTATAGGGGTTGTGAAAAGAAGAATCTTTTCTTCCTGCAAAAGCTTGAGATCCTTCCAGATACCATATAGAAGTATGACATCTCCAACTTCCAGGACCATGTCCTCGGTTTCTGCCCTGTAGAGTTCATTCTGCCGATAGAGGGCTAATGGTGTAACACGAAAGCGGGTTTGCAGCTTGAACTGATTCGATGTTTTTCCAATCAGGGGAGAACGGGGTCCTACAACAGCTTCTACTGTGCCGGACGAATCGTCTGACAGGTCATTCTTAAAGACATCTACCTCGTCTTTAAGGATCATACCCTCGTCTTCTGCCATATGTCTAACGTCCCGTTCTTTTCCATAGACCGCAATATCTACATCTGAAAAAATCCGTGTATCAGGTCCGGGTGAGATGATTTTCAAATCCGGTGGTTCTATGACTGCAACTATGTTTACCAGATAGTGCCGTTTTAGATCGCCAACTGTTATTGGATCACGATAATGATCGAAATCCGGAGGGGTATGTAATTCATATGCCTTTTCTGCGGTCTCTTTGACGGGATGTTCATGTGTTGGTATGTCCTGATCAGCATCTTCACCATCTCCTTGTGGCAGAATAAAACGTCCAAGCAGAACAAAGCATGCAATTCCACTTGTTACAAGTGCCAATCCGATGGGAGTAACATCAAACAGTCCGAATGGTTTAAGTTTGAAAGGGACCAGCAGGTCATTCAGTAGGATCAGTGGACTGCACCCAACAAGAGTGATGGTACCACCAAGAATTGCTGAAAACCCGATAGGCATTAAGAGCTTGCTTATTGGGATTTTAAGAGATTTGCTGATCCTCTGTATGGCAGGAAGAAAAAGGGCCGCTGCCCCTATGTTTTGCATAAAGCTTGAGATAGTGGCAACTGTAAGGGAAATGGCAATAATAACTCTGGATTCACTTTTTCCGGCAATACGTACAACTGGTTTTACCAAACGGTTTATAAGACCTGTCTTATCTAGCCCTGCTCCAATAATGATTACAGCAATAATGGAAATTACGGCATTACTGCTGAAACCAACAAATGCCTCTTTGGGTGTAACAAGATGCAGAAGGGGCAAGGCTACCATCATTATGATAGCTACGACATCGACCCGTACCCATTCTATAATAAACAGAAATACCGCTACAGCTATCATAATCAACACTAAGATTATTTCTGGTGTTAATTGCTCCATAATGTAATTACCTCACTCTATTATGATATGTTGTATGATTTAGCGTGAAAATATACAAAACCATGCTGGAAAATCATGCTGTGTTTTCATGTCCGTGGCTGACCAGGATATTTTGGATCCGGCCATGCCGATTTACGGTTAGAGAATCGGTCTGTGTTTATTGCTTTATAGGGTTACGAGTAACTGTTTTTTGTCTGTTTACGGACAGTACCGTTTACTGTAAACAGTGGACATTCAAGTATGTTAATTACTTTTTGCACCCAGTGTTTTTGAGCAGTATGGTCCTTGACAGGCAAGTCTTCACTGCTGCCCCATATGATAATTTGAAAGGGCTGTTTTTCTGCAAGAAATTTTACCAGCTCTTCCAAGGGATTGCCTACTTTTAGGGTTGCTCTTACAGAAACTCCATGTTTTATAAAAAGTGCGAACAGGTCTCTTAATTTTTCACCTATTCGTTCTTCTATGTGCATTACGGCATCTCTTTTGGACGCAATGAATGAATTGTCAAAAAAGGTCATTTCTATGAGCATTAGAAGAGTTACTTCAGCATCCATGCGAAGGGCAAGTTCCTGTGCATACATAACAGCATTGCTACAGATCTTTTCATTTTCAAAAACAACAAGAATATTGTGAAACATAAATCCTCACAAATTTGATGGCGTCGTAAAAAGCTGATTTATGCCGCTATGTCTTGTATATGATTTTTACTTAGTTATCGATTTTGAGCAATTACCGTGCCGGCATTACACGAATGGTTGCATGCTGTAACATGCGGCTTTTACTGGTAAAAATTAATGTCACCAGTAAAACACGCAAAGCCCGATATGTTTGTAAGTTCAACAACAGGTAGGGTTATATATGGTAAGTATCTGTTTATTTACGGTGAAAACACTTTGATGTAAAATGCAACATCTGTGTTGCATTAATACACGTTGTCAGAAGCTCACCGGGGAAATATCCGGGACGTTCCTGACAAACGGGACTAACTGTTTCTGCCTTTTTTCTTTGGGTATTTTTTCTCTTCGTCTGAAGAATTGTAGGGGCGAAAAATTTTTCGCCCCTACATGTCTAAAGATCAAGAACGTCCCCGAGAGAGGGTTTTTCTGCCATCAGAATTTATAATTTTCATCAGATTGCCAATTTAATGGATTGTTGATGATGTATTGCCGGATGTTATCCAATTCGGTTTCATTGCGGATAATGTGGTCATAATAATTACGTTGCCAAACGGTGTGAAGGTCGATGTGTTGCCTGGCCCATTTGGTAACGCCGATTTTTAATCCGCGTATAATGGACCCGATGGATTTGGATGTGCCACGTGGTTGTTGGCATCGTAGGGGCGAAAAATTTTTCGCCCCTACAATATTATCCACAATCCAAATAATCCCGTGTACATGGTTGGGCATGATGACGAATACGTCCAATTGGGCATGGGGGAAATGATCGGGGATTGCCCACCAACATTGCCTGGTAATTCTGCCCAATTCATTTAACAGCATTTTCCCATCTATAATATCCCCAAACAAACATTCCCGATTTGAGGTGTAAATAGTTACAAAATATGTACCGGATGATGAATAATTATATCCCTGCAATCGTATAGATCGACGGTGATGGAGAGGATTTTTTCTGTCTTCAGAATTTATAATTTTCATCAGATTGCCAATTTAATAGATTGTTGATGATGTATTGTCTGGCCCATTGAAGTAAGAGGTTAGTGTAAGCCGTATTTCTTCATTTTGCGCCATAGGGATGAACGATCAATTCCTAAAATTTCAGATGCCTTGGTCTTTATTCCTCCGGTAATGGAAAGGACATGAGCAATGTAGTCCCTTTCCATTTCTTCTAAGGTTAATAGATTGGTTTTCCGTTTTTTGTATGTGTGTAGTTTCAGGCCTACTATATCAGGAGGCAAATCTCTTACATGGATAATCTTGCCGGTAGATATTGCAATTGCACGTTCTATAATATTTTCAAGTTCCCTGACATTTCCTGGAAAAGCGTAATTTTTTAATACCTCCATGGCGTCTTGGGAGACTGATTTAATTTCTTTTTTCATGCGGAAAGCAATTTTTTTAATCAGATAGTAGGTCAGTGCAGGTATGTCTTCAGGACGTTCTCTTAATGGGGGCAGGATAATGTTAACCACATTAAGGCGATAATACAGGTCTTTCCTGAATATTCCAGCCTTTACAGATGATTCCATATCCTGTGCAGTTGCTGTTACGATCCTGATATCAAGCTCTATTGTTTTTGTGCCGCCAACACGAAACAGTTCTCTTTCCTGGATTACACGAAGAAGCTTTGTCTGCATAGACAATGGCATATCACCTATTTCATCTAAGAACAATGTTCCCCCGTTGGCTGTTTCTATCAAACCGGGCTTACTGTTTTTTGCGCCAGTAAACGCCTCTTTTTCATGTCCGAAAAGTTCGTTTGCCATCAGCTCTTCATTTAAGGCTCCACAGTTAAATGCCACAAAGCTTTTGTCGGCTCTTGAACTATAATAATGGATGGCACGGGCAACCAGCTCCTTTCCTGTTCCAGACTCGCCGGTAATAATGATGTTGCATTCAGAAGGAGCTATTTGGCGGATAATGTTCCCTATCTGAAGCATCTTAGGGCTTGCTCCTATCATTACAGGTTGTGCATTATTCTCTTTTATATGGTCATGAATCACAAAGGGGTTTTTTGCGAACAGTAGACTTTGCTGAAGGGCCTCTTCTATTAATTTGCGGATCTGATTAGGTGAGAAAGGCTTGGGAAGGTAATAAAATGCTCCCTGCTTGGTGACCTCTACAGCCTCTTTTAAGTCAGGGGAACTGGTAGTCAGTATGATTTCAATGTTTGGAACTATCTGTTTTGCTTTGTTCAATAAGATAAGGCCATTCATGTATGACATTTTCATGTCACTGATAATAAGGTCACAGGCCTGGTTTTTCAGACGGGCCAATGCCCTTACAGGATTTGTAAATGTTGAAACCTCGTGCCCTGCCCTTTTTATTACCCGCCTAAGTTCCTTAATGGCTACAGGGTCATCATCAATGACAAATATACGTGTTTTTCTGTCTAAACCGTACTGATGTTTCTGATCTGCATCTGTAACCATATTTACTGTGTTTTTACCTAAACCCTGCAAGCGTCAAGTTTGCCGAATGCACAAGGTGGCCAGGATGTTTTGAATCCGCTCATGCTGGTTTAGGTTTTATTATGATCCGGTACAGCCGGAGTTGATATGTTTTGTTTTTTTACGTTCTGCCAGAAAAGAGATTATCAAAACAGTAAAAAGACCGGATATCATTAAAAATAGGGATAGTTGTACCTCTGTATTGCAGGATGATGGCAAAACGTTGACCTGAACCTGCGTATTTTTAAGTATATCTCCGGCTATCTGTTGTATCCCTTCACATGTTTTTTTCCATGGCCAGACCTTCCTTAATGAACCTATCATGAAACCGGTCAGAATGGCCACGATTATATCGTGGTATTTATTGAACATCAAGCTCAGAAGACGTACAAACAGGACAATACCGCAACACGCCCCTGATGCCACAAAAAACAGGGTCATAAAATCCCTGTGATTTACTGCTGCAAGGATATGATGATATTTACCGAGGATTACAAGAATAAAGGAGCCTGATATTCCGGGAAGAATCATTGCGCATATGGCTATGGCTCCTGACAGGAACAGAAACCATGGTGTGTTCGGTGTGGATACGGGCATTATGCCTACAATAACGTATGCAGAAATGGTGCCTGATACAATAGCAGTAAAAACAGAAGGATTCCATTTATCAATCTGCTGTACCACTGTAAAGACAGACCCTATAATCAGTCCGAAAAAGAAGGACCATATAAAAACAGGTTTGTTTATGAGAAGCCAGTTCAGGATTTTTGCGAGGGAAAATATGGCACATACGATACCGCCTGATACACACAAGAGAAACTTCCATTGAACATGTTTGAAAAATGAAGATAACCTGAGATGCAGTAAATGTCCCAGTGCATGCATATCAAAGGATTTAATTGCCCTGAGAAGGTTTTCGTATATTCCCAGGATGAAGGCCATCGTCCCTCCGGAAACCCCGGGAACCACATCGGAAGCGCCCATGCAGAATCCTTTTAATACAAGGAGTATGTATTGAAAAAATATGGTTTTCATCTTATGCCTTTTTAATGTAACCTAAAGCCTGCATAAACTATTTTCAAAAAGGAATTTATGGCTTTAATATCAAC
>JAGGTJ010000114.1 GCA_021163815.1 Deltaproteobacteria bacterium | reverse complement strand
AAAAATAAAACCGATGGATAGGTAAAAATCTTCATATACAAGGCGTAGCGTTTGGCCATGCGTAAAGGCATACAAGATGTCGAACGTATGACCAAACGCTCACAGTATATGGAAACTTTTTACGACGCCATCAAAGTTATTCTATAAAATGTTTCAGTATCTTACTTCTGCTTACATGCCGTAGTTTTCTGAGCGCCTTGGCCTCGATCTGTCTGATACGTTCCCTCGTGACACTGAAATCTTTGCCTACTTCTTCAAGGGTATGGTCAGATTTTTCACCTATTCCGAATCTCATTCGGATGACCTTTTCTTCTCTTGGTGTCAATGTGGTAAGAATCTTTCTGGTTTGCTCAGCAAGACCATATTTTATAACCGTTTCACCCGGAGATGCAATCTTTTTATCTTCTATGAAATCGCCAAGATGGCTTCCGTCTTCTTCTCCTATGGGTGTTTCAAGGGAGATTGGTTCCTTGGCAATCTTTAGGACCTTTCTTACCTTATCGAGAGGAAAATCCATTCGTTCGGCAATTTCTTCCGGGGTAGGTTCGCGGCCGTTTTCTTGAACCAGGATCTTTGATGTTCGTATCAGCTTATTTATGGTTTCTATCATGTGAACAGGAATCCTGATAGTCCGTGCCTGATCAGCAATTGCCCTTGTTATTGCCTGTCTGATCCACCATGTTGCATATGTGCTGAACTTGTAGCCACGCTGGTATTCAAACTTGTCAACTGCCTTCATGAGGCCTATATTACCTTCCTGTATCAGGTCCAGAAACATCAGCCCGCGATTTGTATACTTTTTAGCTATACTGACGACCAGCCTTAAGTTGGCCTTGATCAAATCATCTTTTGCACGATTGGCCTTTTTAGCATTTCTCTTTAGCTTGTCAAAGGTGTTTTTTATCTTTCTTGGAGTCATCCCCGTTCTTTTTTTTATCTCTTTTATGGTAGCCTGGGCAGCCTCTGCCCTTGATTTCAGGTCAATCACTTCCTTTTTAGGCAGGCCTATTGGCTCAACAATATCATCATCTCCAACAGATTCGTGAAGCCTTGCGACACATTTTTTTATATATGAGACAGGTTTTCCCTTGGCCTTGATTACACAGGCTTCTATTTCCTTTTCCATGTCTTCTACTGTGTGTACAAGCTCCTCAAGGGTTTTGGTCATGATATCGATATGTTTCTTTTCCAGCTTGAATCCACTGACTATTTGGGCGATATCGTCCATCAATTTCTTGATTTCTGCCGTTAAACGCTTTTTTTCTTCTTCCGCACATCCCCTTTTTGATAAAAACTGCCTTTTCTCCTTTATCTGATCATACATCTTTTTGATATCTTCGATCATAAGGAGTAAAGATGCCTTTTTTTCGCTCATTTGCATGGTATTGTTATCATTTTCTTCAAGATCGCTGATAACATCTTTTAATTTGATCTGGTTGTTTTCAAGTTTTGAGCCCAAATCAATAATATGTTCAATGCCTACAGAACAGCTAAGAAGTGCATTCAGTACATTCTTGTTCCCTGATTCTATCCTCTTTGCAATTGCAACCTCACCCTCTCTTGTCAACAGTGAAATGGAGCCCATTTCTTTCAGATACATTTTTACGGGATCAAAGGCACGATTAAAAGAATCACCAATATCCAATTTAAAGGATTTGTGATCGTCAGATGCCAATGCCTCGGCATTATTTTTTGCGTCTTTCTCTAACTGCTTTTTGAGGTCATCATTATCGACAAACTCAATATCCAATTCTTCAAAGATCATCTTGATGTTGTCAATATCTTCCGTTGTAGAAGTATACTCCTCCAGCAGATTATCATTGAGATCGTCGTATGTGACGTAGCCTTTGTTTTTACCAATATCGAGCAATTTTTTGAGATTAGTCATGTTATTGTTCTGTTTGGTCATTATTCCTTACCCCCATATAAGGAACTGTTACCTAAAACCTGCATAAACTATTTTCAAAAAGAAAATTAAGGTTTTAATATCAACGAATTATAGAAAGGTTATGCCTGCGTGACACGCATCGATTTGAATGCGGGCATAAACTGTTTTTGAAAATAGTTTACCCTCCAGGAATACCAATTTTACCGAATCTGCAGCCTTGGCAAGGACTTGATCGTAATACGTCTGCGCCCTTGCCGCCTTGCACCTGCCGCCGCAGGCAGGTCTTCGGCAAACCCGATGCTTGCAGGGTTTAGGTGTTATTCATCTCTAACTGGTTGTTTTGCCCGCGCTTGTTATGTTCAGGCTTTGTAACTGTCCAGCGTCACCCTTGTTGTTATTGCCATGCATATCAGAGATTCCGGTACGTTTTTGTTAGACAGGAGTCTCAATGTGTGACCTGAGTTGAGTTCTTAGTTTTTGGCAGGAAAAGAGATACCTGCTGATGGATGCCTCAAGAATGGAACTCAGACAGTATCAAACTATTTTGTGCCTCAATATCACCTTTGGCCTGTTTTAAAGATTGAAGGAATCGTTTCCTGTGGGTTTTTTGCTCAAGTTCAGTAACTGCCTGATCTACCTCTTCTTCTGAGTAAACAATAAAAGGTTTGTGTAGTACTTCTCTTAACTGTTGCCTGATTGACTCATCGTCAATTATGTCCATCAAACCCTCAGGAGAATATGCATTGTACTGTCTGTATTGTTCAAAAATGATATCTATGATGGTTTTGATGGCGGAATCACTGAGCAGGATACGACAGTCGATTTCCATCATTTTTTTTATGGTTTCGGGATGATATATCAGAAGATTGAGTATCTGCAGATCGGTGATCCTTTTCTGGTCCATTGAATCGTGGATTCTCTGATTAATATTATTGGCAGCTCTTGTTACAGAACCTGTTCGTATAAAGTTTTGCAATTCAGACCATATGATGGATTCCCGGAGACCTGTTTTTTCAGCAAATCTTCTGACATATATTGACCGTAAGGCGTCACTGTTCAGTGTGGAGAGTACAGGGAAAAAATCTTTCAAGACACGGATTGTTTCTACCTCAGAGTTGTTTCCTGTTATTTCCATTGTCAAATAAAAATCCAGCATAGGCGCTGCATTTTTCAGAAGCAATAAAAATTCCTTACGGCCCTTTTCGTTTAAAAAGGTATCAGGATCATGACCATCGGGCAATACCAGCACACTTGCAGACATGCCTTCGTTGGCAAATAAGGGCAGGGTTTTCATTGCCGCCTTTTTACCGGCATTGTCTGAGTCAAAAACAACAACTACCCTGTTAGTATATCCTCTCAATTTACGTACATGGTATGGAGTCAATGCTGTTCCCAGGGTTGCAACAGCGTAGGTTATGTCGTTCTTCATAAGGGCCAACAGATCCATATAGCCTTCCACAATCAATGCCATATCCTTTTTTCTGATAGCCTCTCGTGCCTTGTTCAGGCCATAGAGGGTTTCCCCTTTATGAAAAACAGGAGATTCAGGTGTGTTGATATACTTTGGAAGTGTGTTATCGAGTACCCTGCCGCCAAAACCAATGACCTGATTTCTGAGGTCAAAAATAGGGAACATTATACGTCCCCTGAAACGGTCATAATATCCACCGTTTTTTCTGGGTATTACAAGTCCCGCTTCAGTAGCAAGAGCCATGTTTGTGTTTTGCTTTAGTAAGATATCTGTTAACCCGTTCCATTGATCAAGGGCATACCCAATTTCAAAATCAGAGGCTGTTTTGTTATCTATATTTCGTTTATTAAGATATTGCCGTGCAGGTTCAGCCTTAGGAGATGTAGACAGTATGGTTTTGAAATAGGCAAGGGCCGTCTTATTTATTGCAAAAATAGCCTTTCTTTTGGAATATCTGTTGGTTTCTACATGAGATGTAACGTTGTTAATGGGGACATTATATCTTTCGCCAAGATCATGAAGCGCCTCCTTGAATGTTGTTCCGTGGTACTCCATCCAAAAATCAAATATGTCGCCTCCTTTTTTACATCCAAAGCAGTGAAAGGTCTGACGTTCCGGATTTACGGTAAAAGAAGGATCCTTTTCTGCATGAAACGGGCAAAGACCGACGAAATTTCTGCCTGCCTTCTTTAAATGAACAAATTGTGCAATCACATCTACAATATCAGCCCGTTTTTTGATCTCTTCTTTTGGTGACAGCATGTGATGTCCTTATTGGGGAATGGTTTTTAAAGAGGCCACGGAAATAACCTTTACTGCCTTGCACCTGTCTGCCGTGCTGGCACAGGTAGATCTTCAGTAAACTCGTCGCTTGCAGGATTTAGGTGGTATGTAAAAAACTGTTGGCCAGTTTCCTGAGGCCATCAATCTTAGAATTTTACAATTGTTGTGGCCTCTCCTCCTGATTTCAGATCGGCGCCACTGACAGCTTTTATATATGGAATCTTTTTCAGGTAAGACCTGATTGCTTTCCTCAATCTCCCTGTTCCAAACCCATGTACAATTTTAAGGGAGTCTTTGCCTTCAACCAAGGCCTTGTCTATTGTTTTGTCTATCAGATTGATGGCCTCTTCCACTCTGAATCCGACAAGGTTAAGTTCAAAATCAGCGGGAGCAAAATACCATTTAGTCCCTGTTTTTTCTGCAGAAGACCTGTTCTTTTCCACAGGCCTTTTTTTGTTCTTTATAATCTCAAGGTCTTTTATCTCTGCTGTAATTTTTATGTTTCCAAGACCTATTATTGCCCTTTTTCCTAACTGATCAACAGATAAGATTTGCCCCTGCTGGTTCAGTTTTTTGAGATAAACGTATTGACCCTCTTTTACATCTTTAATATTGACTAATGTATGGTTATCCGGTGTATCGGTCTGTTTGAAATGGGTAATCAGCCTGTCGGCAGTATCTTTAAATCTACCGGTGGCATTAGCCTGTAATGACTGTTTATTTTTAAGAGATGTTATAATCTGCTTGAATTCCTTTTGGGCCTCATTGATAAGGTGATCTGCTTCAATACGCTTTTCTGTAATCAGAGACCTCTTTTCTGCTCTAAGCTCTTCAAGAGTTGTTTTGGTCTTTTCTATTGAGTCAAGATACCTTTTTTTGATCCTTTCTGCCTGTTGTTTTTCTCTCTCAGCCGCAGATAACATTGTGTTTAACTGTTCTATCAGTGTTGTGCTCTGGACATCATCTTTGCCGAGATATTTGTTTGCCTGATTAATGACGTACTGTGGCAATCCCATATCCTTTGCAACATCGATGGCATGACTAATACCGCTTGTACCATATTGAAGCCTGTAAGAAGGACAGTTGTTTTTTGGATCAAGTTCAACCGAGGCATTAACAGCACGTTCATTAGTAAAACCATATACCTTTAACCTGTTCAGATGTGTAGATATGACGATGAATGCTCTCTGCGATGCCAGGGCATCAATAGCCGCCATTGTAATTGCGACACCTTCGGCAGGATCTGTAGCCATGCCCGGTTCATCTATCAAAACAAGAGCCTTGCCATCTGAATGATCCAGTATGTTTTTAAGTTGCGCTATATGAGCCGAAAAGGTGCTTAATCCCGTTTGTATATCCTGGTCATCGCCTATGTCTGCCATAACCCGGCTGAATACCGGCAAACAGCTTCCTTCTTTTACAGGTATATGCATTCCTGCCTGTGTCATAAGGGCCAACAGCCCGAGTGTTTTAAGGGTAACGGTTTTTCCGCCCCCATTTGGACCGGAAATGATTAATATGTTTTTGTCCTGCCCCATGTGAATATCCACTGGAACAGGAGGGGAATAATGTTTATTCTGTTCAGCACCTCGATTTTTTTCCAGTGCAAGGGCGAGCAGGAGAGGATTTCTTGCCTGTTTCAGGTCAACCGGATAATCTGCACCAATTTCAGGGGCTATGCAGGACAAATGTTCAGCAAAATGTGCCCTTGCAAAAAGCCCGTCTATGTTACCAATGAAAGATTCAATGGATTTTAGTTGTTCGCTGTGCTCTTTTATCTTTTCGGTAAGAGAAAGCAATATCCTGAATTCTTCCTCTTTTTCCGCCATAATCAGTTCAGCTATTCTGTTGTTGTCATCTACAATATCCAGAGGTTCTATAAAACATGTAGCCTTTGTGTTTGAATAATCATGAATAATACCATGAATTTTGCCTTTTTGACTGGTCTTCAGTGATAATACATACCTGCCGTCTCTGATTGTGACAATGTTCTCATGTTCAGCACCGTGCAACGCCGTATCTTTCTGCAAATTCTTCAGTTTTTGCTGAACCAGGAGCCTTTGTCTTGTTTTTGCCTTCCGAATCTTTTTCAGGTTTGTACTGGCTGATTCCTTTATTGTTCCGTTGGAGGATACAACCTTTTTTATTTCAGTAGACAGATGGGTAAGGTCTGGCATATCATGAGCCATATCCCATAACAGAGGACACAAATCCCGTTTTGCATAAAATGTTTTTGTAGCGGTTTCTCCTCCACTGATGAGATTTAATATCTTTAGCAGTTCCTCTGGTTCAATAATTGCCCCTTCAGCGGATGCCTTCAACAAGATAGATCCAACAGGGATAATGTCGTAAAATGATAATGAGGCTCCGGTCTTTTCGAGCAGCCTGGCCTCAGATACAAGATCAAGTTCCCTGTTGATGTCTGCTAACTCATTCATTGGCCTGAGTGACAGGCAATGTTCCCTGCCTAAGGGACAGGATGCATATTTAGAGACAATATCCAGAAGATGAAAATATCCAAGAACCCTGTTTGTATGTGCAGACATGTTATCGGGTTTTTGTCCACGGACAGGCAATGTTACTTCCTTTGGGCAAAAGTTGCTTCATTTTTTTGCATCATGTTTAATGGCGTCGTAAAAAATAAAACCGATGGACAGGTAAAAATCTTTAACCACTAAGACAAACCCCTTTCCCTGATCAGGAAAAGCACCTGAAGCAACACGCTAATGTACAGAGAAAGGGGCTGTTATTTATCTTAATGTCTCTATTTTTGATACCTACAATCCTGCAAGCGTCAAGTTCGTTCCTCATAGGATGCAGCGAAGCTGTCTAAAACCAGCTTTTTACGAGCTTATCACATTTTAATTCTTATTCCTGCGGTTAAGATTTTTGCCTTTTTTGAGCCGGAATAAAACTGAATATCCCGCAAAGGTCTCCAGTTAAACCTCACCCATTTAAACATAATAATATAAATATGATTATTAGTCTGTCAAGACCCCAAGAGCCATAATTGGTTTTATGTGAACAGATAGGAATGTAGGTTGAAAAAAGGTCCTTCTGTCGGCCTAATTCGTCACTCTGACCGTGGAAGCCGGTATTGCTCCAGGAAGTACTGGAAATTGATACATCAATTCAATATGAAAGCCTCTGTAAAAATACGCCTGCAGAAAGTTCCCGGAAAACGTTTACGAACTAGCCTATTTTACTATGAAAAAACACAAAACCATGTTGAAAAACCAGTCTGTATTTTCATGTTCGTGGGTGGCCAGGATATCCTGTCTGCGCCTGTCTGCGTGCGTTGGCGCACAGGCAG
>JAGGTJ010000165.1 GCA_021163815.1 Deltaproteobacteria bacterium | reverse complement strand
GTGGCCAGGATATCCTGTCTGCGCCTGTCTGCGTGCGTTGGCGCACAGGCAGATACGTTGACGCACAGGCAGGTTTGGATCCGGCCATGCCGGTTTACCTTCAGAGTCATGAGAGCAGACAACAGGCAATTTTGGGATATCACAGAGTATATTGAAGTTTTTTATAACAGGTAGAGGAGCCAGAAAAGGTAGGTCAACCTTTTATCTCCACCCTATGAAAAAGGTATTACGAAAGGTTGTTTGCGGAAAGATTTGATGCCCACTATTGCCGGCCGATATCAAGGTTTATTGATTGACAGGGTTGTTTTAGATATCTTATTTATTAACTGTTACTGTGCGCCTTCTTTTTTAAAGGTGCTTTTTTCACGGTAAATTTTTGAGTTTTATGGATTTTTCGGTTCATAAATGATAATTTTTGTGTAGGATCAGGTAGCCACAGGAGGGCACAGGTGTTGCGGAAAACGGCCATTTATAGATAAATACTTGCTGATAACCTTAGTGTGATAGGGGAGACAATAGGACATGGCTATCTCTCGAAATGTAAAAAGACATCTCAGCAAATCTTCATGGATAAGGAAGATGTTTGAGGAAGGGAAAAAAAGGAAGGAGCAGTTTGGGCCTGACCGTGTTTTTGATTTCAGCCTGGGGAATCCATGTCTGGAGCCTCCCTCGAGGTTTAATGAGGTGGTGCACACCCTGATAGATGATAAGACCCCGGGACAGCATGGATATATGCCTAATGCAGGTATTGAAACGGTAAGACAGAAGGTAGCTGCTTATCTGAGTAGTCTTTATTCGGTGAGTTTTACGGCCAATGACATAATAATGACAGTTGGGGCAGGAGGAGCCCTAAACATTGTTTTCAAGACATTTTTTGATCCTGATGATGAAGTAATTATTCCCAGCCCCTATTTTACAGAATATGATTTTTATCTTGATAATCATGTGGCAAGACCTGTGATTGTTGATACAAGATCTGATTTTGGTCTTGATCCTGATGCCATATCTAATGCCGTTACCGGCAAGACCAGGGCAGTGCTTATAAATTCTCCCAATAATCCAACCGGGCGTGTTTATACGGAAAAAGACCTGACTGAGCTTGCGCAGGTTCTTGTGTATCACAGCAACCGACTGGGAAGACCCATATTGCTTATCTCGGATGAACCTTACAGAAAGATTGTGTACGATGGGATTACCCCTCCGGGTATTTTTGATATGTATCAGGAATCTATTGTTGTAACTTCTTTTTCCAAGGATCTGTCTCTTGCGGGGGAAAGGATAGGATATGCTGCTGTTCATCCCGATATAACGGACAAGAATGAAATTATGGCAGGGATGGTATTCAGTAACAGGGTCCTGGGTTATGTCAATGCCCCAGCTCTTATGCAGAGGGCTGTTTCATACCTGCTGGATGAGACAGTGGATGTCTCAATTTACCAGCATAAAAGAGACCTGCTTTATAATCATCTTGTCTCTTTTGGATATGAAATAGTCAAACCTCAGGGTGCCTTTTACCTGTTTCCTAAAACTCCCATAGATGATGTGGAATTTGTAAGTGAGCTCAGAAACGAGAATATCTTGACGGTTCCTGGCTCTGGTTTTGGCGGGCCCATGCATTTTCGCATAGCATACTGTGTGCCTGACAGGACCATTGAAATGTCCCTGCCCGGGTTTAAACGTGTATTGAGCAGATATACATGATCCTGCCTGACTAAATCGGCATGGCCGGGTTCGAAATATCCTGGCCACGTAAGGATATGAAAATACGGCCTGATTTTGCAGCACAGTTTTGTGTCTTTTTACGGTAAGTATGGACATCAGGTCTGGTCTTCTCTCTTACACGGGCTTGTATGTAAGAGCGCTGTGTGTAGTATCTTCTTGTCATTATTGATGGCGTCGTAAAAAGTCTTCATCTACTGTGTATAGTGTTTGGCCATAGGTTTGACATCCTGTATGCCTTCACGCATGACCAAACACTTTTGCCTTGTATATGAAGATTTTTACTTAGCCATTGACTCGATTTTTTACAGGTTCATCCTTATTAAGGAGACAAATGTCATGTACTCCAAGATGTTATCCTTGCGGTTTCCCAAAAAGATTGTAAATGAACCCATAGCTGTCAATCTTGTCAAGAAATTTGATCTTTCATTTAATATTCTTAAGGCTACCATTTACCCAAGAAAAGAGGGTTTTATGGTGCTCGAACTGAGTGGACACAAGAAAAATTTTCAGAAAGGGGTGAAGTATCTGAAAGATCTTGGGGTCAAGGTCGAAAGCATGGGACAAAACGTCAAGAGGGATGAAGACAGGTGTATTCACTGCGGAGCCTGCACTGCTGTCTGTCCCACTGGTGCCTTGCATATAAAACATCCAGAGATGACGGTACTTTTTGATGGTGACAAATGCAGTGCCTGTGAGATGTGTGTAATGGTATGTCCTGTCCGTGCCATGAAGGTGAAATTTGACAAGGCCATGCTGTATTAAGGCTGCTGGAAACAACGTGCATGAAAAGACATTCAGAATTGTAACACTGGGCTGCAAGGTAAATCAGTATGAATCTGCATATATTGGTGATGCCCTATGCAATGCAGGATGGATTCCTGCAAGAGATACAGAAAAGGCCGATGCAATTATTGTAAATACCTGTATTGTTACGCATAAGGCATCACGCCAGTCAAGGCAGGCAATCAGAAAGGCCATACGGGAGAACCAGGGGGGATGTGTTGCAGCCATTGGCTGTTATGCACAGGTTTTTCCTGATGAGCTTGCAGATATTGAGGGCATATCACTTGTTGCAGGTAACAGTGTAAAAGGGGATATTCCTGCACTGGTAGAAGACGTGGTGCTGTCAGGCACAAAAAAAATAGTCCTCAGAAAGTTTGACAGAAAATGCCCGTTTGATTTTATGCCTGTAAAGGGTTTGCCTGACCGGTCCCGCGCCTTTTTGAAGATACAGGATGGTTGTGAGGCCTTTTGCAGTTACTGTATTGTCCCTTTTGCACGAGGCCCCTATAGGAGTCTCGTCCCCCGGGATGTCCTTTTTATGCTGCGTTCTTTGGCTGACCAGGGTTTTAGGGAGGTGGTCCTTACAGGTATTCACATAGGAAAGTATGGTGTCGATCTGCAACCACCTGTAAGACTGACGGATCTTTTGAAAATCATCGCAAAGGAAGATCTGCCTGTCAGGGTGAGGATCAGTTCAATTGAACCTAATGAGATTGACCCTGACCTCATTGATATGATGGCCTCGGAAAGATGGCTTTGCAGGCATTTTCACATCCCTCTTCAAAGCGGTGACGACCGTATTCTGCGGAAAATGAGACGGAGATATACTGTCCGGGAGTTTGCCGACGTAGTAGCCTCTGTTTACACGAAGATCCCTTTTGCTGCAATAGGTGTTGATGTTATATCCGGTTTTCCCGGTGAAACTGACGAGGCGCATATGAATACCCTTTCCTGTTTGCAGGATCTGCCTGTTTCCTATTGTCACATCTTTCCGTTTTCTCCGAGGTCAGGTACTGCTGCCTTTAACCTCAATGGCAGGGTAGATTCCGGAATCATTAAACAGAGGACAGTGCAGTTACGTTCCCTTGCAGGAAAAAAGAGACACAGATTTTATAGCCGATGTCTGAACATGAAGTTTTCAACTGTTGTCGAGGGTTGGCACTGTCGTGAAAAAGGCCTTATGAAAGGAATTACAGATAATTATATCCCTGTGATATTTTCTTCTGGCAATAAAAGACCGGGGTCTGTTCTTGATGTATTGCTCAAACATGTAAAACAGGATGCAGCTTTTGGTGAAATCGTTCCGTAGACAATATCTTTTTGTCCTCATAATATCTGTGCTGATCTTGTTGTTTGGCACTTTATGTCTGCAGTTTTCTGTTTATGCCTCCCCCCTCTCCAATGCTCATCATCTTGTAAAAGCTGAGTTTATCAACTCCCGTAATCAATATCCTGCCGGAGGCAGGTACCCTGTTGGTATTCGTCTCAATATCGCCAAGTCCTGGTATGTTCATGCCACAGACAATCACGGTGCAACCGGTCTTGTCCCTCTTTCTCTTTCCTTTTCTGCCCTGCCATCAGGCATAACAATCAAAAATATTCGTTTTCCAATGCCCATACTGAAACGGTTTGATTCGTTTTCTTATCCCCTTGAGCTGTATTCCGGAGATATAATAGTTTATGCCACCATCAGTATTGATCCGGATCTTAGGCCGGATATCTATGAGATAAGAGGGAAACTATTCTACCAGGCATGTTCTGAAAAGTCCTGTATTCCTCCTGATGAGATTTTTGTGCACAGTACAGTAAGGGTTGTAAAAAAAGGGGCTGCATCTGTATGGATGAATCGGGAGTTTTTTTACAGTACAAGCAGCTTGGAATCAAAAAGAGAGCTGTTTACAGATGGATCATTAACTCTCCCTTTCCTTTTTACCCTTGCAGGTATCTTTCTGTCCGGTCTTGCCCTTAACCTGACACCATGTATTTATCCGCTGTTGCCCATCACTGTTTCGTATTTTGGTGGGGGAAGTTTGACCGGGTCCCGTTATGTTCATGCCTTCCTGTATGTTACAGGTCTTGCCATTACCAATTCCATACTTGGCCTTGTTGCCAGTCTGTCTGGTGGCATGTTGGGCACTGTGCTGCAAAATCCTTTTGTTCTTATTGTAATCTCTTCCATCCTGTTTGCACTTGCCCTCAGTTTTTTTGGCCTGTGGGAGCTGCACTTGCCCTCCCGGATCACAACACTTGCCTCGAAAAATTTTGGCGGTTACTTTGGCAGTCTTTTTATGGGGTTGACCCTGGGAATTATTGCCGCACCGTGTATAGGGCCTTTTGTCCTGGGTCTGATGACATATGTAGGGCAGAAGGGTAACCCCTGGCTTGGTTTTTTATGTTTTTTTGTCCTGAGCCTTGGCATGGGGCTGCCTCTTGTCATACTTGCTGTTTTCTCCGGTAGCATCAAGAAACTGCCTGTTTCAGGAGAATGGATGATCTGGGTAAGAAAACTTTTGGGCTGGGTCATGGTAGGTATGGCTGTGTATGTCATAAGGCCGTTGTTTCCGCACGGGAACTGGCAGACACTTATTTTTGCCCCTGTCATGATGGCTGCGGGTGTTCATCTTGGCTGGATTACACCGACGGGCAGGGGTAGCTCAACATTTGCATACATAAAAAAGATTGCCGGCAGTCTTCTTGTTGCCGGAGCTGTAATCTATTCCTTTTTTGTCATCTATTCTGCTCCTTCCCTTAATTGGAGACCGTACAGTGAAACAGCGCTGAAAAAGGCTGCCACGGAAAAACGGCCTGTAATAATGGATTTTTATGCTGACTGGTGCCTTCCGTGCAGGGAACTCGATAGCAGGGTATTCAATGATCCTTATGTACGGAAATTGCACGGCAGATTTGTCTTGTTACGTATAGATTTAACCTCAAGGCATCCCGGTCAGGATATGCTTGTAGGGCGATATAAGGTGCGGGGTGTGCCAACCGTTGTGTTTATCAGCAGACAGGGGAAAGAGATTCCTGAATTAAGGATTGAGTCATATGTGGACAGGAAAGAATTTTTACGAAGGATGAAACAGGCGCTTAATCGGTAATGCCTGCTGGTAACTGCTTTTTTATACAGGAATATTCAACAACATTGATGGTGTCGTAAAAAGCTGGGTTATACCGCTTCGCCGCATCCTATGAGGATTAAATATCAAAAAACATAAGGCAGTTACGGGACTTCCTGTGAATTAAGTTCGTTGGAAAACACAAAACCGTGCTGAAAAGCCAGGATGTATTTTTATATTTGTGGATAGCCGGGATATTTTGAATTCAGCGGTACTGGCTTGTGAAATATATATAAAGGGATGTGTCTCAGGAAGTGTTTTGTTTGTTTTTATGTATAATCAAATAGATAGGGTAGATATGAAGATGAACATGAAACAGTATGTGTCTTGTTTTGATTGGTGAGACACTTTTTTTTATCAGTTTGATTGGTGAAACACCTTTTTGCATCACTGTTTTTTTGTAGTTATTTCTGCAAGATAAGCCCTTTGTAATCGTTGTATTGTCGTCTTTTTCATAGGGCGGTATGCTTATTGCTTAGATATTTGAGATTGGATGATCCTGTAAGGTACCATTTATCCTTCAATCAGATTTTACCGTAAAACAGCACAAAACCGTGCTGAAAAGCCAGGATGTATTTTTATATTTGTGGATAGCCGGGATATTTTGAATCCGGCGAGGTATTATGATTGTTAAAGGCTGAATATTTTGCAGGAATTTTATTTAATCTTTTTTTAAAGATGCAATTAAGGAGGTTTTTAGAGGATGGCGGAAAAGAAAAAAGACAGATTAGACAAGGGAGCCCTGGTACAGAGAGACGGAGAAACATTTGCGATAGCAACGCACATACCAGGTGGTATATGTTCTCCTGATATTTTACGTACAATTGCTGATGTCTCGGAAAAATATGGGGCCGCTGCCATAAAAATTACCGGTGCTCAGCGTATGGTTATTGTTGGACTGAAAGAAGATGATCTTGATAATGTATGGCAGGATTTGGGAATAGAACCTGGTGCTGCCATTGGCATGTGTGTGCGCAGTGTTAAGTTTTGTCCTGGTACGACCTTCTGCCGTATTGGTCAGCAGGATGCCGTTGGAATGGGTATGAAGCTAGATAAACTCTATCATGGCTATAGCCTTCCTTCAAAGATGAAGATAGGTGTTTCAGGATGTCCTACCTGCTGTGCTGAATCATGGGTAAAAGATATAGGTCTGATAGGAACAAAAAAAGGTTGGAAAGTAGTGGTAGGAGGTAATGCTGCATCAAAACCAATGATTGCACAGGTATTGTCAGAAGGACTTAGTGATGATGAGGCCCTCGATCTTGTAAAACGTGTTATAGAAAGACTTGAAAGGCACACAAAACCGCAGCGTTTGGGCACACTGATTTCAGATATTGGTTTGGCTACCTTTAAACAGGAGATAGGTCTGTAAGAAGGTATTGTTATTGTCTCATATTGCAGGGGCGTTTCCTGTTAAAACCAGGTTTATACTGCTTTGCCGCATCCTATGGAAATGAACTTGATTAAATACCCCAAGTCTCGGCAAAATATATGGGACTTTCTGTGAATTAAGTTTGTTGGGAGTCTTCATATACTGTGTGATAGCCTTTGGCCATACGTGTAACATTCTGTATGCCTTCATGCATGACCAAACACTATGCCTTGTATATGAAGATTTTTACTTAGCCATCGGTTCTACTTTTTGCGAATTCATCAATGTTAAGCGTGTGATTCTTTAATATTGCTGGGCATGGGGATAATACCTGCAGAGGGTGTTTGCATCAGTAGGTTTTGTTACACATTGTGGTGCAAAGCAACATAAGCTTGTTACCTAAAACCTGCATAAACTATTTTCAAGAAGAAAATTATGCTTTTAATATCAACGAATTATAGAAATGTCGTGCTTGTATAACACGCATCAATTTGATGCGGCCATAAAGGTTGTGATTTTTGAA
>JAGGTJ010000089.1 GCA_021163815.1 Deltaproteobacteria bacterium | reverse complement strand
CTTTTATTTTCTGTAATTCTTTTATTATTACTTCTCTATTCATCACTTTTATTTAGGGCTAACATTAATTATATTGAGTCAATATTCTCCCTGTTTTTTTCGATTATCATGTTCCAAACCGTTTTTACCAATAAATAACTTATACTTATTATAAGGTGTTATGAAAATGGGCATGTTTTTAATTCTATGTTTTGTTACTATATAGAACATTATGCAGAACCTATCTAAGCATGGTAAGAAAATATCGGACGTATAAAAGCGTCTTAGAATTAGGAATGTCTATGGATATTATGCATTTTTGCTCTATCAACTTAAACCTGTTTTCTTTTACAATTTTTTCACCCCTTACGGATGAACGGACTTACCGCTGATTGGTATATATCATGTATTTACCATGAAAACACACAAAACCATGTTGAAAAACCAGGCTGTATTTTCATATCCGTGAGTGCCCAGAATGTTTTGGATCCGGCCATGCCGGTTTAAGAAAATCATATACCTGGTCATTGGGGTTTTGGACCTCTAACCACCATAACAAAGTCTTTGGGCCGTATCCATCTGGAAAATGCAGCCTGAATTTCTTTTGCGGTTGTTTTGCGGTATTTCATTGCAGCCCTGACGTGTTCATCTATGGGAAGGTCGTGGGTTGCAAGGTCAAGAAGTATACTGCTGCTTGAGTCTATGCTTGCTTCCGAGATGGGCACCTGGCGAATCATCATGGTCTTGGCCTGTCTGATCTCATGTTGAGTTACAGGTGTATTTTGCATATCTGATATGTCTTTTATAACAAGGGCACGTGCCTTTGGAACATTGGGCGGGTCACAGCCGTATATAATGCCGAATACCGACCTGGTTTTTTTTGCATCCAAAAAGGCCTGAACCGTGTATACCAACCCCGTTTTTTTGCGCAGATCCCTGTAAAGGCGTGTTGCATAAAAACCACCGGACAATACATGAAGACCAACCTGGAGCGGGTAATAATCCCTGTGTGTGCGTGTTGCACCAATGGTTTCTGCAAGTATTACCCTGTTTTGGATCCGTGTCCTGTCCGGAACAAACAGGGTTGCCTTTTTGTTTGGCGGAACAGGAGGCGGTATAATCTTGGGCTTTGGACCTGAGGCCTTCCATGTCCCGAAGTATTTTTCTATGGTAGCCTTTGCATCTTCAGGGGTTATATCACCCATAATTACTATTGAGGTCAGATCTGGCCGGAAAATTTTTTTATGAAATCTTCGGACATCGTCTATGGTGATGGATCTTACTGTATCAGGTGTTGCCTGGCGCAGATATGGATCTCCCTTGGGGTACAGCATGGACAAAAGCCCATGTCTTGCAAGGTAAGAGGGGCTCTTCAGTTTTCCTCTGAGGGCGTCCATGGTCTCTTTTTTGACTATTTTAAAGGCCTTTTCAGGAAGCCGGGGTTTTAAAAGATTTTGTGCCAGCAGTTCAACTCCCCGGTCAAAATGTTTTGTCAGGACGCTTACGGAGAAGGATGTTCCTGCCGAAAGATTGGCTGCTATATCATCTACTGCCTTTTGAAACTGTTGCCTGTTCATATCGCATGTTCCGTACTGAAACAGATCGTCAAGCACATCTGTAATCCCATCCTTACCTTTTGGTTCCTGCATTCCAGGATTGTTTTTTATCTCTCCATATAGGGTTACTGTGGGGCTTATTGTCTCTCTTTGAACAATCAATTTCAGGCCGTTTGGCAGGATGCTTACGACCGGATTTAGCCTTGATTTGGGGACAGGCAGGCCGGAAAGGGCCTTTTTTGCCCATGCAGGAAGTTCTACCTGAGGGGGATTCTTTTCCGTAAACGATTCTTTGGCCTTGTATCCCCTGCTGAAAACAGGTTTGCCCGAGGTCTTCGGAATCAGAAGTCCGACCACGAAGGTCTTGAAATATCTGCGTGCCGTTCTGTTTACTTCTGCCTGGGTTACTTGTTTAATCGCTCGGATGTCATCATCAGGAGAATTACGTCCTTCAATGGCAATGGCCCTGGACCATTCGGATGCCAGTCCTGATATGGAGTTTTTTCTGAACTCTGCTTCTGTAATCTCCCGATGTTTGGCAACTTCTACAAGCTCTTTTGGAAAACCTTTATCTTTGTATGTATTAATAACCTTTTTAAGAAGATTAACTACTCTTGATCCGTCCATACCTCTTGGGAACCCGGCGTATGCAAATCCCATCCCTGTTTCTTTAAACAGAGAGGAATCAAATCCTGTAAACAGGGCCTTTCCATCTACAACAAGTTTATACAGATTCCCTCTTTTGCTGTTCATAACATCTGCCATTATAACCCCTGCGGCAAAATCCCTGTCCTGGTATCCTGGCAGTCTGCAGGCAACAATTGCAAGTCCATAGGGCAGATTACTGTCGAGCTTTATCAAAGATGGCTTAAGTGGTTTTATGTGTATGGCTGATCGGGCCGGGAGAGGTCGTGCAGGGATACTGCCAAAAAACGATTTTATGAGGGGGAGCGTGGCTTCAGGATTAATATCGCCTGCTATCACAAGCAGTGCATTGTTAGGAACATACCATGTATCATGAAATTTTTTGAGCATACTGCCTGTTGTTTTTTCGAATGAAGGACGTGTTCCCAACGCATCGTGGGCATATGGAGTTCCTGCAAACATTTTTTTTAGTAGTCTGCCGTAGAAGACATACATGGGGCTTGAAAGGTCCCTTGCCACCTCCTGTTCTATGGCCCCACGTTCCTTTTCCCACAGTTTTTGGGCACAAAGAACATTTTTCATGCGAATCGCCTCTATTCTCAGGGGTAATTCTGCAAGATCTTCCGGTACGATAAAATAGTACTGTGTAATGGTTTGAGCTGTGCTTGCATTTGACATTCCACCCATTGCTGCAGTGATGGCAGCCAATTGTTCTGCAGACAGGCCCTTGCTCCCGCGGAACATCATATGTTCCAGGGCATGAGCCATTCCGGGGAAACCCTTCGGTGCTTCATTGGAACCTACGAGATAGGTCATATGTGTTGTTACTACAGGCGCCAGGGGATCCTGTACAATAACAACCCTAAGACCGTTTTTGAGCCTGGTCCTGAGAATATTATTGTCTGCTGAGGCCGTGGCTGTAAGGCATACAAGGATTAAGAGAAATGAAAACAGGGGGTAAGTGTACCTTTTTAATTTATCTGTTTTATACATGGTCTGATGTCCTGTGTGTTTATTGTTGTCTGTACTTATAAAATTAGGCTGTTCTTCTGTTAGGTTACAGCAGGGAACGTCCTGTGAGCAAGAAATTTGTTGCGCCGTGGATGGGTATTATTTTTGTTCAATTGCAAGCTGTGGCACGACCGGCAGCTTTATCCATTTGTTAAAGTCGTAACTGTAATTTCCCGTTTTTGAGGGGCGTATCTTTTCGTAATGTATCTGATTGTTTTTATCCACTCTTTTAATGACAATCCTCTTGTCCAGCACAGCGGCCCATTTACTGAGATACAGAAAGGTGTAGGGCTGTTCCCTCGCTATAAGCCTGTGTAGCTGATGACAGTATTCCACCTGCTTTTTGTGGTTATACTCCTGTCTTATTTTTACAATAAGCTCATCTGCCTGTCTGTTTTTGAACCCCACGAAATTCAACTGACCCGGATGAGATTGACTTGAATGCCATATCTGGTACATGTCCGGTTCTATTCCCATGCTCCATCCAAGGATTACTGCATCAAAATCGGCCTTGTCTATACGTTCCTGGATAAAAACAGACCACTCCAGCAGGTCGGTATGTACCTTTACACCTATTTTTTTCCATTCATCCTGTACAATGGCAAGTATGGCCTTTCTGAGATCATTGCCATTATTTGTAATCAGTGTGAATTCCAGTCTTTTCCCGTTTTTTTCAAGCCACCCGTCTTTATCTTGTCTCCAGCCTGCCTCATTTAAAAGTCTTAAGGCGCCTTTCGGGTCATAGGGTAATGGAGAAACGTCCTTATCGTAAAAATCTGTCTGTTTGGCAAATGGCCCTGATATACGTTCACCCTGACCGTACAGCACGTATTTGATTATTTTGTTTACGTCTATGGCCATGCCGAGGGCCGTTCTTACCCTGCGGTCATTGAAAGGCTTTCTTCGCATGTTGTATCCAATGTATGTGTAACCAAATGATGTACCGAAAAAAATCTGGAATCTCGAATCATGTTTGAATCTCTCTACCTGGTGGGGCTGGACGTTATAATGGTCCAAGGTGCCGGCATAAAATTCCATCTCCTGGGTAAGTGGGTCTGGTATGATTCTTACAATATAGGAATGATAGTTCGGAGGAGCTTCCCAGTAGTCTTTAAAACGATCCAGTCTGATGTACTGGTCAGGTTTCCATTCTGTAAACCTGAATGGTCCGCACCCAACAGGATGACGGTTGAAACTGCTTTGCCGTATGGAGATATCTTTCTTATTAAGGCCGTGTTTTTCTTTTGAAAGGGCATTTTTATTGAGTAGATGTTCGGGCAGGATTCCTATGCTCCATGTTCCCAGCGCAGGAGAGTAAAGACGCCTGTAAACAATGCGGACGGTAAGAGGGTCAACTACCTGTATCGACTTTACCGGCTCAAAGTCTGAGACACGGGGAGACAGGTTTTTGGGATCCATTATTGCCTCATATGTGAACTTTACGTCTTTGGCGCTGAAGAGGACCCCATCATGAAATCTTACATTGCCTCTTAAATGAAAGGTTATTACGGGGTTGTGTCCAATGGCAGGAAGAATGGACCTGGCGATGGCCCGTGGAATTTTTTTGGGAGTATGAGGAGAAATGTATTTTTCTGAAGGAAATCCTGAGAAGTAACCTTTTCCTATAAGTTCCTGTAGGTTTTTGAAAAGATCCTGATCCACCCTGTTTAATGTCAGTTTGATCTGGGCAGGTGCATGAATTTCCACCGTCTCTTTTTTTTTGTCTGTAAGATGTTTATGAAGATTTTCAGGGGGTATAATAGAGATTTTTTTAATATTGTTTAATGTTGTTTGAAGATGTGTATTCAGATTTTTTGGGTGTCCCATAGCCTTTTTTATAAGACCGACAATCCTTTTGGCTTCTTTCACGCTGTCTTGACAGTTTGTATGTGCAGGTCTGTCTTGATTTTTGTTCTGATTATGGTGGTACACATAGAAGTATGCCTCTTCATGAATTTCCCATGATCTGGCAAGACGGCCCCTGAAATGGAGATCCTTATCCCGGTCAATAAGGCCCTCAAATACCATGGATTCGATCTGACTGCTTGCGCTGTCTGCTGAAAGAATAGGGTTCAGAAGTGTGGCGTCACCACTTGAGGCGGTTATGTACTCGGTCAGACGGTTGGGGTTGCCTCGGGTTTGCTCTTCATAGGTTGGCACCCAGAAATAGGATTGCAGCATAAATATAATAATGACGGTCGGCCCAAGGATAAGGATACGTTTTATAGTCATTTTTATCTGATCTTATGTATCATTTTTCTGTATGTATCAGGGATGGAAGTTTTAAGCATACGGAACAGGGTATTATAGGTCTTACGACATGTGCGTTACCTGTTTTTTAGTATCAGCTCAATAATTAGGGGAATAACAGCGAACGTAGCGCTGGGGTAGGAGGCTTTTTCTGACGCGACTGCCGGGAGGGTGCCGTTTCTTCGTGACTTATCAGTGGGGGAAACCGCAGCTCGACGAAGTCGAGAATGCGGAGGGGGTGGGTGTCCCCCGCAGATAAGTTACTGAAGAGACCAGCCCGGAGGCCCGGAGCGGAGGAAAAAACCTCTTGCCCCTGTTTGTTGAGCTATTACGTTTTTTATTCCCCTGATTTCTTACAGTATCTTTCTCTCAGTTCTTTTTTGCATATCTTTCCTGAGCCTGTTTTTGGAAGAGAGATAGTAAAATCCACGCTTTTTGGTGCCTTATAGTGTGCAAGATGGTTTTTACAAAAATCTATAAGCTCTTTTTCGGTTGCAGAATAACCCTCCTTTACAACAACCACTGCCTTTACTGATTCTCCCCAATGTTTATCTGGTACCCCAATTACCGATGCTTCAAGTATTGCAGGGTGCATGTATAGAACGTTTTCTACCTCTGTGGAATAGACATTTTCTCCGCCAGTGATTATCATATCCTTCTTTCTATCCACGATCTGTACGTAACCTTCTTCGTCCATAACAGCCAGATCTCCAGTGTAAAGCCAGCCATCTTTTATGGTCTTTTTTGTTTCATCAGGCAGATTCCAGTATCCCGGGGAAATGGTGTCTCCTTTTACAATAATTTCTCCTACCTGACTTTCATCCTTTTTTACATCGTGTCCCTTTTCATCTATTATTTTGAGGTTTACGGTAATAAATTCTCTTCCCGTCTTCGCCTTGTATCTTAGCTGTTTTTCCCGCGGAAGGCTTTTCAGATGCTCCTTTAATATGGAGAGGGTAAGATAAGGACTTGTTTCTGTCATCCCGTATGTCTGGATATAGTTGCATTGAAAGATATCTGTTATCTGTTTTACAAGTTCGGGTGCTATCGGTGCTCCTCCACTCATCAGGGTCCTGAGATTTGAATAATTATATTTTTTTACATCTGAATGGTTTACCATCATGTTTAACATGGTAGGTATAAGATTTGTTATGGTTATTTTCTCCTTTTCAATAATCCTGAACACAGACGATGCCTCAAATACAGGTATGAATACATGTTTTCCGCCTGCCCATGTAATGGCAAAGCTTGCCCAGGCATCAGCAAGGTGGAACATTGGAGCAGCGTGCAGCCAGTTATCTTTGTCTGTCAGGTGAAGTTCTGCAATGGCTCCAAGGGCATGAGTCTTTACATTTTTATGGGTAAGAATGACTCCCTTTGGTCTTCCTGTGGTTCCGCTTGTATAGTATATCTGAGCAATATCAGAGTCCTTAATATGAATAGAGGGGATAATGGCGTCTGATTCTTCAAGCAGTTTTTCATAGTACAGGCCATCGTCTTTTTCCGGTAAACCTGTCCATATTATCTCTTTTATTCTTGTTCTGTCTGATAATTGTTTGATTATTTTCTTAAATTTGCCCTGAGATATAATAATGGATGCGCCACTGTCCTCTATTATTAAAGAAAGTTCGTTTATGGACAGCCTTGTATTTATTGGCACCAGTATTATACCGAGGTGTGCTGCTGCAAAATAGGCCTCCAGAAAATTATGGTGATTTTCGTGAAATATTGCCAGTCTGTCATCCCTTTTAAGCCCCAGTTTTTTTAAGGCGGTGCAGAGGGAAAAGACCCTTTTCCCAAATGTTTTGTAATCCATCTTTACATTACCACATGAGATGGCTTCTTTTTCAGGCCATAGTTTTACAGCCTTTACAAGAAGTTCATTTAATGGCATATCTGCCTCCATTATGGTTAGATTGAGACCTAAAACCTGCATAAACTATTTTCAAGAAGAAAATTATGCTTTTAATATCAATGAATTACAGAAATGTTGTGCTTGTCACGCATCAATTTGATACGGCCATAAAGGTTGTGATTTTTGAAAATAGTTTACCGCTTTCGGAGCGTCGATTTTACCGAATCTGTGTGGCAAGGACTTGATCATACTACGTCTGCGCCCTTG
>JAGGTJ010000126.1 GCA_021163815.1 Deltaproteobacteria bacterium | reverse complement strand
AATCCATTTTCATGCTCGGGGGTGACAACATTTTTTTCTTGTCATGAGCGTTTAGCACGGTTTAATCCGGCGGCCTATTTTTTTCTCCATACAGTCCCTTCTTTGGTATCAAGTACTTCAACCCCCATATCTTCCAATTGCTGTCTTAGTGAATCTGCTTTAATCCAGTCTTTGTTTTGTCTTGCTTCTTCTCTTTCCCGAATTATAGCCGCTATTCTTTGATCCAGTTCTTTTGGTTCGAGATCCATAATGCCAAGGACTGAGTTAATATCTTTCAGGGCATTTATTATGTTTTTTCTGTCTATGTCAGATATACCCTTATCTTCCATTATTCTGTTAATGTTACGCATGAATTTGAATAGTGCAGACAGGGCACTGGCAAGATTGAAATCGTTATCCATTGATTCGGTGAAGTTGTGCCGAAAATCGTATATTGCCTGATCTATAGAAGGGTTAGTGATGCCACGCTTACAGAACTGTATCTTTTTTACAAATTTATCAAGGTGGCTGATTGTGTTCTTTACGGCATCTAATTTGTTCCAGGAGAAGTGAATCGGTTTCCTGTAATGTCTGCTCAACAGCCAGTATCTTATTTCTCTGCCTGTATAGCCTTTTGCCAGGACATCCCTCAAGGTTATGCCTTGGTCTTCATCAAACCTTGATGTTTTTTTCCCTTTAATCATAACCAGTTCATTGTGTATCCAGTAATTTGCAGGAATGTTTCCGGAAATGGCCATGTTTATGGCGATTGAATTTTCATGGTGAGGAAATATCAGATCAACACCACTGGTATGAATATCATATTGTCTTCCGAGATATTTCAAGGCCATGGCTGCACATTCTAAGTGCCAGCTCGGTCTTACATTGCCCCACTTGGTTTTATAAAATATCCCCTGTTTCAGTTCGCTGAGAGTGGACCTTTTAAGCAGGGTAAAGTCTCTTGGGTTATCTTTTTCGTATCGATCCAGATCCACTGTTTTGCCAAGTTTGATTTTATTCAGATCTATCCTGGAAAGGGCTCCATAACCCTTGAGACGTGATATGTCAAAATATATGGAATGAAATTTTTCATATGCATAACCCTTCTCTATAAGTTTTTCCGTCAGGTGAATCATATCATCAATATGTTCACTTGCCATTGGGTAATGATCTGCCTTTTTTACACCCAGTTTTTCAAGGTCTTCCATAAATGCCTTGCGGTATTTATCTGTAAAATCTGCAAGAGGAACATGGCTTTTTTCGGCTCCCTGTATGGTCCTGTCATCCAGGTCTGTGAGATTCATAATATGTGTGACATGATACCCACGGAACTCTAGGTATCTCTTGAGCAGGTCGGAAAATACATATCTTCGGCACTGGCCGAGATCAATAAACTGGCATAATGTCGGGCCACATGAATACATTGTTACCCTGTTTTCCTCGATAGGGATGAAATTTTCCTGTTTGTGTGTAAGGGTATTGTATAGCCTTATTCCGGAATCCTTCTTCCCTGTAAAAAGAGGTGTGCTCAGATATCTTTCTCCGCCATCAGGCAGGATAACCACGATCCTGATCTTTTTTTCCTTGTCTGTTTTATTTGCAAGTCTTAAGGCGGCAGCCATTGCTGCCCCTGAACTCATACCCACAAATATCCCTTCTTTTTTTGCAAGTATCCGGGTCGTTTCAAAGGCCTCCTCGTCGTCTATATGAATAATCCTGTCGAGACGTTCTTTTTCGAATATTCCAGGCCTGTAAGATTCTTTCATGTTTTTTAGGCCCTGTATTTTGTGGCCAAGGTATGGTTCTACACCTACTATTTGTACATTTGGATCTAACTCCTTGAAACGTCTGCTAATGCCCATCAGGGTACCTGTTGTCCCCATGGCAGATACTATTATATCAAGGTTTCCATCCGTTTGGTCCCATATCTCCTGAGCAGTATGAATGTAATGTGCCATCCAGTTGGCCCTGTTATTGAACTGATCCACTAACCAGTATTTTTCCGGATTTTCCCTGGCCATGGTATATGAAAACTCTATGGCCCCGTCCGTTCCCATTCGAGCGGGTGTAAATTTGATTTCTGCACCCATTGCACGTAATATCTTTACCCTTTCCTCGCTTACCGCTTCTGACATGGCAAGGAGGATTTTGTACCCCTTGACTGCTGCCACAAGGGCAAGGCCGATTCCTGTATTTCCGCTGGTAGCCTCAAGGATAATTTTATCCTCTGTCAGTAGGCCTCTTTTTTCAGCATCTTCAATCATATAGAGGGCCGGTCTGTCCTTGATGGAGCCGCCCGGATTAAAAGATTCCAGTTTGGCAAGAATTTCTACATTACTGTAAGGATTGATATTGTTTATTAAGACCATTGGGGTATTCCCAATCAGGTCAAGGATGGTATGTCTTTTTTTCGCAGGCATTTTTAAAAAATCCATAAAAAGTTATAAGGTTTGTTCATAAAACATGTGTTATCAGTACAAGCGGGTTTTGAAAATGGTTTATGCAGGATTGAGGTATAAGTGTAATTGTGTAAATTTTGCTTGACAAGCATAAAAATGTAATGCAAAAACTCATTGTACCTATAGATAAAAATCAGACAAAAATGCTTACCGGATCTAATCTGTGGATCGGAAAAAAACCTGTGGTGTTTGAATCTTGATCTGTGAATGGATACTTATCGGTAATCTTGTTAACAATATTGGCCCGTCTATTTGATTGCCCTTTACATATTGTAGTGCAGCGGTGGCATCAAATATCTGTCAAAAAGACATGTTTGAAACAGGCCATAACGTGAAGATTAAAGGATGAAAAGAAAATGATTTGTACAAGCGTAAGAGAAGGCGTAGAGTGTTTTTTTATGAGTAAGAAGGGCTGTAAGTTTACTGGCGGCACATGCTATCCTGTTGTTGAGGAATGTGGAACCTGCAACAGGATAGTTGAGTTTCCAACAGGAAAATACTGTATGATTTATCCCGATCCTGCTGCCAAATGGCGTATCGGTACATGTGATATGGCGACCCATATTAAGGCCGAAGAAGCTGAAAAGGCAGGAAAAATTAATCCATTAAAGGCATCCAAACGAATGGCCCGGTAAACAGTGTTTATTAACGGCTCATTTGTTATAGCCTTGGCGGCTACCTTGCCCTGCATATAGCAAACAGATATGATGTTTACCTGTATACGTTCTCTCTATACAACATCTTTTACGGTAGCAGTGGATCTTTTTTTAAGGATAACCGTATCTGTTTGCACATAGATTCAGCAATGGTGAAATTTTTACCGTAAAAATGCACAAAACCATCCTGAAAAACCAGTCTGTATTTTCATATACGTGGGTGGCAGGATATCTTGGAATCCGGCCATGCCGGTTTGACCCTGAAAAAGTAGATTTCAAATACCTGAGCATGCAAAAATAGGGGACAGTTTTCTGCATAACCACAGGGACAGCAGGGGAAAAAGGACGTTATCTTACAAGGTATATCATAAATTCCCGGTTGCCTTTTGGCCCGAGTATGGGTGAAGGTATACAGCCCTGTGGTTTCCAGCCGATACCCTTAAAAAAGGTTGTAAGCTTGTCAATGACCTCTGTATGCTGTTTTTTGTCCCTTACTACTCCTCCCTTTCCAACCTTGCCTTTTCCAACCTCGAATTGAGGTTTAATCAGTGCAATAATAAAGCCTTGTTGTGTAAGTAAATCAGAAACAGGAGGGACAACAAGGCATAATGATATGAAAGACACATCTATAACTGCCCCCTCGATGGTCTCGTTTATGTCTTTGCTTTTGAGGTAACGGATGTTGGTTCTCTCCAAAAGACGCACCTGTTGGTTCTGTCTGAGTTTCCATGCAAATTGACCATATCCTACATCTACAGCAATCACCCTCTTTGCACCGTATTTCAGAAGACAGTCTGTAAAACCTCCTGTTGACGCTCCTACGTCCATGAGGGTTTTCCCCTCTATCTTTACAGGAAAATGTTCAAGTGCGGCCTCAAGTTTCAGGCCTCCGCGGCTGACATAGGGTAATGCTCTGTTCTTTAAAACAACCGATGCCAGAGGAGAGACGAGACGGCCAGGTTTATCCGCTTTAATCCCATCAACTTCCGCACAACCTGCCATTATCATTGCCTTGGCCTTTTCACGACTTTCCACAAGACCTTTTTGCAAGATTAGCTGGTCTAACCTGATCTTCTTTGCCATTCAGTAATATCTCTGCTTCCCTGATTATGTTAGAGGTATCAATTCCACAGTCTTTTTTCAATATGTCTGTAGGCCCATGTTCTATGAATCTGTCGGGCAGCCCAATCCTTCTCACCTTTATGTTGTACAGGCCTTCATCATTAAGGAGTTCAAGAACAGCACTGCCAAAACCGCCTATCCGGGTGTTTTCTTCCACTAAAAGGATGCGGCCGGTTTTTTCTGCAATTTTTGCAAGTTCGGTATCGAGAGGCTTTGCAAAGCGGCAGTTTACTACCCCTACTGAAATACCCGATTGTTGAATATGATTTGCTGCTTCAAGTGCAGGAGCCACAGTGCTTCCAATAGCCAAAATTGCGATATCCTTCCCCTCCCGCAGGATTTCTGCCTTGCCAATGGGAAGTTTTTTATATTCCGTATCCAACGGAACTCCCAGCCCGTTACCTCGGGGATATCTTACGGCAACAGGTCCTGTGATATGATAAAGTGCAGTGTACAGCATGTGCCTTAATTCGTTTTCATCCTTTGGGGCCATTATTGTCATGTTCGGGATATGCCGCATATAGGTGATATCAAAAGATCCGTGATGGGTTGGCCCGTCTGCGCCAACCAGACCAGCCCTGTCGATGGCAAAGACTACATGCAGGTTTGGCAGGCAGACGTCATGTATAATCTGGTCGAAGGCCCTTTGCAGAAAAGTGGAATATATTGCTACCACAGGATTTAACCCCTCTGTTGCAAGGCCGGCTGCAAATGTAACGGCATGTTGTTCTGCAATTCCCACATCAACGAACCGATCAGGGAATGTCTCCCCGAACTTTATCAGCCCTGTTCCCTCGGGCATGGCAGCCGTGACAGCAAAGAGTTTTTTGTCTGTTTGCCCAAATTCCACCATGGCTTTTCCAAATATGCTGGTATATGAGGGAGGCTGTTTTTCCTTTGGTTTGCATGATAATCCGTTGCAGACATCAAATGCGCCTACGCCGTGAAAGTGGGAAGGGTCCTTTTCTGCCGGTTCGTAGCCCTTGCCTTTTACGGTTAATACATGAACCAGGACAGGCCCTTTCAGGTGAAGGGTTGTTTTAAATGTATCTAACAACTGTTCAATATTATGTCCATTGACAGGCCCTATATATCTGAACTTGAATGCCTCAAAGAGCATACCCGGTGTCAGGAAGGTCAGGAGGGATTCTTCACTTTTCTGCATTATCCGTAGGATATTTTCTCCTACACCGGGTAGAGAACCTATAAAATTTTCCAGCTCTCTTTTAAAATTCACAAACCTTTTGCCTGCCATCTTACGGCTGACAAAAGAAGAAAATGCTCCAACATTTGGGGCAATGGACATGGCATTGTCATTAAGGACAACGATCAAGTCTCTGCCGGTATGCCCTGCCTGGTTAAGTCCTTCAAAGGCCATCCCTGCTGTCATGGAGCCATCACCAATGACAGATATTACCTTGTCTTGTTTTTTGTTGAGATACATTGCCGTGGATATGCCAAGACCTGCAGAAATAGATGTGCTGCTGTGGCCAGTACTCATGGTATCGTAGGGGCTTTCTTCCCTTTTTGGGAAACCGCTTATACCATTGTATTGCCTCAGGGTGTGAAACCTTTCCCTTCTGCCTGTCAGCAGTTTGTGGGCATAGGCCTGGTGCCCTACATCCCATATGATCTTGTCTGAGGGGGTATTGAATATATAGTGAAGTGCAATAGTAAGTTCAACTACCCCAAGGCTTGCAGCAAGATGTCCACCTGTCTTTGATGTGGTATCAATAATGGTCTCACGAATTTCCCTTGCCAGGACCTTTAATTCATTAATTGACAGGTTTTTGATATCTTTTGGGGTATTTACTGTGTCAAGAAGTCTTTTGTTTTTGTCTTGATTCATTTATGCCTCTCAATAATATAATGGACGATCAGGCGTAGAGGGTCTGCCGATTTGTCAAAATCTCTAAGAGCATTCACTGCCTTATCAACCAGTTTTGATTGTATTTCTTTTGATTTTTCAAGCCCTGCCACTTCAGGATAGGTCATTTTACCGCGTTCTTCGTCACTTCCCACATTCTTTCCCATTGTCTTGCTGTCACCTTCGATGTTCAGGATGTCATCTGCTATTTGAAAGGCAAGGCCTGCATTTTGGCCATATTCAGCTATGGCCCGAATTTGGTCCTTACTGCCATTTCCCAGGATGGCTCCGGATGTAACAGATGCCATAATAAGTGCCCCGGTTTTATGGGTATGAATGAATTTTACTGCGGAGAGATCCAGGTTTTTTCCTTCAGACAAGATATCGGCAGCCTGTCCACCCACCATGCCCCGATATCCTGCTGCCCTGGAGATGAGGGAAAGTGCGTCGAGAAGGGCTGAGTCTGATACTTTATGCCTTGCCCAATCAGATGTTATAAGGTGAAATGCCTCTGTTAAAAGGGCATCACCAGCCAGAACGGCTATGGCATCTCCAAAGACCTTGTGGTTAGTCGGTTTTCCTCTTCTCAGATCGTCATTGTCCATGACCGGAAGATCATCGTGGATCAGGGAGTAGGTATGAATTAATTCAAGTGCACATGCAACGGGCAGGACATCGTTGTCATTTGCGCCTACAGCCGTTGCCCCTGCCATGCACAGTATTGGCCTCAGACGTTTTCCGCCAGCCATTAGGCTGTACCGCATGGATTCTACGAGCCTGGATACAAGAGGTGCATATTCCTCAATTATATCTTTAAGTGCATTATCCACAACTTTCTTTTTTGATTTAAGATATTCAGCAAGATTCATAATGCCTCATTTTAGTTTTTGCCCGTTTCCAGACAGCTTAATGCATAAGCAGCCATGTTGCTCATTTTTTGAGCTGATACCTGAGCATATTAATCCTGGGAACAAACTCATTTCTGATTCCGGAAACATTGTGCACCCTGAATTTGGATGGACCTCGTATAGACAATGAGACCAGTGTATCACATCTTTTGCGGGGCCGTAATTTATTACAAACATGCGGTCTTAGGATGCTGTATTTTACGGATTGAAGGGGACCTGGACCATCTCACCATTGTCCTGTTCTACAAGCATAGTAACCTTTTTTTCTGCCTCTTCCAGCTTGAGGGTACAAAATTTAATCAGTTTCATCCCCTCTTCAAAGATCTCCATGGAGGCATCTAACGAAAGTTCTCCCTCTTCTAATTGCCTTACAATTTCTTCTAAGCGCTGCATTGCCTCTTCAAAATTTTTCTTTGCCATATTATTTACCGTAATAGATGTTACCTAAAACCTGCATAAACCATTTTCAAGAAGAAAAATATACTTTTAATATCAACGAATTATAGAAATGTTGTGCTTGTATAACACGCATCAATTTGATGCGGCTATAAAGGTTGTAATTTTTGAAAATAGTTTACCGCTTCCGGAGCGCCGATTTTACCGAATCTGTGTGG
>JAGGTJ010000036.1 GCA_021163815.1 Deltaproteobacteria bacterium | reverse complement strand
TTTTCAAAAATTACAACCTTTATGGCCGCATCAAATTGATGCGTGACAAGCACAATATTTCTGTAATTCCTTGATATTAAAAGCATAATTTTCTTCTTGAAAATAGTTTATGCAGGTTTTAGGTGTTAAACAGTTGTGGAGATAGGGAAGAGCCTTTTGAATCCGGTTTTATTGGCCTGTGCCATATCCAGCAAAATCGTCAAGGGAGATAAAACTATGAAAAAATCCATCCTGATTTTGTCTGCTTCCGTGCTTTTTGTGATAAATGTTGCTTACGCGGGCAATATGCCGGATACCAGTACCATTCCCGGACCTCTTGTGCCATGGAAGGCATGGGTGCTTCACGGTGAGGAGAAACATTTCTGTCCCGTGCCATACAATGATCCTGATGAATACCTCTGTGTGTGGCCGTCCCGTATTGAACTTGGTTTAAACAGACCTGGCGGATATTTTTCCCAAAGGCTGCTGGTCTTTACTGAGGGATGGAACTGCCTGCCTGGAGGTAATGGACAGTGGCCCAGAGATGTTTATGTTGATGGAAAAAAGACTGCCGTTGTTTTTAGAGATAAAAGGCCATGCATAAAGATTGGACCTGGCAGGCATGTGATAAAGGGAAGGTTTGTATGGCACAGACTTCCGGATATGATACAAATTCCTGCCTCAAGCGGTTTGCTTACATTGTATGTTAATGGCAAAAGGATAGATGTTTCCGGACATCCTCTTATCCAGTCCATTTTTGTTTGATCTAGGCCAGGTGGTGCTTGTCCTATGGACAGCCGTTGCCTTTGCAGGTTTATATGCCGCCGTTCAGCACGGGCTTCTTGGTATTCCTGATATGCAGATAGCAGGTAATGGCTCATCCGGCTTTATTTTGCATTGGACTCAGGACAGGATAGAGGATATAGTGCCCCAGCCATGGGTTATTTCTGTTCCTTTATCTGTCTTCCGCTTCCTGATGCTTTTGTGGTCCCTTTGTCGGTTTTACTTTTTACAAGTTTATCAATTATGGAGGTAAAAATTGAGTGTTATGGACAAACAAGATTACCCTGATTCAGAATTTGTACCTTTTGCGGATGAGATTTCCGTTTCGGATTTGCTGTCAAAACTGTGGAGACGCCGAGGGCTGATTGTGGTAATACCGTTAGCGGCCCTTCTTCTGTCTTTTGTTTTTATACTGTTTACTGCAGTCAAAACAGATACTCCAGTAGTCTATTTTGTGCAATTACAGGGAATTGATAAAGGTGCCTATCCGAATGGTGCCCGTTTTTCCCCCCAGGATCTATTGGACCCGGATGTGTTGAAAGAGGCCGTTTCTGTCCTTGGAATTTCGGTTAACGATTCATTGCGCAGGGCAATCCGTGTGGAGTACGGTTTTCCAACCACCCTTGGGATAGAGAAGAAATATCAAAAGAGGCTGAAGGCTAGAAATCTGTCGGCAACGGATATTGATCGAATCAATGCCGAATACAAAAGGGAACTTAGCCGGATTACTGAACATGGGCTCAGGATAGTTGTTAACTATTCTGATATTGGGCTGACCCGCAAGCAGGGCATTCTGCTTGCAAGTGCCATTCCCCGTGCATGGGGCAGGGTGTATACACATAAATACAGAACACTCGTGGATACGAGGTTAGGGAATGCCGCGGTAAACGTTAAGGATATAAATCTTGGTGAAACATCAGGTGTCCTTTCCTGTTACGACCTGATCCAGCGTATCAAAAAGGGGCTTGGTGTTATTGATGGAGACATACGTCTGAAAGCCATTACAAGCAGGTCAGGATTTACTGCTGCTGATCTGCAAACTAACCTGCAACGGTTTAACCGGTTATATTTTCGTCTTATTTTTACAAATTCTTTTGCCAGTCCTGATCAGATAACAAACAACTTTTTGTTTGAGACTCAACTGCATATTGATGAGATAAACCACGAAATAGATGGGTTAGACAGGGATCTTGCTTATGTCAGAGGCTTTGTACAGCAACCGGTTACCAGGCAGACTACGGGCGGGGCGTCTAATGATATGATCCAGTTAGGGGAAAACGGTCTTAAACAGGTCATAGGCCTGGCCAACAAGGCCTCTTTATCAGATTACATAGAGAAGATCCTTGATAGGCGTCAGGAGCTTGTGGCCAGGCGGGCCACATTGCTTTCCGATCTTAAACGTTCAAACTCAAGGCTTAAGAAGGCTTTGGATCAGAATTTTATCAACAATGCAGAAGCAGAGCTCGCTTTCCTGGTAAAGGAATATACGTCCTTACTGTCCAGGGTGCGGCAGGCAGCTCGTAGAAATTATGGCGATTTCTTTAAACCGCTTGGTCCTCCTGAGGTGCTGACCCCCATCCTGCCTCGCAGGTCAGTGTTGATACTGGTCTTGTCTGTGACACTTGGTGTGTTTGTGGCGGTCTTTATCGCACTTGCCCTGCCTGATTCTCGCAAAGAGCCGGATTTGCATTCCTGATGGACCTGTGTGATATGCTAAGATAACTGTTTAAAGCCAGGAGGATCAGATTCAGGAACCTTATCTGTTTTGCTCCTCTCCTGTTAATTTACCGTAAAAACACAAAACCGTGCTGAGAAATCAGGCTGTATTTTTCCGTGGGTGACCCAGGATGTCCTGTCTGCGCCTGTCTGCGCCTGTCTGCGCCTGTCTGCGCCTGTCTGCGCCTGTCTGCGTGCGTTGGCGCACAGGCAGATGCGTTGGCGCACAGGCAGATGCGTTGGCGCACAGGCAGATGCGTTGGTGCACAGGCGCAGGTTTAAATCCGGCCATGCCGGTGTTGCTTTATTATAATATGACAGATCTAAACACCTTTGACCTTATCAATTCTCCTCTTGAGAAGACTAACCTGATTGAGGCAAGTGCAGGGACAGGGAAGACCTATACCATAACAGGTATATTTTTACGCCTTATTATTGAAAAGAGGCTGTCTGTAAACGAGATATTAACCGTTACCTTTACAGAGGCGGCTACAAGTGAGCTGAAGATCAGGATTCGTTCCAGATTGCTGGAAGCCGCGGATGCCTTTGCTGTCCGTAAAAGCCGGGATCCATTTCTTGACGGGCTGATAGAGAAGGTCTTGTCTTTTGAAAATGCCCCTTCTGCGACCGAGATAACATATTTACTGCAACGGGCACTGAGAAATTTTGACCAGGCAGCCATATTTACCATTCATGGTTTTTGCAGAAAGGTCCTTAATGATAATGCCTTTGAAAGCGGTCTGCCTTTTGATACAGAACTGATTGTTAGTGAAAAGGAACTGATCAGGGAATCTGTTGAGGATTACTGGCGGATTCAGCTTCAGCAGGTCTCACCTCTCTTTGCAGGTTATGCAATAAAAAAGGGCTTTCTTCCCGGCAAACTTACCGATTATGTGGCAACCACAAGTTCCAGACCATACCTCAGAATAATCCCGGAGTCATTTCTTACAGATACAGATGCCTGTGAAAAGGCCTTTATGGATGCCCTTGACAGGGTGTGTCATGCCTGGCATGAACATAAAGAGGATGTTATCGGGATACTCATGGATGATAAGGGCCTTAACAGGAGACAGTACGGTAAAAACAGCCTCTGTAACTGGATAGCAGAGCTTGATGATTTTCTTAAATCAAAAAATCTCCTGTTTCCTCTTCCCCCTCAATTTGAAAAATTCACTGCAAAAAAAATTGCCTCTTCCATGAAGGCAGAAAAATTGCCGCCTGAACACCCTTTTTTTAATTTATGCGATACACTCAGTGATATGAACCGTCAGTTGGAGGAGGAATTCAGCAAAAGGCTTATAGGCCTGAAGGCAAACATGTTTAGGTATGTGAAAGAGAGATTGGCCGAAAAAAAGGCAAAAAAGAATGTTCAGTCCTTTGATGATCTTTTGGTAAGATTCCTTTCCAGCCTCAGAAAAAAACCTATGGGTGATTTTCTTGCCCGTGCTGTCAGAAAGAGGTTTAAGGCAGCTTTGATTGATGAATTTCAGGATACGGATCCTGTTCAATATGAGATATTCAGAAAGATATTTGATTCTTCTGAGTCAATCCTGTTTTTTGTAGGCGATCCCAAGCAGGCCATATACAGTTTCAGGGGCGCGGATATATTTACATACCTGATGGCATCGAAAGGCGTCAATGCCCATTACACCCTGAAAGAAAACTGGCGTACCCATCCCTCCCTCGTAAATGCCGTAAACACGATTTTTCAAAATGCAAAGCTGCCGTTTGTCTATGATGAAATAGATTTTTATCCTTCTGTTCCGGCAAGAGGTCTGAAACACAAGGAACTTGTGCTGGAATCAGCACCAGACGGGGCACTGGATCTGTGGTTTGTTGATTCCAGCAAGATAACAGATGGAGACAGACCTGTTCCAAAGGGCGATGCCCGCAGGTACATTATACAGGCAGTAGCAGAGGAAATAGCAAGACTGGTGCATTCTGAAAATGCCTTTTTGGGGACCAGACCGCTGAGTGCAAGGGATATTGCGGTCCTTGTGCGGGAAAACAGGGATGCCCCGCCAATCCAAAGGGCACTTGCCTCTTACCGGATACCGGCCGTTGTTTACAGTACGGATAACATCTTTGATTCTCATGAGGCATGGGAACTGCAAAGGGTGCTGATCGCGATATCGGAGCCTGATAGTGAAGCAGCCATCAGGTCTGCGCTTGTAACAGATATGTTCGGGCTGAACGGGACAGAAATGGATGCCCTGGCAGGGGACGAAAAACGGTGGGAAGAATGGATATCAAAATTCAGCGCCTATCATGAGGCATGGAAAAAACGCGGTTTTATATGTATGTTTAACCAGCTTATGTACGAAGAAACGGTTCTGCCCCGGCTTATGACCTTTCTTGATGGAGAAAGGCGCTGTACCAATCTGTTACATCTCAGGGACATACTGAACAGGGTGTCTGTTTTGGAAAAGCCTGGAATGTCAGATCTGATCCAATGGCTTTCAGTACAGAGAAATCCTGCCTCAACCCGGCTTGATGAACACCAGATTCGTCTGGAAAGTGATGAAGATGCGGTGCATATAGTGACAATGCACAGAAGCAAGGGCCTTGAATACCCTGTAACATTTTGTCCTTTTTTATGGACAGGATCTGCAGTCGGGAAAAATGATTCCCCGTTGATCTTTCATGATCCGGAACAGGCGATGAGAGCCACCCTTGATCTCGGATCATCTGCCTTTGAATCACACCGTGTCATGAAGGAAAAAGAAATCCTTGCGGAAAATATCAGGCTCTTTTATGTGGCGCTGACAAGGGCGAAGAATCGCTGTTATCTTGTGTGGGGACGGTTTAATCAGGCAGGCTCATCTGCACCGGCATATATCTTTCATCACTCAGCAAAGACAGAAGATATGGTTCCGTTAAAAGCAATGGAGAAAAATTTTTCTGCCATGACAGATGAGCAGGTGAAAAATGATCTTACACGCCTTGGCAAGGTAAGTAATGGTAGCATAAATGTATATGATATGCCCATGGGTCACGAAGATATGCCCCTTGCAATCTGTGGGTATGATAGCCCTGATCTTGTATGCCGGTATTTTTCAGGCAATATAGATAGGGCCTGGCGCATATCAAGTTTTTCTTCTTTGATATCAGGGTATGGGCCGTTAATTGAAGAGGCCAAAGATTATGATCCAGAAGTTCCGGGGGAAGGAGTGAACGGGGAAGGGGACGATGCTGAAAAATCAGCCAATATTTCCATAGCTGTGGGTGATCAGGATATCTTGAATCCGGCCATGCCGGTTTATGAAGAAGATGAAGAACCGCCTGAAAGGGATATACATGTATTTCCAAGAGGGGTAAGGGCAGGGACATTTATGCATGATGTGCTGGAACACTTAGATTTTAACAACACATCACAGGAGGCTGTCAGGCTTCTTGTTACCAGCAAGTTAAACCAGTATGGCTTTGACATGTCCTGGCTTGATGCCATATGTGTCATGGTTAAAAATGTGGTGAATACGCCCCTAAACATGGATGGCCTGCGGCTTAGAAACATCAAAACAGAAGACAGGCTTAATGAAACCGAATTTTATTTTCCCCTGAAACCCGTATCTTCGGGAAGATTTCAGGAGATAGTGTCCGAATATTATGATTGCTGTTCAGATGATATGATACCTGAGGGTATAAAAGGGCTTCAATTTTCTGAAACAAAGGGTTTTATGAAGGGATTCATTGACCTCATCTTTACATGGCGTGGGCATTACTACCTTGTAGACTGGAAATCCAATTTCCTTGGCATGAGTATAGATGATTACAATCAAAAGGCCCTGTCTGCGTGCATGAACAGGCATTTTTACGTGTTTCAATACCTTGTTTATACGCTTGCACTTGATCAGTACCTTAAGCTCAGGGTTCCGAATTATCAGTATAAAACCCATTTTGCCGGTGTGTTTTATATCTTTTTGCGTGGGCTTGATCCTGATAGGGGACCATCCTTCGGTATATATCATGACCTTCCTTCTCAAGAACTTATCCGTGCCCTGTCTGATGCCCTTATAGGAAGTACCCATTCATAACATGATCGTTTTGTTGTATTGACGAAACAGGGGAAAAGGTTGTATGGGGCAGATGGTGATGTTGTGATTTTACAGGTCATATTTTTCACGTAGTTGGCCTGATAGCCTCTGTACGCTGGCAAAGGCCTTTTCTACGGTTTTTTCCTTGTCAGGATTGATTAGACAGCAGGTGGCGGGTGAAAGCATGCTTTTTGTAAGCATGTGAGGAATATCAATCCCTTTTTTGCCCAGGATATGCCAGACATTTTCAAGCCGTTTTGTTAATGAGTCGAGATTTTCTGTTTCAAATGCCTCAAAACCGGTGGGTATAATTCCCCATACGATGATACCTCCATTATTCAGGAAACGTTTTATTGATGATGCATACGATGCGAAGATTTCTGCATTTGTATAAATATCAAGAGAAAGGATATCCAGATCCATATCTAACAGAAAATCCCAGTCCGGATTTCCGCAAAGATGGACGCCCCTTGGTCGTTCAACCATAGTAAAAAAAAGTTCCATATCTTCTTTTGCCTTGATATCATTGTATCCTGACATGGCGGAAAAGAGATACTGAAGTCCGGGTTTGTCTACAAACATAAAGGCATTATTGTTAAGTCTCTTTAGTCTGTCAAGCTGTATATTGATCCTTTTTGCCATAAATTCGAACATGAACGGACGTACGGTATCATCAAAAAGGATTGGCCGTTCGTTCTGATCCTGGATATTAAAACCAAAGCTGATCGGACCTTCAAGCTGGCCCCGAATGGCAGGTCTGTCGGCCAGGTCCATGTCCAAAAACTGGTGATATACGCTGGAATAGGTCTTACTGATATCAAAATAGGACGGATCGTTAAAGTTGCTTAGGGTCTCTTCCAGCTCTTCTGTAAATTTTTCCATGGAAAATCTCAGTGTCCTGTTTTCCATATCAAGCAGGATACCGGGAAAATGTTCAGATGCCTGGACATACATATCTTCATAATAGCTGTAATTGGGCAACTGGGGCCAAAAGGGAACATCGAGAGACAAGGCCGTTTCAAGAGCCTTATTAGGGTCAGTGTGAGGCATTACAGCCATGGCGGTTGTCAAAAGATTTCCTGGAATTGGCATTTATATCTCCTGAATTTAACAGGCCTGTAAAAAGTTTTACCTAAAACCTGCATAAACTATTTTCAAAAAGAAAATTATGCTTTTAATATCAA
>JAGGTJ010000033.1 GCA_021163815.1 Deltaproteobacteria bacterium | reverse complement strand
AATTTTAGGTTATCACAACCCCCTTAAAGGGGTCAGTTTTACATTATCACAATCAGAGGTACTGCCATGGACAAAAAAGGGGAAAAAGGAACCATGTCCTCGCTGAAAGATATTGTCTATCAGATACTTGAGGATAATGTCCTTCCTATTAACCCCGATGATGCAAGGATATGGGATGTGTGGGAACAGGAGGTAGATCCAGCACTTTCAATGTATGCACGTCCCGTATGGATTAAGGATGGAACACTAAAGGTCTCTGTCAAACATCCTATTGTTTTGCAGGAGCTGAAATTCATGGAAAAAGACATAAAAGACAGGCTCAACAGAAAGATGGGAAGAGATGCGGTTCTCAGCATCAAATTTTCATTGGCTACCGAATAGAAAAGTTCCCCTGTCCAAATACAGGAGGTTCTACCTTAAGGCCTCCCCTTCCGCCTGCAATTGCTTCTACAAGGACCATACTTGCCTCTGTTTTTATATCAGGATATATTATCTGCACCCTTTTTGGCTCAAAGCCAAAGTGTCTCATACGAACAAACATATCCACTGCACGAACAGAGGGGTAAACCATTGCCAATCTACCCTTTTTGCAGAGACTATATTTTGCAGCAATCAGGATATCATCCAGGGATACGAGTATTTCATGCCTCGCTATTGCCCTGCGTGTATCAGGGTTAATGCGACCGCTTTTTATCTTGCGATATGGAGGATTGCAGACAACTACATCCACACTGGATTTTGTTATAGGACACGACCTGATATCTCCAAGAATAATATCCATTTTATTGGCAAAGCCATTCAGAATGGCATTTCGTCGAGCCTGGGATGCCAGTTCCTCCTGTATTTCAATACCAACAGCATAGCTGATCTCTGATGTTAAGAGAAGAATAAGGGGAATCACTCCGCATCCAGTACCCAAATCCAGTACAATATCTCCTTTTTTTACACCCACAAATTTGGAAAGTAGCACCGCATCAACAGAAAACCTGTATCCGTCCTTTGACTGGATAAGGCTTAAGCGACCATTCATAAAACAATCAATGGTTTCATTATGATTCAGATCCATATTCATGGTATGGGTATGATTTTATCAGGATCTATTTTGTTAAAGACCAATCCTGTTGTTATCTTGGGATAAAAGTATGTGGATTTTCTCGGCATGACAAGCGAATGTTCTGCAATGTTCCTAACCTGATCTATTTTGGTGGGATTAAGCAAAAATGCCATTTCATAATCTTTTGACTTAACACTTGATAACGCCATCTTATGATCGCTGGTATAATGAAAGATCTCCTCGTTATCCAAGTCTTTTCTGCTAAAACCAAGACACTTCTGCAGAATAAGCCGCGACAAAATCAGGACATCAAGGTCCTTAAGAACAGGATGCAGATCGTCTCCAATATGTTCCTTTGCAGCGGATTTCATGGTAAGCAGATACAGCTTATCAGACATATGGGTATAAAAGCCCATGACATGATGTGTACATCCTCTTGTTTCCATTTCCTGTTTTAGCAGGGCCAACTGTTCCAAGGAGTCAGACTCTTTTCTAAAAGGTAACTCAGTTATATCAAAATCCTCTTTCAACTTTTCAAAAAAGGTATTCAGATCAAAAGACGAGACATGCCTTATAAGTCTGTGAGAAGGAAGAATGGTAAGCCCGCGGTCGTTTAGGTCAGTCAAAAACATCATTACGTATTCGTATGACCGATTGGCAGATTTTTTACCATACCTGATCCTCATAATGTCTCTGAAATTTCTTGCTGTCTCATACCGATGATGTCCATCGGCAATCAATATCTTCTTATCCTTCATTGCCTCAGAGACTTCCTTGAATAACAGCGAATTGTTCTCTATAATCCACATCCTGTTAACTATACCATCTTCAGATTTAAAACAGATCTGTGGTTTGGAATCAGCGGCATGCCTGAAATTTTCCGAAACAATACCCTCAGGATCTTCATATATACCGAAGATCTGACTGAATTGGGCATTTGCAGCCTTCATCAATTTCAACCGATCATCCTTGTGGGCAGAAAAAGTTCGTTCATGAGGAAGAATAACACCAGAATCCTCATCTTCAATCCGGACAAGGGCAATAAAGCCCCATCTTGTACGTATTCCTTTACCATCTCCAGGATCAAAAGAAGTGGCAACAAGATACATGGCAGGTTCCTTTGCCCGTATCAGTATGTTTTCAGATTGCCACCTGTGAAAGTATTCTGCTGCTCTGGTATATTTGTTGTCCCAATCAGTATCTCCGGTCTTGTTTTTTCCAAGTATAAGACGGATTACATTGTATGGATTTGCCTTATAATAGTTTTCCATATCTTCTTCAGATATCACGTCATACGGAGGGGCAAATAACCCGGCGATATTATCTGTTTTGTTGAAATTGTACGTAATTCCTTTAAAAGGGACAATAACTGCCATATTGATTATCCTCTATCCAAGACTGATGAACCTGTAAACAGTCGAATGGCTAAGTAAAAATCTTTTTTAGAGCTATTTTTGTATGTTTCATACAGACGGCAGGACATTTCTTACTCTCTATCCGTGATGGTTCAGATTAAACCGGCATGGCCGGATTCAAAATATCCTGGCCACCCACGGATATGAAAATACAGACTGGTTTTTTAACATGGTTTTGTGTGTTTTCATGGTAAAATAAAGGCTTTCATGCCGCCTGTCAGTTTCATTGGGATTGCGAATATAATAATTTCTTGTTATCCTTAAATACACATGTCATGAAATACCAGTAACCTTCAGTTGGGGAATCTGTATAACAGGTTGAAATGTGATTATCTTCAACATTTGACACAAGACCTGAACTGGCGACAGGGTTGTTGACTAAGCGGATCTCATTCTGTACTGTGATCCGAAATTTTCCGCCCCTTACCCTCCTTTTGCCACTGGCCAAACAGATTGTGTACTTGATAGAACCTTATATAAAAATCGGGAAACCAGTACTGGAGTATGCCATATGAGAAAAAAGAAAAAAAGAACGGGCCTGATATTGATTATAGTTACAGTGTCTTTGATTGTATGTGCACTAAGCTGGTTTCTGTCTCAGGTCTTTGAGGGGGAAAAACCACAAATCATGTTAAGTCCATTGCCTGCTTTTATTTCCAAGCCTCAAACCTTTACTCTTCATCTGACTGATAAAAAACGGGGTTTAAGAAAATTCACTGTCGATGTTACACAGGGAAATAAAAAGTTGACTATATCGAAAAAAAGTTTTCTGTTCAAGAATATTATGAACAGGAATGGTTGTCATGAATTTAATCTGAAATTTTCTCTCGATCCTGAACAACTTCATCTGACCCAGGGTGAGGCAAATCTCACCATATCTGTCTGGGACTATTCGATGCGAAGGGGAGGAGATGGAAACCTGTCCATTACCACTCACAAATTTATTGTGGATACTGTCCCACCGGTATTGCGGGTTATAAGCCGGATGCATTATATCAGTGTAGGGGGAACCGGACTGGTTGTTTATCAAGTCTCTTCCGATACCGTAAAAAGCGGTGTTTACGCAGGAGGCTTATTTTTTCCCGGTTTTAAGGCTTGCAAGGAATCCAAGGATGGCTTCACTGTATGCTATTTTACCATACCATATAATATGAAACTGCCTGTGGATATTCACCTATGGGCAAAGGACAGGGCCGGCAACACATCTACAGGAAGATTTTATTATCATATACACAGACGGCATGTTCATAAATCAAGGCTTAATATTTCAGATCGTTTTTTAAACCGTGTTCTTCCATGGTTTTCTTTTTACAAGTTTCCACCACAATTGAGCAATATTGAAAAATTTATAGAGATTAACAGGAAATTAAGAAAGGAAAACACTGCATTTTTTTACAGCCTGAGAACAAAGACAAGCCCGGATCAGCTCTGGGATGGGTTAGCCTGGCTAAGGCTGAAAAACGCCGCTACCATGGCAAGATTTGGTGACAGACGAACCTATTACTACAAGGGGCACAAAATAGGTTCTGCTGTTCACCTTGGCGTGGATCTTGCCTCTCTCGCCAATGCGGAAGTTCAGGCAGCAAACAATGGCCGCGTATTATTTGCCGGTCCCGTGGGAATATATGGCATGACCGTTGTCCTTGACCATGGACAGGGACTTGCATCCTCATATTCACACCTGAGTAAAATCACTGTTAAAACAGGGCAAAGCGTGTCCAAGGGAGAGATGATAGGCTATACAGGGCAAACCGGTCTTGCAGGCGGAGACCACCTTCATTTCGGTGTAATGGTAAACGGTATCTTTGTAAACCCTGCAGAATGGTGGGATCCTCACTGGGTACATGACAATATTGCAAGAAAACTTTCTTTGATAAAAAAATAGGGAGGTTCTGTTGGAAATAGCGGTATTTGACAAGATGTTTACAGATCATATCTTAACTGAACAGTTCCCTCCGGAACGAACAGTACAGTTTTTTGAAGTGCTATTTGGCGATAACAGTGAAGGGGCATACGATATTGCCCTTAAGTACTCCGGCTATAAAAACAATACCTTGTACTTTGAATTTCACCTTACACAGAGAAAGGGACGATGCCTGGTATGCAGTCTGACCCATGGGCCACCAGAGGTCTTCAGTCGCTATCCTGTTATAGGGATTAAGGAAATTGTCCAGAAAATAAATGAAATTATCAAAGGGCATGGAACATGCACTGACTGGCAATTAGGTTATACCCAGCAGATTTCAGAACAATTGCATGTAATTCCCTTAAAGATTACCCTTGCGGGGAACACCTTTGCGGATAATCCGAAACCATAAATGACAAACAGAAACAACAAGATATCTCCTTTACGCTGGTATGACCCCCTGTTGTTGTACACACTGTCTCCTGTCTTTGCCTTGACAATAAAACTTGTTAACACTTCATGCAAACTTCTTGATGTTATTGGAAAAAAGGAGGCTATGGAGGCAGTTTCCATGCAAAATAAGGGCGCACTGTATGTCTCCTGGCACCAGAGGATGTTTTACAGTATTCATTATCTTGGACATGAATCGCTTTACATCATGATCAGTCAAAGCAGGGATGGAGAGTATGCTGCAAAAATTGCCTCCCTGCTCGGATTCAGGAATGTACGGGGTTCTTCTACACGTAATGGGACAAAGGCACTCAGGGAACAGATAAAGATTCTTAAAAAAGGTGGAAAAGCTGGAGTATTGACTGACGGCCCGACAGGCCCTCCACGTTTGGCAAAACTCGGTCCTGTTATAATGGCCAGAAACAGCCATGTGCCCATTATTCCTGTTTCATGCAGTTATGATAGATGTTGGGTTCTAAACTCCTGGGATCGTTACTTGATACCAAAACCTTTTTCCCGTGTGGTTTATTGCTATGGAACCCCCCTGTTCATTCCATCAAACATTCGTGGTGAAGGCCTTGAATCCTATCGGATCAAGATAGAAAAGGAACTAAATCATATTACCGATATCTGTGACAGCTTTTTGGGTGTGAAATGGCCAAGAAGTAAGACCTAAACCGGCATGGCCGGATCCAAAATATCCTGGCCACCCACGGATATGAAAATACAGACTGGTTTTTTTAAGATAGTTTTGTGTGTTTTCATGGTAAAACATGATTATATGCCAAATGAGAGCTAAAAATGAATGTAATCAGAATGAAAGATACCCTGTCTTTTATCTGTATCCTGGTATGGGTTTGCTCTTTATGTTCCTGTTCAACAGGGCGGCATTACCAACGAGTTAACAGGACACCAGATCACACAAGGCTTGTTATACTGTCAAAGACCACTAAGGATAGAACATTAAGACCTTACGTGGTTAATGGTACAAAATTTTATCCTCTATCCAGTTCAGAAGGGTTTGTCCAGACAGGGCTTGCCTCCTGGTACGGACCAAAATTTCATGGAAACAAGACTGCAAGCGGAGAAAGGTACAACATGTACAAAAAAACCGCTGCCCATAAGACTCTGCCCTTGGGTACCTATGTAAAAGTTTTAAACCTTGACAATGGAAAACAGACTGTGGTCAGAATTAACGACCGTGGACCATTTGTAAAAGGACGGATTATTGACTTGTCTTATACGGCAGCAAAGGAAATCGGGCTTGTAGGTCCTGGTGTGGCAAGAGTAAAGGTAACTGCACTTGGGAAACAGGTTGATACCATAAAATCCCCCGTTGGAACAAAGCCAGTGATCGAGATTCCGGAAATGAACAGGGGGCTTTTTACTGTTCAGGTTGGTGCATTTATAAGACAGGAAAATGCCTTGAGATTGGCAGACAGACTAAAGGTAATATTTAAAAATGTTGATATAGAGGTAAATAAAATAAGATCTCAAACCATATACAGGGTAAGAGTTTCACGCATAAAAACCCTTACCAAGGCAACCAGGGTTGAAAAAAGACTGGAAGATATGGGTTTTAAGCAGGCGTTTATTGTAAGGCTTTAACATCAACCTTGATGAACTCGTAAAAAATAAAACCCTACAATCAAATCCCGTAGGATTTTAATTGAAACAGCTTTTTGTCCTGGGTGGCTACGATATGGTAGAATTTATCCTGGGGTATATACGTGTATGGAACATCTTCCTGGCGCCTGTACAGAAAATGGGCCAGGATCATCCTGTTAACGGCCTGATGACCGATAATCATGATGTTCTTGGAGTTATTACTCAGATAAATAGCCTTTTTTACCCCCATGCTCACCCTTTGTTTCATGGAAACATACCCTTCTCCATCAGGATAGATATAATTATATTTATCTTTTTTTCTGCTGATGTAAACCTCCGGCATCTTTTCCCTGATCTCTCTATAAGTCATACATTCGCACACACCGCTGTCAATTTCGTTAAATTCCTTCAGGACAACAATCGAGCAGTTTTTTTGAAGCATACATATCGGATTCGCCGTTTGTAATGTACGTTTCTTTTCACTGGTAAAGATAACAGGAATCGTCCTGTTTTTAAAATATCGTGCCAGGGCCTCTGCTTGGGCGATACCGTTTTCTGTTAATGACGAATCGCCTCCTATCCTGTTTTCCCTGTTAAAAAAGGTCTCTCCATGTCTTATCAAAAACAGGTTCTTGATTATATCGGTGACAAGGAGATCCCTTATCCTGTCATAAAATGGAATATCCGTGTTTATCTTTTCTTCTATAATCTTGTTATTCAGGGAATCTAATTTGATGATATTTTCTTCATCCTTAAGTGGAGTATAGATGCTTGAGTAGTATTTTATACGTTCTTTAAAGCTTTGTATTGCCTCTTCCTGCGTAAGGTGAGAAAATTCCGGCAGAGATGCCTTTCGAAGTATATTCGCCTCCAGAATCTTTTTATCATCATTAATACATTCTATAAATAAAATAGGATGCTCTTTGTTTAACAGGGCACATATTGTTTCTCTTCTCTTTATGCTCACATTGGTGGCATCCAGAATGGCAACCTGCCCGTTTTTACTGAGGAAATTGTTGGCACGTTTTATGTTTGTAAGCGCAAACTGTTCTCTTAAGGCAACACCCTCACTATTTTGGGGGTCATAAAATGCAGGGGAAGATGTATCCTGTTTCGTTAATTTTCTTCGTAAATTACCATTGTTGAATATACGTGTTTTTATACCGTTTTTTGATAAGTTTGCCTTAAGCTTGTTGGCTATGGTGGATTTTCCACGTGCAGGAAGACCAACCATCGCAATATACAGTTTTGTATTTTTCATCTAAAGTTTCACCGTTTTTGAAGTTTGTTTGAGCCAAACCGAAGATTTTTCTCTG
>JAGGTJ010000169.1 GCA_021163815.1 Deltaproteobacteria bacterium | reverse complement strand
GCTGAGTTTATTATCATATTATGAATAAAATGTCACGTAATTGCAGGATTTAGGTAGAATAATATATTTGCCGTAAAAAATCAGAAAACAGGATTTTATTCGCAAAATACTGTATACCAAACTTATAAATAACCTAACGTTACATACAGTGTATACTGTAAGTGGCAGATGACAGAACATAACAAGGCCGTGTCTTCCTATATCAATTTGTTTTGTGGCCTGGCAATTGCGGTAGATAAAGGAAAGCAAATTATTGCCAGCATTATCGGCCTGGGAATTCCAGGCTATGTTTGCATAGGAAGTACAGCAGTTGGGCAACCCCGTAAGGGGTACCTTTAAAATGCTTAAATCGTATGATAGCGTAGACGGGCTCACGCAGTCTGCCCCGTTAGGTTTTCATAGGGAGGAAACAAAAATGTCTAAAAAGAAACAACCAGTCAGTGTTTACCGACTCAAAGTAACCTTGAAAGAAAGCAAGCCTCCAATCTGGAGGAAAATACAGGTCAATAGCAACATAACTCTCTACAAACTCCATCAAATTCTACAAGTAGTAATGGGTTGGTTTGATTCACATCTTCACCAGTTCGTTGTTCACGGAGAGTATTATGGGACACCTGATCCAGACTTTGGCCCTGATGTTAAAAACGAAAAGAGGATAAAATTGAGTCAAGTGGTTTTTGAGGCAGGAGACAAGTTTATCTACGAATATGACTTTGGTGACTGTTGGGAACATGTAATATTGCTTGAAAAGATACTTGAGCCTGAAGTCGGAGCACATTACCCTATCTGTCTCAAGGGTAAGCGTGCCTGTCCACCTGAAGATTGTGGTGGAATTTGGGGTTATTATGATTTGTTGGAAGCAATTCAAGATTCTGCTCACCCAGAGCATAAGGATATGCTGGAATGGATAGGAGGCAGCTTTGATCCAGAAGAATTTGATGGGGATGTGATAAATCAGAAGTTAAAGACAATTTGAGATTATCATTCTTGATGGCGTCGTAAAAAGTCGGGTATTCCTTACGCGGCCATTACAGGCGAGTGCCCACAACTGTGGCAAAATACGGTGAAAACTTTTTTCAACCGGTTCCGAACCATAACAAAATGCTCTTTGATAACATAAATAGCATGCATTAGAGCAGATAGAGTCCCATCATGGGCTCTTCCTCTACTATTTACCGCGTTTCGGACGGCAGTTGCCCTGAAGAGGTTCACTCCAATGGCTTTTAAGGTGGTACAGAACCTAACTGCCTTAAAACCTCTGACTCTCAAATGTTTAACTCCAGTGCGTTTATTGTATTCTGACGTGGTAGCTTCAATTCCTGAACGCCACCTGTATCGTTCTTTGAATGCTTCTGTTTGCTCAAAGGCTCTCCGTCTTGCCAATCGCATCTCTTTGTCCGTGTAACGGAGATAATAATTCTTCTTCCCTTGCTTTACCGGGCATATCTCCTGAAAAGGACAAGTACTACAGTGTTGAAAATCAAATGCTGCCGTATGCCGGGTTTTCTTCGTTTTTGACCTAATCGGTACATGATTCTGGGGACAGGAAACAATATCACCTTTTTCAGATACCTCAAAATCGGAAAGAGTAATACTGTCTTTATCTTTTTCTTTGGTGTTTCTAACAGGGCAAACAACCTCTACGCCCAACTCTTTGGCCTTCTGACAGTTTTCATCACTACCATAAAGGGTGTCGGCCAGAAGTTCTACAGGGGCAAGCCCACGTTCTTTGCTCGACTCTATCGCCGGGATCAAAGCGTTGGCATTGCTTTTATGGGCAGGTTCTACTTCAATATGGGTGATCAAATTCAGGCTCTCTTCCTTTTTGTCTTCATCCTGACAATAGGTTTCCATCACTTGAACCTGGTAGCCCTGACCCTTATGGCCACTGTATGTCGCATCAGGATCTGAAGGGTTTTGAAGAGAGTCAGAAGGAATTTCTTTCGGCTTTTTTACTGCAACAGTTTTCCCATCGTCTGATACGTTACATTGCTCTTCCAAAATCCGCTCAAGTAATTTGTAGCTATGCATGGTCTTGACTTTGGAATAACCCTTGAACTGTTGCACCAAATCAAAAAGATCCGCACTCACTGACTTCAGTGTTTTGGCTGATTCCGAAGGCTTTACCATGGAAAAGCATTGTAGGGATTTCTCAGAAAGATATTTATCAATGATGCCTTTGTCTACCATCTCAAATAACTCTTGGTGTCCTTGCTTCAAATTGACCAGAAACTTGTTGATGCTTGAGGTAAAAACCCCAATTCTTCCCAAACGTCGCATATTGGATTTAATATGAACCGAATCAAGACGTTGATTGGTAGTGTCAACCTTGAAAACCTTTGCCAATTTATCTGTTATGCTCTCGAAAAGGGTTGCGTCCAGATCATTATTGATAACGATGCTCCGCATATTCCATAGGGTCTTTGGGCAGATATACTTTGCTGAATCCGATTCCTCGGTGATATTCAGCGCATAATGCCACTGGATGTTAAAGGCCAATTGGTTTACTGTTTCATCATCGGTCAGATCGTGTACTTGCTGAAGAATCAGAACCCCGAGCATCGTGTGCAGTTCTTTTGTGGGACGGCCAAAATCATCATTGAAGAACGAGGCCACTTTCTCAACGGGAAGTTCACAAAGGAGCTCTTCCTTAAATAGACCGGCCCATGACTGATCCAGAAGTTTCCGACGTTTCGGACTTAAAAAACTCCATGGATCGAAAAGTTCTTTCTGTCTATGGTTTTTGATATGTATCATGTTTTTCACCTACAGTTTGGTTAACATCCGGCCTTTTTATACCAAAATGTAGAGCAAAAAAACAACCTAAAAATACATGTATTTACAATCATATCAATTAGTTAGTTGGATTGGCTTTTTACGACGCCATCAAAATTTTCGCCTTTTTTTATGGTCCTTATTTGCGGAATATTGAAATAAGGTAAAGCAGTAAGCTCAGCAACACACTTAATATTATTGAGGTTGCAAGAGGAAAGTAAAAGGTAAAATGCTTTTTGTGAATAACAATGTCACCGGGAAGCCTGCCGATTGGTATATTGATTTTAGACAGGACTATTACAAGTAAACCGATAACTGCAATAAATAAACCTGCCGTAACAAGAATACGTCCGAGATTTTCCATTAGCATGCCTGAGTAAACTTGATTAGATCACGAAGCTTTTTTATTGCTGCCCCGCTGTCTATAGCATATTCTGCCCTTTCAATCCCCTCCTTCAGGTCTTCTGCAATGCCTGCAAGAACAAAGGCTGCTGCGGCATTAAAAACAACGATATCCCGTTTCGCACCCCTCTCACCATTAAGGATATTTCTGATGATAAGCGCATTTTCCTGCATGTTGCCGCCTGCAATGTCCTGGGGTTGTGCCGTATCAAGGCCATAGTCCTGCGGGCATATCTCAAATGTTGTTACCTGATCATTTTTCAGGTGTGAGACCCTGGTGGGACCGCATATGCTTATTTCATCAAACTTCCCTTCACCGCAGACAACAAAGGCCGCATCAATTCCAAGCCTGTGCAGAACATGGGCAATCTTTTCGGTAAGCGATGGGTCATAGACCCCAAGGAGCTGAATATCAGCCCCTGCAGGGTTGGTAAGCGGCCCCAAAAGATTAAATATGGTTCTTATGCCTATTTCCTGTCTTGGTGCTGCAGCATACTTCATCGCTTTATGAAATATAGGTGCAAACAGGAAGCCTATCCCTGTCTCCTTTATACATTGTTCAACATGGCGGGTTGTTATGTCAAGCCTTACCCCCAGTGCTTCCAGTACATCTGCGCTGCCGCATTTGCTTGATACTGCACGGTTTCCATGCTTTGCGACCTTTATTCCTCCCCCTGCGGCAACAAAGGCTGAGGCAGTGGATACATTAAAGGTGTTTGAGCTGTCCCCGCCTGTGCCGCAGGTATCGAGCAAAGGCCTGTCAATAGTATCCGTGCAGAGAACCGTAGCCTGTTTTCGCATTGCCCTTGCAGCTCCGGTTATCTCATCAATGGTTTCTCCTTTAAGGCGCAGGGCAGTGACAAAAACCCCAATCTGAGTTGGTGTTGCCTGGCCTGTCATGATCTCCGTCATTGCCCCTTCCATTTCTGAGGCTGTCAGGTCTTCTCTGTTTACAAGTCTTGATATAAGTTCCCTGATCATCATGTACACCTTCTCTACATGCAGTTGTTGTAATATCTTTGCATAAGGTCCTTTTTGGAAGGGTTTAGGGTTAAACCGGCATGGCCGGATTCAGGATATCCCGGTTTCCACGGGAAAATACAGCCTGGTTTTTCAGTATGGTTTTGTGTGTTTTTACGGTAAACTCAAACCTTTTATGGAACCTGAAAATCAGATAATAGCTCAGTAAGGAGAGCAACAGAGGGTTTTTCTGATATGACTGTTACGAGACCTTTGGGAATGGAAACAAACTATGATGGCGGAACATTTAAACATGGATGTGCCTTCATGATGAAATTATGCAAAAGGTTAGGACCGTTTTTAGTCAGTATGGATTCAGGGTGAAACTGTACTCCTTCAATCGGATAATCCTTATGTCTCAGTCCCATGATCTCTTCCGCATCTGTCCATGCACTTATTTCAAAACAATCCGGCAGTGTTGCCCTGTCAACGATAAGGGAATGATATCTTATTGCCTCAAATGGATTAGGCAGGCCGCTGTATATCTGTTTCCCGTCGTGATATACAAGGGAAGTCTTTCCGTGCATGATTCGTTTGGCCCGCACAATTCTTGCACCAAAGGCCTCTCCAACGGCCTGATGTCCGAGACAGACTCCAAGGATAGGCAGAAGAGGACCAAAATACCTTATTACTTCAACAGATATCCCTGCCTGTGACGGGGTGCCAGGACCTGGAGATATCATGATCAGCGAGGGTGCCCTGTCTTCAATCTCAGGGATTGTTATCTGATCATTTCTGACAACCTGGACCTCCTGCCCAAGACTTTCCAGTACCTGTGCCAGATTATATGTGAAAGAATCGTAGTTATCTATTAAAAGAATCATATGCCATCACCTTTTCTATAGCCTTGAACATGGCCATTCCCTTTTTCATCGTTTCATTATATTCTCCTTCAGGTGATGAATCTGCTACAATACCGGCGCCTACCTGGATAAAAAGCCTGTTTTTTATAACGGCAATGGTGCGGATAGTAATGCAGAAATCCATGTTGCCATTAAATGCAAAATATCCCACGGCACCTGCATATGGTCCCCGCGGAGAACCTTCCAGTTCGTTTATTATCTCCATTGCCCTGATTTTGGGAGCGCCGGAAACCGTACCTGCCGGAAAGGCAGACATAAACACGTCAAAGCTGTCAATGCCTGGTTTTATCATGCCTTCGACGTTGGATACTATATGCATTACATGGGAGTACCTCTCTATTTCCATGAGTCTTGGAACCGTGACCGATCCGGGCTGTGCAACCTTTCCCACATCGTTCCTTCCAAGGTCTACCAGCATGATATGTTCGGCCCTTTCCTTGGGATCAGAGATAAGTTCTCTTTCAAGGGCCTTGTCTGCCTCCATGCTTTTTCCCCTTGGCCTTGTGCCCGCTATTGGACGGACTTCAATCTTTCCATCTGTAAGGCGTACAAGTATTTCAGGTGATGCCCCGATTAATTTGACATCTCCAAAATTCAGATAAAACATATATGGCGACGGGTTGATACTTCTTAGATGTCTGTAAATCTCAAAATCATCTCCCTGAAACCTTGCAGAGAATCTCTGTGAAAGGACTGTCTGGATAATGTCTCCTGCAAAGATATGTTCCTTTGCCTTTCTGACTGCTTCCTCAAATGCCTCTTTTTCAAAATTGGATTTTATTCGGGAGATAACAGGCCGGTTTTTAGAACATATGTCCGGGAGGGGGCTTTTCAGCTCCCTGATGGTTGTATCTATCTCATGACATGCCTCATCGTAAATGGATTTGAGATCCCTGTCATCGGTTATATATGCAAAGGCTACCACCTTGATCGTATATGTATAATGGTCAAATACGATCATGCGTCTTGATGCACAGAACAGGACCTCTGGCAGATCCGGTGATGCAGCTCTCAGTCCTGGGAGCCGCTCCCATTTTCTCATGACATCATAGTTCACATATCCTACAAATCCCCCCTTAAAAGGTGGAAGTCCTTCCATGGTTACCGGTCTGAAATTCCTGCTCAATTCCTTTACTACATCAAGCGGATTGGCAATATCCTTAATAACCTTTACCTCTCCATCCCTTTCCACATGAGTTTCATTGTCGTAACCTTTTATTACTATATAGGGCCTGTATCCTATGAAACTGTAGCGTCCCCATTCCCCACCCATCTCAGCACTTTCAAGAAGGTATGAAAATGATTTGTCGGATATCTTGAAATAGGCGGAAACAGGGGTTTCAATATCGCCAAGAAACTCTCTGTAAACGGGGATAACATTACCCTGTTTGGCCATTGAGCTGAATTCAGAAAAAGAGGGGATTACTTCCACTTTACGACTCCATGTTTATGGGTTCAAAACGGGCAGTAAAATGTCTGAGTACCGGTGGATCATAAACTACCCTAAGGCCGGAGATTTGATCTTGTTTCCTGTAAAGTTCATTGATACTGTGAGCGACAAAATCCATGTGACTGTTTGTATACACCCTCCTTGGAATGGTCAGCCTGACAAATTCCAGTTCGGGATAGACCATCTTGCCACTATCCTCATCCCTGTAGGCAAAGGCGGTACTGCCGAGAGCAGCAGTTCTTATACCGGATTCCATGTAAAGGGCCGTGGCAAAGGCATTGTCAGGAAACAGTTCCTGTTTTAGGTGGGGAAAGAAACGTTTTATGTCTACGTAAACGGCATGACCTCCCACAGGTTCACTAAGGGGTATGCCCTGCTCAAGGAGTTTGTCCCCAAGGTATTTTACCTGTCCTACACGCCATGAAAGATATTCCTCCTGGACAACTTCATTCAGACCTATGCTGAGGGCCTCGAGATCACGGCCAGACAAACCGCCATACGTGGGAAAACCCTCCATAAGTATAAGAAGCTGCTTTGCCCTTTCATAGAGGTTTTTGTCTCTCATGGCAAGAAGCCCCCCCATGTTTACAAGGCCGTCCTTTTTGCAGCTCATGGTAAAACCATCGGCATATCCCATCATTTCAAAGACAATATCTTTTACAGAGCGGTTTTTGTATCCTTCTTCCCTTTCTTTTATAAACCAGGCATTTTCTGCAAAACGGGCTGCATCAAAAAACAGCGGGATCCCATGCACATCGGCAATTGATTTTATTTCCCGTATATTTGCCATGGATACAGGTTGCCCCCCGCCTGTGTTGTTGGTTATTGTAATCATGATCAGGGGGATATGCTCCTTACCCTTTTCTTTTATAAACTGTCTTAGCTTTTCCGGATCCATGTTACCCTTGAATGGATGGTGCAGACCAGGATCGTATGCCTCATCTATCACGAGATCTACTGGTATGCCGCCTTTGTCTATAACATGGGCCCGTGTGGAATCAAAGTGCATGTTGTTGGGTACATAGCCCCCGTCTTTCAGGGTAAGCTGGAACAATATGTTTTCTGCAGGTCTTCCCTGATGAGTAGGCACAAAATATTCGAATCCAAACAGGGCATTAACGGTGTCTGACAGATGGTAGAAGTTTTTGCAGCCGGCGTAAGATTCATCTCCCTGCATCATTCCTGCCCATTGATTCTGGGACATGGCATTGGTTCCGCTGTCAGTAAGGAGGTCGATATATATATCC
>JAGGTJ010000082.1 GCA_021163815.1 Deltaproteobacteria bacterium | reverse complement strand
GTATTTTCATATCCGTGGGTGGCCAGGATATTTTGGATCCGGCCATGCCGGTTTAGGTGCAATCTGTCTATAGATAGGCATAGGTTATTGTTTTTTGCGACATCCTTTGCTAAACTTGACTGCAAGGAGGGCCTTAAAAGGGTTTTTCTTGATGGTCTTTGCCGGAATGGTTGTGGCCTTCTTCCTTCCGGCAGGACCTGATATATATTACCACCTAAATCCTGCAAGCGTTGAGTTTGCCTGATACCTGCCTGTGGCAGACAGGTGCAAGTCGGCAAGAGTGCAGGTGTACTACGATCAAGTCCTTGCCAATGTCGCAGGTTTGGTAAAATCGGCACTGCCCTGAGGGTAAACTGTTTTCCAAAAACCGCAGCCTTTCTGGTCGTATTCAAATCGATGCGTATTGTACAAGGATAATATTTCTGTAATTTGCTGATATTAAAAGAATAAATTCCCTTTTGAAAGTAGTTTATGCAGGTTTTAGGTGCCAGCTTTTATAGCGCTGTAAAAAGTAAAACCGATGGCTAAGTAAAAATCTTCATGGACAAGGCGTAGCGTTTGGCCATGCGTGAAGGCATACAGGATGTCACACGTATGGTCAAACGCTATAACACAGTATATGGAGACTTTTTACGACGCCATCAGCTTTAAACGTTATTGTTTTATTTATGTTGCGTGGAGCAGAGATTATGACATTTCAGGAATTGATTATGGCACTTGAAAGATACTGGTCCGGGTGTGGCTGTGTAATTCAGCAGCCATATGATCAGGAAGTGGGAGCAGGTACGTTCAATCCCGCAACATTGTTGAGGACATTGGGGCCTGAACCGTGGGCGGTTGCCTATGTGCAGCCTTCAAGGCGTCCTACTGACGGCAGGTATGGTGAAAACCCCAATCGTTTAGGACATTACTATCAGTACCAGGTGGTGATCAAACCGTCGCCACTTGAAATCCAGGATATTTATCTTGAAAGTCTGAGAACTCTTGGAATAGATCCTCTTGATCATGATATACGGTTTGTTGAGGATGATTGGGAGTCTCCCACCCTTGGTGCATCCGGTCTTGGCTGGGAGGTATGGCTTGATGGTATGGAGATAACACAGTTTACATATTTTCAGCAGACGGGAAGTATTCGTCTTGATCCTATTTCAGTTGAAATTACCTTTGGCCTTGAAAGAATTGCAATGTATTTACAGGAAAAAGAGAATGTTTATGATCTTCTATGGAATGATCATATAACTTACGGAGATATACACAGGGCGTCCGAGAAAGAACTTTCTGTATATAATTTTGAACAGGCGAACGTTGATATGCTGAGAAAACTGTTTGATATGTATGAAGAAGAATCCCTGCGTCTCAGTAAAGAAGGGCTGGTGCTTCCCGCCTATGATCTGTGTCTTAAATGTTCACATACATTTAACATACTGGATGCAAGGGGGGCCATCAGTGTTACCCAGCGTACGGCCTATATCGAGCGTATCAGGAACCTTGCACGTAAGGCGTGCAAGAATTATCTGGCTCAAAGAGAGGAAATGGGGTATCCACTTTTAAGGGCATAAGCCCTGTTTTTTATGCAGGTTTTAGGTGGTAATGAAAGAAGAGATGTCTATGAATGGCGAACTAATACTTGAAATCGGAACAGAAGAGATTCCTTCAGGTTATCTTGATAATGCCCTGTATGATCTGAAGCAGCTTGTACAGACTGGATTTGAATCAAACAGAATAAAAAACAGCGGGTTTGAAACCTATGGTACACCAAGGCGTCTTGCCCTTGTTGGGCATGGCATTGCAGAAAAGCAGGATGACCTTGAACAGGGGTTTAACGGGCCACCCAAAAATGTGGCATATGATGAAAAAGGGAACCCTACAAAGGCCGCATTGGGTTTTGCAAAAAAACAGGGCGTCTCTGTTGATGATCTTGATATTGTAAAGACCCCTAAGGGTGAATATCTGCATGTAAACAAACTTGTTCCCGGCAGGCCAACATCAGAAGTCCTTGCCGAAATATTACCGGATATGATTTTGTCTGTTCCGTGGCCCAAGTCCATGAGATGGGGTAACATAGACTGTTTGTTTGTCAGGCCTATTCACTGGATATTATGTCTGTTGAACGGAAAGGTTGTTCCATTTGAACTGGGAGGCATACAGAGCGACAACTTTACAAGGGGGCACAGGTTCATGTCTCCTGATCCAAAGAAAATCGGATCGGTTTCCGACTATTTTACGGTAATGGACGAGTCTTTTGTCATGGTGGATCCCAAAAAACGGCAGCAGTCTGTTAAAACGGCCGTGGAAACAGTGACGGCAAATGCTGGCGGTAAGGTCCTGGAGGACATCGCCCTGTTGAATACGGTTACCAATCTTGTTGAATATCCCTTTGCCGTGTCAGGAAGTTTTGAAAAAAAATTCCTTTCCCTTCCGGAAGCGGTTCTTATTACGGCCATGAGAGAACACCAAAAATACTTTGCCATGTATGATGACCATGATCATTTGATGCCCAGGTTTGTTGCCGTGAACAATACCAGACCAAGGGATGAAAAAGTGGTCATAAGAGGTCATGAGCGTGTGTTAAGGGCCAGGCTTGCCGATGCCGATTTTTTCTTCAGAGAGGATTGTTCCCGTCCCCTGCTGACAAGGCTGGAAGATCTGAAAGATGTAGTTTATCAGGCCGACCTGGGTTCTTCATTTGACAAGGTTGTTCGTTTTAAGGAGCTTGCGCAAGCCATATGTAATGATCTTGGCATTGACAGAGACGATGATCTAAGACTCGCCGCAGATCTGTGTAAGTGTGATCTTGTTACACAGATGGTTTGTGAGTTCCCAAGTCTTCAGGGAGTGATAGGAAAAGAATATGCGAGGATGGAGGGTTTTCCTGATGAGGTGTGTGTTGCAATTGAGGAACACTACATGCCTGTTGCAGCAGACAGTGCCCTGCCTGAAACGGAACTTGGAGCAGTTTTGAGTATTGCGGATCGGCTTGATACCATTACAGGATGTTTTGCAGTTAATCTTGTTCCCTCTGGCAGTTCAGATCCGTTTGCCTTGAGAAGACATGCCCTTGCCATAATCAGGATCCTTGAAGACAGGGATTGGCCCCTTTCTTTGAAAAAGATGATCAATGAGGCCGTATTGATACTCAAAAAACAGGTGGATTTTGATTCTCAGACAGTTCTGGAAAAGGTCATGGGTTTTTTCAGGGAACGCTACAGGCATCTGATTCTGAGGGCGGGATATGATTCGGACATTGTTGAATCTGTTATCTCGGTTGCCTTTGATACTGTTAATGATTTGAGAAAAAGGATAGATCAGTTAAAAAGATTTTCTGTCCAGTCAGGGGAATTCAACGAGCTGGCCCTGACCTTTAAAAGAGTTTCCAATATCCTTAGGAATCAGGATAGAGTGGATAACATAGATACGTCCATGTTCAGGGAGGAAAGCGAGATTATTCTGTGGAAGACCTATACTGAAGTTAAAAATGAGGTTAAGGCGTATCTAAAAAGCCGGGATTACTATGGAGCCATGGCCCTTATGGCAGGTCTTAAAGGTCCGGTTGATGATTTTTTTGATAATGTGGAGGTCTTGACCAGGGCTGATCCACGGTTAAAAAACAACAGGGTAGGCATGCTTCAACGGGTTGAAGCCCTTTTAAAGGAACTTGCTGATTTTTCCAAATTCTCCATATGATCTGCTGTGCTTGTCAGATCTAACCAACATGTGATGCAAGTCCCGATGCAGAAAAGGCCTCCCACCCCAGCGCTACGTTCGTTGTTATTCCCCTAATTATTGAGCTGATACGTTGCCTGTGCGGTGCATTTCCTTTTAAGGCCTGACAAAGTTCACAGTGGACTCACAACCCGCCGACGCCTTGGGCGCCTGGTGGTTACTCACCATAGAACCATAGAACTTTTGCTTAGATGTTATTGTTTTTTTTGTGGTCCTTTCATCATCATAATATACAGCTCCCCCTCGTGTTTTAAGTGTCCTGCAACAATCCTGGCATATTTCCCGCTTCCCCAGAATATATCAGCTCTGCCTGCGCCTTTTATTGCACCTCCTGTATCCTGGTTAACTACAAACCTCGAAAATTTTTCCCATCTTACTATATTGTCTTTACTGTCTATAATGGGTTTTTTACAGGATATAAAGCCAAGCGCCCCTTTTGGAAACAGTTTGGAGTCCAATGCAATGGATCTTCCTGGTGTTAACGGTACATTAATGTTCCCTAATGGGCCATTTGGCAGTATGCGGAAAAAGACATATGAGGGGTTATGGTTGAGTATACTGTCTGCTGTTTCAGGATATCGTGAAATATATTTCCGTATGTTTTGCATGGATAGTTCCTCCTTCGTCAAATAACCCTTTTTGAACATGTATCGTCCAATGCTTCTGTACGGCAGTCCATTTGAGGCAGCATATCCTACCTGAATAGTTTTGTTTTCGGGAAGAAGGAGCTTTCCTGATCCCTGTATGTGCAGAAAAAATCGGTCTATCGAGTTTTTAAGCCATGCTATTTCCAGGTTTTTACCGTCAAGGACATGCAGGGTATCTATTTGTGATCTGGAATAATATGGCGTAATCTTTTTTCCTTCAATCTTTGCAACTATGCGTTTTCCCCTGAACTGTTTCCCAAACGGGGATAAATCGATGTTTATCAGATCATCAGGCTTTTTGTATATGGGATATTTAAATATTCTGTTTTTGTTCAGACGTGCCTGAAGAACAGGTTCAAAGTAGCCTGTAAACAGGGTTTTTCCAGTTTTTGTTTGACCTATGGCCCTGTATACAATGAAATTTTTACGAATATACTCATTAAATTGATCCTGATCAGGATCCTGCATTAACATGTTCAAAAACAGTTCCTGTGCTGTTTTTATCTGACTGCATGTGAATGTATCTGCTCCGTAATGAAATATTGTGTCAGGACCTAATCTGTTTAAATATTTCAGATTCTGTTCTATTGCCACTTTAAGGGAGTTAATATCCATATCATCTTTGAAGTCAGGGTAACAGATGCGTACAGGGACAAGTGCATTTTTGTAAGTTATGTGCTTTACCAAGTGTTTTGGTTTGCAGCCTGACTGGCATATCATAGACAATATTATAATAAAAACTATTTTTGGTATGTATTTCATTGTTTTTCTGTTATGGCCGGTAAGACGTTATAGCAGACATTTCACGAGGTCTGTTATGTTCTGTTATCCTGTAAAAAAAACTTTGAAAGGATGTTCGTAAATTCAGGAAAGACGAATATTTTGACCGGAATAACATGTTTTCGGTATCTTACATTTGGCTATGATTTGTCTGCCGACGGCAGGTAAGGAAATTCCGCCCCCATCTGGCAGTCACATCATAAAGACCCTGTTTCTTATCGAGGTTTTATGTTTGAATCTTGTAAAAGGATCTTTGTGAGTATTGTTTTATACATGTGTTTTTGTGTCAGATACAACATAATATGTGTGGTAAAAACACTACACTTTTATATGAAATCTCTCCTTATTTTATTAAAAACAGATCATATATGTTTTTTGTGTTGTTGTCATCCATATCAAATCAATGCCTTTTGTTTTGGCGTTAAAACTTAACGATATTAGTTGGTTATTGCTTTTTTTATTATCTCTGTTGTTGAATGTCTATGATTTTTGTTTGCGTTGCTGTGAGATTATGTGTTTTGTGACCAATTTGCAGATTAATTCTATGTGCCGTTAGGATCACAGTTTGTTTGATTTTTCTTGTAAACATATTAAAATCAGCATGTTATCCATGAAAGGTGAGCGGTCTTTTAAGGGTTGTGATTGTTTGAAGATGTCTCAAAGATAGAAGCTGCCCAAATATCCTTTTGCAGTTTTTACAATGTTATGTTTGGCTATGTTATTTATGTTATCCCCTTGATTTTTATATTGAAAATGCTGTATACTACCTATATAAAAGAGGGGTTTTCACTGGATAAAGGCGCTTTTATCTTTTTGTCCTGAGATTGGCATAGGTCTTGCTTTATGAGGAAATAGTTACCAAAAGGTAATATGCGACCTGAATCTCCTATATGATCGTTTTGCCTAAGATGTTACAAGGTGTTGTGGAGAGTGTCCCTCCATGGATAAATTTTTGGGGCTGTAAGGTTTTCAGGTTGGAAACGTGACATGTCTTTTACATGGCCAGGGAGGCAGAAGGTGGATTATCGACAGGCCACGGTTTGTAGAAAAATTTCATGCACAGGAATTGGCCTTCATACGGGAAAAAAGATTAACATGACAATCAAGCCGGCCTTGCCAGATACTGGCATAAGGTTTGTCAGAGTTGATTTGAATTCTTCTCCAATGCTGAAGGCTCATTATGATAATGTGGTCAATACCATGTTGGCTACCTCCATTGGATATGATGAGTACAGGGTTTCTACCATTGAACATCTTATGGCGGCTTTTTACAGCCTGGGTATTGATAATGCAGTTGTTGAGCTTGATGGGCCGGAAGTTCCCGCCATGGATGGAAGTGCGGCACCTTTTGTTTTTCTGCTCAATGACGCAGGGATCAGTTTGCAGAGGGCCTATAAAAAATTTATTGTAATAAAAAGGCCCCTTTTGGTGGAAGATGGCAATCGTTCTATCGCTGTTTATCCCTCAAAAGAACTGCGAATCAGTTACATGATTGATTTTGAACATCCTCTGCTAAAAAATCAGAAGTTTGATCTGCTGTTTTCAGGCCAGAATTTTGTTGGAGAGATAAGTACCGCACGAACGTTTGGGTTTCTTAAGGATGTTCAGACTCTTAAGAAAAATGGCCTTGCACATGGAGGCTCCCTTGACAATGCAATTGTCATAGATGAATTCAGGGTCATTAATAAAGATGGACTTAGATTCGAAGATGAATTTGTACGGCATAAGATTCTGGATTTCATAGGAGATCTTTCTCTTGCAGGTGTACATATAATAGGCCATTTTGTAGTAGAGCGCTCAGGGCATTCGCTTAATGTCTCCATGTTGCAAAAGTTGATGAGTACACGTGAATGTTGGACCACTGTCTCCTTTAAGTCGCGGCATGAATCGGTAAGGCATCGGATAAAGATCCCTTCCTTTGGCTTTGCGGATCCGGTTGCTGCATAAATTTACGTAGATTTTACTGTGAAAAAACAAAAAAAACCGTGCTGAAAAACCAGGCCGTATTTTCATATCCGGTGATAGTCAGGATATTTTGAATCCCACCATGCCGGTTTAGATATTGATGATTATGCTTTCCTGGTTTGTCCGGGTATGGATAAAGAAACAGGACGCATTAAAATAGTTTAAAGAGGGAAAGACTGTAGGCCTTTAAAGAATGTTCATTTTTGTCCGGATTCAGGAGGTTAAGCCTTTGACTTAGGAAAATACATTGAATATTCTGTACAGAAATTGGACAAAACAGGACGTTATGTAAAGGTCTCGATTAAAAATGACAGTCAGGCCCCCCATAATATGGGCCCTCCCAACAATAAAAAAGGGAGGGCCTTTTTTTTATGCCCTGGTGTGAATATATGCACAAGACATATTTATTACTGCCGAATTAGTAATGATAAAAACAGATATTGACTTTTGAATCAAGGTGAATTATAACTACACAAATTTGATATGATTTTTTTTGAGAAACCTTTGCAAAATGTTTAAGCCTTGTATAGGTTCAGGGAAGGTGAAGATTTTAACCTGGGGAATATATTGAATATTCTGTACAGAAATTGGACAAAGCAGGACGTTATGCAAGGGTTTATTATGATAAAGATAGGACAATAGATTTTTTGCTTTTTTGTTCATTGTTCCTGTTTGAGGAGGAGTTTTTTTACTGGTGTTAAAGATTTGATTATGATGCGTTGCTTGCTTTTTTTTGCA
>JAGGTJ010000152.1 GCA_021163815.1 Deltaproteobacteria bacterium | reverse complement strand
CGATTTTACCGAATCTGCGGTGTTGGCAAGGACTTGAAGTATCGGAGTACGTCTGCGCCCTTGCCGCCTTGCATCTTCGGCAAACTCGACGCTTGCAGGATTTAGGTGGAATAAAAATTCTACGGTATCTATCTGATTTGTGTATGGGTACTATCTATACGAAAAGGCTCAGATCCTTGAATTCCCTATCCACTTTTTCCATGATTTCATAAATAAGGTCAGTATCCAACGACAGAATGTCCCAGGCTTGCTCATTTAATGGTGGAATCATATTGTCTCCTCCGGAGCCCAGGTCAAGTGCCCGACATATGATGTCAGAAATATGGACAATTGATATTTCCTGAATAAACCTTCCTGTCAGTTTTTCTGCTGTATGATGATTGGCAATAACGCTCACCAGTTTTGGGGGGAGATTCCATTGCTCTGCCAACAGTTTTCCTGTATCCGCATGTGTGAATCCAAGTATTTCCTCTTCAGCCTGGACTATTCGGATTCTTTTCTGGGTTACAAGGGAGGATATCCGGGAAAAATCATCCGGAAAAAAGAGTGCCTCAACAACTTTTCCAATATCATGCAAAAGACCTGCCACGAAGAGTTCTTCTAATTTGTCGTGTTTTGTATAACTACCAATGACCTTGGCTGCTACAGCACAGCCCAGTGAGTGTTTCCATAACCTTTCCAGATCGTTTTTTATGGCCTTGTTTTTTGTCAGAAAGACATCAAAAATGGAGGTAGTGAGTAAAAGATCCCTTATGGCGTCAAAACCCAAAAGGACAATTGCGCCTGTAACTGTGGATATTTTCTGGGGGAAACCGTAAAAAGATGAGTTTACCAATTTTAAAAGCCTTGCCGTCAGGACCTGGTCATCAGTGACAATATCGGCAATATCACGGGCGGATGATTTTGGATTGTTGATCAGCTCGGTTATTTTCAGTACCGTGGTTGGAAGTGTTGGGAGATCTTCTATGTGTGTGACAATACGTTCGAGCTTTTTTAACTTCATATAATAATTACCTTTTTGTCGTAGATCTCTTTTGAATGATATCTATTGCTGCATCCATGATTTTTTGCATGACGGGATGTGTTAGTGTCCCTTCAAATTTGCTCATTAACTCTGTTTTTATATCCGAGATCATGTTTTTGTCTGCATCAGACTCTGTGTCCTGAATGTCTTCTTTTCCCTTTCTCTGGTCATATATGGCTACTGAATCCACACCCCATGATCTTAGCATCTTGATGTTCAGTTCAGTCAATTCAGCACCGGCCTTTAACAGCAGAAGACCTTGTATATTGTAAACTGGAGATGCAAGTATCATCCCCGGTTGCAGATCCTTAATTTCAATGTTCATTATCTATATCCTAAGTGTGAGTTAAACGACATAGTCAGAACCAAGGTTCCTGAAAGCATAAAACAGCATGTTTTTTTTCAGGAATATAAAAAATCATATTAAAGTATTGCAGGGTTGATGACGATAAAATATTCAACGGTAAAGGTAGAGACCCGCTATGGGTATCTCAAAATATCGAACAAAAAAGCACAGGGAGGATAAACTCATGGCATTAGTAATTAATCACAACCTTATGGCGTTAACGGCATTCAACAACCTGACAAGAAGTTATAATGCATTGTCCAAGTCTGTCAACCGTTTGTCATCAGGATTGAGGATAAACGGAGCATCAGATGATGCGGCAGGCTTGGCAGTAAGGGAACTGATGCGTTCTGATGTTACGGTCCTTAACCAGGGTGTAAGAAATGCCAATGACGCAATTTCCATGCTTCAGACCATGGATGGTGCGGCCTCTGTTATTGATGAGAAACTGATCCGTATGAAAGAACTTGCAGAACAGGCAGCTACCGGTACCTATACATCTGCACAGAGAACCATCATGAACAATGAGTTCAGTCAGATGAGGACTGAAATTGACAGGATTGCGCAGGCTACTGATTTCAATGGTGTCAAGATGCTGAACTCCGCAACTGGTACGGTAACAATCCATTTTGGTACTGGTAATGACAGTTCCGAGGACTATTACAGCATTCATATGAAGGATCTGACATCTGGCTCTAACGGTCTGAATACCACGGGCGTAACCATTGCATCTCAGGCCAGTGCACAGGCAGCCCTTACCAGGTTGGATAGTGCAATAACTACAAAGGATACAGCACGGGCACACTTTGGTGCAATGATGAACAGGCTTCAGGCTACAGTCACCAACCTTACCATTCAGGCACAAAATATCCAGGCTGCAGAATCCCAGATATCTGATGTGGATGTGGCAAGAGAAATGACTACATTTATTAATAACCAGATAAAGGCACAGACAGCAACTGCCATGCTTTCCCAAGCAAATATGGTGCCACAGATGGCCATGAAACTGATTGGATAGTTATAAAAAAAGGATGGATGAAGCCGTGTATGTATCACACCTGTTTCTGTTAAACATGGATGGAAGACAGGCCAATGTGGTTTTTGGAATAATAGATGAGGTGAGACATGAATGACATATACTCTACCTATAAAAAAAATGATATCAGCACTTCAAGTCCGTTGAAAATGGTTCTGATGTTGTATGATGGTGCAATAACATTTTTGAAAAAGGCAGTGGAGTTTGCCGAACAGGGCGATATAAAAAACAAGAATATTTATGCAAACAAGGCAAGAGATATAATAGTGGAGTTTAACAATTCTCTTAATATTCAACAGGGAGGAGAGATAGCCGCAAAATTACGGAGCCTTTATTTCTTTATGGATCGTCATCTGATGATTTCAAAATGGGATAACGATATACAGGGACTTAATGATGTAATAGATCTTCTGTCAAACCTGAGAGAAGGCTGGCAAGATGTTTATGAACAAAAGATGGAAATAGAGGCAGAATATAATGCAAACGAATACCAGGCTGCAAACATAGTTGCCTGATTATCATAATGTTATTTGTGCAACTGTGTGAAATGACCCCTGTCGATAAATAGGGGAATATGTTTTATTTGTATCCGCCTGTCTGTCTGTTCTTTGCAGCAGATCATATTGTTTTGGTTTAACAGGCAGTTTTTGTTAAAGAATAGATGAATATAGTTTGTCACGATAGCTGGCATGGGTTTTGCTGCAAAAATAAATCCATGAATATGATTGTCAATTGGAGTAGATAGATATGGTTGGTTCCATTTCGTTTTTAGGCTTTGGCAGTGGACAGGATTTTAACAAGATAGTTGATGCGCTTGTAGAAGCCAGAAAAACAGCATACATAAAGCCTTTAGAAGATAGAAAGGCCAATATTAATAATAAGTTAGATACTGTGGGGACGGTGGATTCTGCCATGTCTGCATTTTATTCCACATTGCGGGGAATGGACAGAGTCAATGAGTTGATGGTACGGAGTGCATCTTCCTCTGATGAAAATGTGCTGACTGCATCTGCAGATTCGAATGCGGCAATAAACACACATACGATTACAGTAAATCAACTGGCGCAGGCTGCAACAGAGGTACATCACGGTATACAGAATGATCTTGAGCTTCATAACGGGGTGACGGATCAGACTGCATCAATAAATGATAGTGGAGGTGACAAGACATTTTCCTACAGTTACAATGGTACTACCTCTACCATTACTGTAAACAGTGGTGATTCTTTGCAGGATCTGATGAACGATATAAATAACGCCTCAGACAATCCCGGAGTTACTGCCAGTATAGTAACTTCCAACGGCTATGACCATCTTGTTCTGTCAGAGACCGATCCTGATCCATCGCTGTCTATTACAATAGATCCGGATAACGATATGACAATGAATGGTTCAGACGGCACCACGAATTTTACTGCATCTTCCTTTAAACAGACAATAAATGCAAGCGGAACAGACAAGGTCTTTCAGTTCAGGTATGGAGACAATTCACCCGTTAATCTGACGGTTGTTACAGGCAGTACACTTGAGGATCTGAAAAATCTTATCAATGCAAGCAATGCCGGTGTAAATGCCTCAATACTTAATGACGGGGGAACGGGTAGTGGTTCCCAACATCTTGTCCTTTCCGGTGATGATACCGGTTCTGATTACAGTATTGTAATGAATCCCGATTCCGGAACCACTCTTGATGGTACAGGTGGAACGGAAGATTTTAGCAATGCATCGGGGGTGTTTCAGGAGACACAGGCTGCCAGTAATGCACAGATAAGGCTGGATGGATATCCTTCTTCCGGCTGGATAGAAAGGTCTACCAACAGCATATCTGATCTGATTGAAGGGCTTTCCATTAATCTGTCAGGTACGGGCAGCTCGGTTGTAGGGGTTGCTGTTGATACTGATGCAGTGGTAGAAAAGATACAGGAGTTTAAAGATGCCTTCAACAAGGTAAGAACTGCTATCAAGGATGCTAGCAAGTATGATATCAGCACGGGAGAAGCCGGATCTCTGATTGGCGATGCCTCCCTTCAGATTATAAAATCCAGACTGGACAATCTTGTCTCAAATGTGGCCCCAGGATTTTCTGACCCAGACGATGTATATACTAACATTGAGCAGATAGGTTTTTCTACAGATACCTTGGAAGGCTCTGAAACAGAGGGGCTTTTGAAACTGGATACATCCAAGCTCGAAAGTGCGCTGAAAAGCAATCCTGATGCGGTCGTGAGACTGTTTTCTTCCTATTTTGACGGGGTTACGGATGATAGTCGTATAAGTTTTGCAAGCAGTCTCGATACAGCTACGCCGGGAGTATATCAGGTTGAGATCGATACGGACAATGAAAGGGGACGTTTCAAACTTAATAACGGTGATTGGGGTGATTGGGTAAGCCTTGCCGGAAGCAGCGGCAATTATAGCCTTACAGGCATGTCGGGGCCCGAGGCTGGTATTGCATTGAATATAACATATGCTGCCGGGACAGGTACACGTACTGCAGAATTGAGATTAAGAAATGGTATTGCAACCTCAATAAGCAGTGAGATGTCTGATCTTATGAGTTCAAGTGGCCCTATAAGCAGTTCAAAGAAAAACTATAATGACGTTATAGATGGTATTGACGAGAGAATAGCGGCCGAAGAAGACAGGTTGACGCTTTATGAAGATATGTTGAAAAAAAGATTTGCCCAGTTGGATGCCTATATGTCCCGTATGACACAGATCAGTCAGAGCTTCAGTTCTATGGTGCCAAAGCAGGAATAACTTGCAGCCCTTTGCAAGATGATCGGTTAAACCGGCATGGCCGGATCCAAAATATTCTGGCCACCCACGGATATGAAAATACATTCTGGTTTTTCAGCACGGTTTTGTGTGTTTTCACGGTAAACACCATAAACCGTTTTTTTTACAATTGCATCAAATGTACAGATTTATTGTATTGGCCAAGTCCTGCATAACCTTTTTGAAGATAGTTTATGCAGGTTTTTAGGTATAAGCTGTTTTAAAAACGGTCACACCAAAAAAACCCTCCTGCCGTTCTTTATTTATCTATCACAATTGATGAATTCGTAAAAAGCTGGTTTATGTTATTTCGCGGCAGCTTATGAGCAACGAACTTGATTAATAGATAAGATGTATTTGTCAGGGATTTTTTGACGAAATGGTCTGTCTATGATAGAAAGTACAAACCTGATGAGACTAAAAACACTTTGAAATTTTACAGGAGAGATCAGTAATTATGTACGCTTTTCAGGAGGTGGTTGAAAGAAAGATAAGGGAGGCACAGGAAAGGGGAGACTTTGATGATCTTGAGGGCAGTCACGAGCCTGTAATCATAGAGGATGACAGCCATGTGCCTGAGGATCTGCGTTTGGCATACAAAATACTCAAAAATGCCGACTGCTTGCCGCCTGAAATAGAATTGAGAAAAGAAATCAGGCGGGTAGAAGATTTGCTTGAATCCATTCCTGATGAACAGGAGAGGTATCGCCACATGAAAAGGCTTAATCTTATGATTACCAAGCTAAACATGATGGGCAAGGGTTCTCCTCTGTTGGAAGATACGGAATACTATTACTATAAGGTGTTGGAGAAAACGGGGGAGAAATATAAAGACGGAGATAAAAAAAGATGATTACGAGATATACGCGTCCTGAGATGGGGCAGATATGGAGTGATGAAAACCGGTACAGAAAATGGCTTGAGGTGGAACTGGCTGCATGTGAGGCAATGACGGAGGAGGGAATAGTTCCTTTGGAGGCCATGCAAACAATTCGGGAAAAGGCAGATTTTTCTGTGGATCGTATCCTTGAAATTGAAAAGGAAACAAGACACGATGTTATTGCCTTTATAACCAATCTGGAAGAAAATATAGGTTCTGACTCAAGGTATGTACATCTCGGACTTACATCTTCGGATATTCTTGATACAAGTTTTGCCCTTCTTTTGAAAGATGCACTTGCTATGATTATTGATGGTGTTAAGGATATAATGGAGGTCATAAAAGAGAGGGCATTTGAGCATAAGTACACCGTTATGATTGGCAGATCACACGGAATACATGCTGAGCCTATAACCTTTGGCCTCAAGCTGGCGGTATGGTATTCTGAAATGAACAGGAATATTAAGAGGTTGAACGAAGCCCTTGAGGTTATCGGCTATGGAAAATTGTCAGGAGCGGTAGGGACCTTTGCCAATGTATCACCAGAGGTGGAGGCCCTGACAATGAGGAAATTGGGGCTTAAACCTGCAGAGATCTCAACACAGATAGTTCAGCGGGATCGCCATGCCCAGTATTTTACGGCCCTGGCGATTCTTGCAGGCACAATGGAAAAGATATCTTTTGAGATACGGCATTTGCAGAGGACTGAGGTCCTTGAAGTGGAAGAGCCTTTTGCCAAGGGGCAAAAAGGTTCTTCAGCCATGCCGCACAAGAAAAATCCCATAGGTGCAGAGAACATATGCGGCCTTGCAAGGGTTGTTCGTTCAAACTGTCTTGCAGCAATGGAAAATATCCCCCTATGGCATGAGAGGGATATCAGTCATTCTTCTGTTGAGAGGATAATTGCCCCTGACAGTACTATACTTGTTGATTACATGCTTCACAGACTGTGTGGCATATTAAAGGGCCTGGTGGTTCATTCCGACTGTATGATGGAAAATCTTAACAGGACAAAAGGTCTTATTTTTTCTCAACAGATTCTTATTGCATTGGCAAAAAAAGGTGTAACAAGGCAGGATGCCTATGTTATGGTACAAAAGAATGCTCTTCAGGTTTGGGAAAGTGATGCTGATTTTAAGACTCTTATCCTGAATGATAAGGATATAGGGAAATTTCTTGACAGAGGTGAGATAGAAGAGCTGTTTAATATTGATTTTCACCTGAAACACGTTGATACCATATTTGAGAGAGTTTTCGGGACAAAATCAGTTGCATAGTGAGATCCTTGCAATATGATCCTATTCCTCTTCTTTTCCCTCTTCAAGGAATAATCCCGTCATCTTGTCCTTGATTTCATCAATAATTTCATAAAGCCATAATACGTCGTCCATGGTAAGCCTTCCCGGTTTTGTCTTTCCTTTTGTTCCGTCCTTTTTCGTGTAAGTGCGGGGACCTATCTGTAACTTTGGGTCCCCCTCACCATAACGGTATATAGAGACAGTCAATCCTGTTTCTTTGTTTTCCCATGAACCAAGAACCTGATCTTTTGATGCGTCATATGCCATGTTGTCCCTCCGATATTGGCGATTTTTCAAAAAACTCCAACCTTTGTGGCCGCATTCAAATCGATGTGTGTCATGTGAGCACAATCTTTATGTAATTTCTTGATATTAAAAACATAATTTCCTTTTTGAAGATAGTTTATGCAGGTTTTAGGTTATAAGAAGAACAGCACACAGTATACTATGTGCTGTGAAAATTCTTGAGACTCTTACAAGGCTTTCATATGTTGAGA
>JAGGTJ010000135.1 GCA_021163815.1 Deltaproteobacteria bacterium | reverse complement strand
GTTACTGAAGAGACCAGCCCGGAGGCCAAAAGCGGAGGAAAAAGCCTCCTGCCCCTGTTTGTTGAGCTATTACAAAAAAACATTATTTTGTTACAGTATCAATTTCCCGTTTTTCCGGGCATACTTTCTGTAATATTCTATCAGATTTGAGGTTGAAGAATCATGCACGGAGACATCTTTTTCTGACAGGAGTTCAGGCAGTATCCTGTTTGCCAAGGCCTTGCCCAGCTCAACCCCCCATTGGTCAAAAGAATTGATGTTCCAGATGACCCCCTGGGTAAATATCTTATGCTCATACATGGCGATAAGCTTACCAAGAACAGCAGGGGTAAGCCTGTCTGCCATAATTGTGGTGGTTGGACGGTTACCTTCAAATACCTTATACGGAATTAACCTGTTTTCAGTGCCTTCCGCCTTTACCTCCTTCTCGTTTTTTCCAAAGGCTAAGGCCTCTGTCTGTGCAAACAGGTTTGAGATCAATTTGGCGTGATGATCACCCTGAGGGTTAAGGGGATTCACAAAGCCGATAAAATCAGCAGGAATAAGTTTTGTTCCCTGGTGTATCAACTGGTAAAATGCATGCTGACCGTTTGTTCCTGGTTCTCCCCAGATAACAGGCCCTGTCTGGTAGGTTATCTTGTCCCCCTGTTTGTCAACGCATTTTCCATTGCTTTCCATATCTGCCTGTTGAAGATAGGCACGAAATCTGTTCAGATACTGGTCATAGGGAAGAATGGCATATGTTTGTGCTCCAAAAAAATTATTGTACCATATTCCTATAAGAGCCAATAAAACAGGGATGTTCTGTTCAAAAGGGGTATCTCTGAAATGGCAGTCCATTTCATGAAAGCCATCCAGCATATCATAAAAGTTGTCAGGCCCAATGGAAATCATGATTGACAGACCGATTGCAGATGTCAGGGAATACCTGCCTCCAACCCAGTCCCAGAATTCAAACATGTTACCCGGATCTATCCCAAAGTTTTTGACCCTTTCTATGTTGGTCGAAACCGCTACAAAGTGGTATGCAACTGATTTTTCCTCTCCTGTATGCCCAAGCAGCCATTTTCTGGCGGTATTGGCATTTGTCATTGTTTCCTGCGTGGTAAATGTTTTGGATGCAATAATAAACAGTGTCTCATCAGGGGATTTTCCCCTAAGTGTTTCAGTAATGTGTGTCGGATCAACGTTGGACACAAAAGACGTGGAGATATTTCTGTCTGAATAATATTTCAGGGCCTCACACACAAAGGATGGGCCGAGATCAGACCCCCCAATGCCTATATTTATTACATGTTTTATTTTCCTGCCCGAAAAACCCCTTCTTTTCCCAGTCCGAATGTCGTCAGAGAATGCCTCCATCTTTTTAAGCACTGCATTAACACCGGGCATAACATCCTTTCCATCAACATATATTGGTGTATTGGAACGGTTTCTTAAGGCTATATGCAAAACAGGACGATCTTCCGTTATATTAATCTTTTTTCCTGTAAACATATCCGTTATGGTCCCTCTAAGATTTGAGGCCTCTGTCAGTCTTAAAAGCAGATCCATTGTCTTTTGGTTTATACGGTGCTTGGAGTAATCTACATACAGGCCCATACTTTCCACTGTAAACCTGGTTGCCCTGTCTGGATCATCTGCAAACAAGTCTCTGATATGTACATCTTTCATCTCTTCAAAATGAGACTGAAGATCTTTCCATTCTCTTGATTCAGTAAGTTTCATTATTAATCTCCTAAACCGGGATGGCCGGATTCAAAACATCCTGGCCACCCACGGCCATGAAAAAATACAGGCTGGTTCGGTACACCTGTGTGTTTTCACGGTAAACAACATCCTTAACAGCTCAACAAAGAACAGTGGAAGGGCATTTATGTTCAGTCTAAATGTCCTACCCTGTGTATCTTCACAATATTTGTGGATCCCTGTTTGAGGGCCAGTCCTGTTACAAGTATAACAAGGTCGCCATCTTTGACTGCCTTTTTATCAATTGCGATTTTTTCTCCCGCCACAATGATACCTTTTGTATCATTTATGGGTGGAATAAGAAGAGGATGTACACCCCATACCAGGGCAAGCTTATTATACACCCGTTCTGAAGGTGAAAAGCTGTATATAAGGGCCGAGGGACGTTGTTTTGAAATGAGTTTTGAGGTACTTCCTGATACAGAAAAGGCAAGGATTGCCTTGGCTCCCACCTCATGAAGGGCATTGACCGCGGACTGTGCTATTGCATGAGGAATAAGAGACTGCGGATCCTTGTTATAGTGGATATTATATCTCATAAACGGTGATTTTTCTGTCTCTGCCGCAATCCTTACCATCATACGGACAGCCTTTACAGGATACTTTCCTACGGCAGTTTCACCGGATAACATAACTGCATCTGTGCCATCATAAATAGCGTTAGCCACATCAGATGCCTCTGCCCTTGTTGGAATGGGGTTTTCAGTCATGCTCTCAAGCATTTGAGTTGCAGTTATTACAGGTTTATTCGCCAAAACACTTTTACTGATAATTTCTTTCTGTATGGCAGGAACCAACTCCGGTCTAAGCTCAACGCCAAGATCACCGCGTGCAACCATCAGGCCGTCTGCAAGCTCGAGGATCTTATCCAGATTAGTTACTGCCTCCGGTTTTTCTATCTTGGCAATAACAGGAATATTGAGGGAAGATTCCTTGGCTATTATCGATTTGATGGTTCGTATGTCCTTGGCTGTCCTGACAAAGGAAAGCGCAAAATAATCCACTTCCATTTTGAGCCCAAATAAAAGGTCCTCTTTATCCTTCTCTGTCAGGGAAGGTGCTGAAATCTTAACGCCGGGCAGATTTATGCCCTTATGTTCTTTTAAAAGTCCTCCGTGTACGATCCTGCATGTAACAGTATCCTTGTCCTTGGATAACACTCTGAGCTCAATAAGACCATCGTCAATAAGGATTTTGTCCCCCGGTTCTACATCCTTGACCAGATCTTTATAGACTGTTCCTATAAGTTTTTCAGTCCCTTCAACATCTCTTGTAGTTATTTGTATGGTTTCATTTTTTTTCAACAGAACCGGCTTGCCATTTTTCAGTCTCGATGTTCTTATCTTGGGTCCCTGAAGATCAACAAGTATGGCCACAGGCCTGTTCATTTCCTTTGACAGATCGCGTATTGTCAAAATCACATCCCTGTGTTCCTCATAGTCACCATGGGAAAAATTTATTCTCGCCACATTCATACCAACCGTAATCAGTTTCCTCAGCATACTTCGGCTTTTTGATGCTGGTCCAATAGTTGCGATCACCTTTGTTTTGTTCAACATAGCACTCTCCATATGCGTTGCGGTTTTATATTGCACCCTGAACCCTGCAGACATCGAGTTTGCAGGATAGAACACAGGGAAACGGGAGACCCGGAGCGGAAGAAAATTTCTCTTGCCCCCATAGTACATTCGCTGTTCTCCCCCTAATTACTGGGCTGATACAAAAAAACAGAACAATCATACGACAAGACATCTTTATTTCCTGCAATATCAAGACCATTTTAATTATGGAAAGGCACAAACTATGAAAAGGAAAGAATTTTATTGGGGAACAGGTTTGTATGACACTGAGTCAAAAAATATTTGTCGGTCATACCCGCTATAAAATCACGCACAATACCCGGTAACGGTGTGGTTTCTTTATATTCTTCCGACATACCGTCCAAAAACCCTGAGTATATGGCAGATGTTTTATCCCCTGTTTCAAGGGCCTTGAGATAGGTCTTGAACAGGAGCTCAAACATAAGCCTTATCTTTGGATTCTGGTATTTTATACGGTGATTGTTATATATGTACTTCTCATTAAACCGTTTCAGTCTTTTCAAGGCCAAGCCGACTTCACTGCTAAAACTCACGTAGGGTTTGTCCATGCTGTTGAAGGCCAGATCTTCTACAAGAGTATATACTATTGTCCCGTTTGTTGTGCCAAGAATTTTGGTGCAGCTATCTGGAAGGTCCTTTCTTTTTATTAAACCAAGCCTGATTGCATCCTCAATGTCTCTGCCAACATAACTGATTGTATCGGCCATTCTCACTATACACCCTTCCATGGTCATAGGTAAAAGATCAACAGACGGATCATTCTCTTTTTTCTTTATTTCTTTTCTGAGGGTGTCAAAACCTTTATCCCTGTTTGGAACCAGTTTTTCACAGTGCAACTCTCCGTCATGGCACAGTATTCCATCCAAAACCTGAAGAGTCAGATTCCATCCCTTCCCTTTTTTTTCGATCTTCTGCAAGAACCTTACACTTTGCACATTGTGCAGAAAGTTTTGAATGCCATGTGCCCTGCACTGCTCGGAAAGAAATTTTTCTCCGTCATGGCCAAAAGGCGTATGTCCAATGTCGTGACCCAAAGCTATGGCCTCAATCAGGTCCTCATTCAGCCTTAGGATACGGCCAAGTGTCCTTCCAATCTTAGAAACCAGTTGAACATGCAGAACACGGTGTGTTATATGATCATTTTCAATCAGAAAAAAGACCTGAGTCTTGTCAATATAACGTGAGAAGGCAAGTGAATGCAGAATACGGTCAGTATCTACAGAAAAGTTTTGCCTGTGACCATATCTTATTGACTTTTCTTCCTTTTCACGTATTGCATCTTTGCTAAGACAGGCCCATGGAAAAAACCTCTCCTCTTCTATTGAGTCAAGGCACCGTTTGACTGCAAGTAGTTTATCCCTCTTTTCCATTATAAAAACCTCCGGCTTCAGAAAATGCAATAATTTTTGCTTGCAAAGGCCATGTTTCAATGTTAAATAGATAAGTTTAAATTGCAGGTTGAGCAATATACATAAGGTCTCAAGTTTGGATATAAACTATGTAATAACTTCACAGGTTCAGGTTGGTAAGACTTTAAGGCAACAAAAGGTTTTGCCATACTATGCATAGGTGCCTAAATATTAACCCATTTATAAGTGGGTACAAACCAAACAAAAACATATCAAACTTTCCTGATCGTACGTTTTTTCATTCACAGGTATGATCAGGGGTGTTTTTTGTTTGGCCATCTTATCTTAGCAAAAAGGGCCTGAACCAAGGAATAACCCATGCAAAAAGGCCACTATGGCCGAGGAGAAAGGAGAAAAATGGCAATAGTCACTATGAAACAACTTTTGGAAGCAGGCGTACATTTCGGTCATCAGACAAGACGATGGAACCCCAAGATGAAACCATATATCTTTGGTGCCCGCAATGGAATACATATTATTGATCTTCAAAAAACGGTGAGGTTATTCAAAATTGCCTATGATTTTACCTCCAAGATAGTGGCCGACGGATACTCAGTGCTGTTTGTAGGCACTAAAAAACAGGCACGCGACTCGATAATAGAAGAAAGCGAGCGGTGCGGCATGTTTTATGTGGTCAATCGCTGGTTAGGAGGGACATTGACCAATTTCCAGACAATCAAGAAAAGTATTGCACGTTTAAAAGAACTGGAAGCAATGCAGGAAGATGGCTTTATAAACCGCTATACCAAGAAAGAGGCCTTGAAACTTGAAAAAGAACGAATGAAACTTGAAAAGAACCTGGGTGGTTTTAAAAATATGGACAGCCTGCCTGGTGCTGTTTTTGTTGTTGACCCCAAAAAAGAAAAAATAGCAGTCAAGGAGGCCAGAAAGCTGAAAATACCTGTTATTGCCATAGTAGATTCTAACTGTGATCCCGACGATGTCGATTTTATAATTCCAGGCAATGATGATGCTATCAGGGCAATCAGGCTGATATCTTCAAAAATTGCAGATGCATGTATAGAAGGTCATGAGCAGGCAGAAAAACGTCTGAAACTTGAGGAGGAGTTGCGCAAAAAAGAACAGGAAGAAGAACAGGCCAAAACAGTTGACAGAAAAAAAGATGAAAAGGATAAAAAAGGCCCGGAGGTCATTGTAATTCCAAATGAACAGAAAGATAAGGCTGTCTCTGCTGAACAAAAATAAATCTTGATAGCGTCGTAAAAAGTCTCCATCTACTGTGAGTATTTGGTATAGGTTAGACATCTTGTATGCCTTCACGTATGACCAAACACTATGCCTTGTATATGAAGATTTTTACCTATCCATCGACTCGACTTTTTACAGGCTCATCAAAAGTATAATTTCCTTTTTAAAATAGTTTATGCAGGTTTTAGGTGTAAAAATTAACTTCTGAATCTGATGTGCCCTGAATTTTTCCGTGGGCGGGTACACATTAATCTTTGGAGGATTCTGTTGAATGGACATTTCTACTACATTAATTAAAGAGCTAAGAAGCAAAACCGGCGTTGGAATCATGGACTGCAAAAAGGCCCTTAAAGAATGCAATGGTGATATAGACAAGGCCATTGAATATTTAAGAAAAAAGGGCATTGCAACTGCCATGAAACGAGGAGGAAGAGTTGCCTCTGAAGGACGGATAGAATCATATATACATGCAGGAGGAAAATTGGGGGTTTTGGTTGAAATCAATTGTGAGACGGATTTTACCGCCAAAACAGACGATTTTACCTCTTTTGCAAAAGATATTGCAATGCATATCGCTGCATCTAATCCTATTGCCATTGATCAGAACGGTGTACCAGCGGATGTAATAGAAAAAGAAAAAGACATCTATGTTACCCAGGCAAAGGAATCAGGAAAGCCAGAAAAGATTATTGATAAAATAGTTGAAGGAAAACTGAGAAAATTTTTTTCTGAGGTATGTCTGCTTGAACAAGCCTTTGTAAAAAACCCTGATATTACCGTTAATGACCTGCTCAATGAAATGATAGCCAAGACAGGAGAAAAAATAGAGATAAGACGTTTTGTTCGTTATCAGTTAGGCGAATAAAACGATTTACAAGGTTCGTTGTTTTTTTTAAGTATCAGCGATGAGGTTATTTTACAAAAAATAAAATTCACACTGTTTATGAGGCTGTTTTATTGTTTTATCCCCCTTCACAAATATAAAATTTACGACTTTGCAAAAAAACCATCTAAAGCACCATGCTTTTTCTCTTATCATCTTACTTATTGATGTACTGTTAAGGCAAATCTAACTATAAAAGGCCTTTTTCGCAATACGTAAACATATATCAAGTTTGCAGAATCCCTGTATGGTTCTGTATGTTTTCACGGCAACCAATCTCTTTTATATGGGATCAAGCTGATCAGAACTGCCATAAACAGAACCTTATTGTAGTACCTTGTATGCAAAGGAAGCCACATTTGAGGATAAATCATGAAAGAGCAAATACTTTCTGAATTACGGGAAAACATGACCAAAAGCGTTGAAGCGCTTAAAAGGGAATTCGGCAGGATAAGGACTGGAAGGGCATCTGTGAGTTTGTTAGATGGAATAAAGGTGAAATGCTATGAAACATTAATGCCTCTTGATCAGGTAGCCTCTATATCTGTCCCTGAAAGCCGTCTTATAATGATTCAGCCGTGGGATCAGTCTATTATTGGAGAAATTGAAAAAAGCATCCTGAAATCTGAATTGGGTCTGACTCCCATGAATGATGGCAAGATAATCAGGCTGTCTGTACCCCCCTTAACAGAGGAAAGACGCAAGGATCTGTTAAAAGTTGCCAAAAAAATAGCCGAAGAGGCAAAGATCTCTATTAGAAACCATAGGCGTGATGCCAATGATATGTTTAAAGAACTAAAAAATAGCAAGGAAATTTCAGAGGATGATTTTCATAAAAGCCATGATGAGGTACAGAAAATCACGGATGACTTTATCAAAAAAGTAAATGATATTACAGCAGAAAAAGAGAAAGAAATTCTTGAATTTTGATGGCGTCGTAAAAAGTCTCCATCTACTGTGTTATAGTGTTTGGCCATACGTTCGACATACTACCTGTATGCCTTCACGCATGACCAAACACTATGCCTTGTATATGAAGATTTTTACTTAGCCATC
>JAGGTJ010000109.1 GCA_021163815.1 Deltaproteobacteria bacterium | reverse complement strand
CTTTACCATGAAAACACATAAAACCATGTTGAAAAACCAGTCTGTATTTTCATATCCGTGGGTGGCCAGGATATTTTGGATCCGGCCATGCCGGTTTAATTATGTTAATTGTCAAATATACCTTTCAATTTGTCTGTATTGTTGAGTACACCTTTTACAGCACTGTCAATATCTCCTTTTTCGATATTTTCCTGAATCTGTTTTACTGACTGTTTTCCCTCCTCGATAATCTTTTTTCCCTGCTGTTTATACTCTGTAAGTTTTTTGATCAACAGTTTCTGATTGTCATTGATACAGTTCTGAAGATCTTTCATTATCTCATTATAAGAACGTTCTATTGCTTTTTCAATAGATAATCCACCTTCCTTTTTACCTATATCTTGAAGATATATATCCGGCAGTTTTATATTTGCAATTTCTTTATCGCCTAATACAATATGTACAAAACTGTTTTGAAACCTGAAATTGTTTATTATAATCTTCTTTTGGGGAGTGCTTTTCTTTTCTTGCACAGATGTCCTGTCACTTTTTGTAGTACCAATGGTTTTATTGGTAAATCTTTTGATGTTCTGCATTATTTTTTTCAGGTTATCACCTGCAAGCCCTTCCCATGTAATGTTGGCGCCATCAATAAGAATATCCTCTATTATTATTATAGGGTTTCTCATTATTGTGCTTTTGTCTATTTTTACACGGACAGTCTTGAGTGTAAATGCATTTTTTGCGGTAAATCCCGGTGGATTGCCAATGACAAGCCCGCTTAATCCTGCCTGCCCCTGAAAAAGATCTATGTTAACATGGGCCAGCCTGACATTACCACCGGTGGCCTTTGGTCCTACAGTTTCCACCCCTGTAGATATAATGCTCCCTAACATGTAATAGATGATTCCAACCGTGATGATTAAAATCACAATTATTGCTAGAAGGAAGCTCAGTAACTTTTTCATATTGGCCTCTTTTCAGTTTGATTTTCTGTATGGGTGGCATGAAACATCTGCCATCCTCTTTGGTGACCCGGTATTTTGTACAATAAATTAAAGTAGATACTGTTGGATAAATCCCAATGCTATACTATCTTTTTGTTGGGTTATAGTCAAAGAAATTTAGTTGTCTTTTTATTGAAGGTCAGGGGTTGGCATTTCAACTGTATGGAGAAAGAAGCTTTACAACTGGGCATCAGTGGAATATCGCAGAAGAAAAAGAGTTTTTTGCCCGGTTTATATGGAAAACATGGTATCAAGACAATGTAGGGAATTGTATAAATCCCTGAATGAGAAGATTTCAAGAGAGACCGTGCCCTTGAATTCTCTTATAATGGATGCAATGGTTGATTGTTGCTTATGGTCTAATTTGTCAAGCGACAGGTGGTCTTTTTTATCTTTGACTCCATGAAGGTGGATTATGGTGGTTCGGTCAAGAAGGCTTTCTGCATATGCCTCAACAGGGTAATCATAGAGAATGAGGTGCCCAATATCGAGACATATGGACAGCCCAAAGGTTTCAACTATATCTGATACCAGGGTGAACGGATAATCAAGCGTTTCAATGGAAATGTTGGCAGGGGAAATATTTGATTCCAGTAACTTGTCCATACTTTTGCTGATGGCGGTTTTCCACCTGTCTTTGTCTGTTGCGTCACGGCCGGTTTTATCCCTTAATGAAAAATGAAGTGTGTAAGTGGTTGGGTTTAAAGGATCTGTCAGGTTTATCACCTTTTTTATCGTAGCGACGGCATGGTTTCTTGTTGCAGGATCTCTGTCTCCAAGATAGATATCTACGGGCAGGTGAACATTGTATTTCAATTTCCGGTCTTGGCCAATATTGTTCAGACAGGCTATGTCAGCCTGTGTGGGCAGGTTGTCTTTCTGGGAGCTTTCAAAAAGTACCAGTTCTATTTCATCAAGGTAGGCCGATAACATTTTTACATTTGGGATAATGTTGGCGGGATAGATATATGATGTGGTAGATATCCTGAAGGGAAATTTACCCTTGTAGGATCTGTCAAGTGTCTGCCACTTGTCTGCATTGTTTATGTCTGTTGTGTTCATTGATATATTCCTGTGCTTAACATCTTCACCTTTCCTTGATGGCGTAATATCTCATTTTTGGATTGGAAACTTGCCAGCACCCAAAATTGATTCTTGAATGGGATACTATGTAGCACTTTTTCTTGAGTTTTTCTATTATAAAATGTTAAAAGTACTTTGTTAAATCTTATCAGGTATTATCAATGTTACTTTACCATGAAAACACACAAAACCATGTTGAAAAACCAGTCTGTATTTTCATATCCATGGGTGGCCAGGATGTTTTGGATCCGGCCATGCCGGTTTATACACTGTAATCATAAGGGGAAACATATGCCAATTTACGAATTTAAATGTATTGGCTGCAACAAGGAATTTGAGACCCTGGTTCTTGGCAGGGATGAAGATATTTCATGCCCTTACTGTCATGGAAACAGGCTTGAACACTTTATATCTAAGTGTGCCTTTAAAAGTAATGGAGAGGTTGCTTCTACAGGGGGATCCTCAGGATGTTCGTCATGTTCAGGCACAAATTGCAGCTCCTATCATTAGGATGGAGAGATGAGAGGTAATAATTGGAGACAAAAAGATTTTATGTGGGCTTTGGATATGATGTACATCGACTGTCAGAGGATCGTTTGCTGATAATTGGCGGTGTGACAGTGCCTCATGATCGTGGGCTTTTGGGGCATTCAGATGCAGATGTCCTGACGCATGCCATAATAGACGCAATTATAGGGGCGCTTGGCAAGGGGGATATAGGTCAGCATTTTCCTGATACGGATGATGCATACAAGAATATTTCCAGCCTTACCCTGCTTGAAAATACTGTAGAAAAACTTACTGATGCAGGTTTTGAGCTTCACAATCTTGATTCCACCATTGTTGCTCAACGGCCCAGATTGGCCCCCTATATCCCCGCAATTCGCAAACAGTTGTCAACCGTGCTCAGGGCGGATGAAAGCCATATAAACATAAAGGCCAAGACCACTGAAGGTCTCGGCTTTTGTGGAAACGAAGAGGGCATTGCTGCATATGCAATAGTAAGCATAGTTGGTTTCCATCCATAGATGTCTCTTTTTGTGAGTTTGTTAAACTTGCCAGTACCTGACTGGAAGAATATTCCTGCGGTTGATAATTTTTGCCTTAATAAAGAGATAAAACCGTGCTGAAAAATCAGGTGGTATTTTCATGTCTGTAGGTGTTCAGGGTATTTTGAATCCGGCCATGCTGGTTGGTTGCAAGGGCATAGTATCGTGGAGGTATGAGTTATGAGGGAAAAGATAGAAATTGTACAGGGAGATATTACGAAGCAAAAGGTAGATGCCATAGTTAATGCCGCAAACAACTCTCTTCTGGGGGGTGGTGGTGTGGATGGCGCCATACACCGTGCTGCCGGTCCTGATTTGCTGAGGGAAACAAGGACCCTTGGAGGCTGTCCAACCGGTGAGGCACGGGTAAGCAAAGGTTACCGGTTACCGGCAAAATGGGTGATTCATACGGTAGGACCGATATGGCAGGGAGGAAACAGTAATGAAGAGGAGCTGCTTGCAAGCTGCTACAGGAATTGTTTCAAGGCGGCAACTGACCTTGGTATCAAAACTATTGCATTTCCCTCAATCAGTACAGGTGCGTATGGTTTTCCTCTGAAAAGGGCTGCAAAGATAGCCTTAAGAGAAACAGCGACATTTCTTGAAACAAACCAGGATCTTGAAAAAATCGTGTTTGTATGCTTTGGGAAAGAGGTCTTTGATGTGTATAATCAAACCCTTGAGGATGTAATATCATCTCTTGGTCATTAGAATGCGTTTATCTGCAAATGACTTTTTTACACCTGAATCAATTTTGACCCCTGATCCCCGCCCGCCATCGCTTCGCTTAGGTAAGGCGGGCAGGCATGGTCTCTGACCTCTGACTTCTGGCCTCTGGCCCTTTCCCGCTTCCGCCAACCAGGGCTGCCAGTTCTTTTACAATTCCCATCATCTGCTCTGCCTGTGCGCTCAGCTCTTCGGATGAGGATGCGAATTCTTCGGCGTTTGCCGCGTTCTGCTGAACTACCTTGTCCATTTCGGCTACAGCGGTATTTGTCTGCTCAATGCCCTGGGCCTGCTCGTTCGATGCAGCAGCGATCTCGGCAATTAGTTCTCCTACTTTGGAGGAGCTTTCCGCAACTTTGCCGAATGCATCACTGGTTCGTTCTACGAGGTTTGATCCGCCTTTGATCTTTTTTACCGTTTCATCTATCAGCATAGCCGTGTTTTTGGCTGCTTCGGCAGAGCGAAGCGCAAGATTCCTGACCTCTTCAGCTACTACTGCAAAGCCTGCTCCTGCCTCACCTGCGCGGGCTGCTTCTACCGCGGCATTTAAGGCAAGTAGATTTGTCTGGAATGCAATTTCATCTATTGTTTTGACAACCTTCTGGGTTTCATCGCTGGCTCTGGAAATATCTTTCATGGACGTGGTAAGCTCAGACATGGAAGAATTGGCATCTGATACCACATGGCTGGTCTCTTTCATGAGGATGTCCGCCTGACCGGCATTATCCGCATTCTGTTTGGTCATGGAAGACATCTCTTCGAGGGATGATGATGTCTCTTCGATCGCGGCTGCCTGCTCAGATGCTCCTTCAGCAAGAGACTGGCTTGCTGATGAGACCTGGTTTGAGGCTGAGGCTATCTGGCCTGAGCCTTCGTTAAGATCTTCGATAATCCGATTGATCGGTTTTGTAATGCCGCGGGTGATAAAAAAGGCAAGTAGAGTTGCCACGAGAACACATATCACCAGGATAACCATGATCATAGTTTTGCCGGTATTTTCGGCTGCATGCATGGCCTTTGTACTCTTATCCAGTATCTGGCCGGCATTTTTGATTATTGTACGGGCTGTTGCCATAAGATTGCCCTTAACAACATCAAGTTGTTTCAGCCCGTCGGCTCGCTGCAAAACGAGGTTTGTATATTCTGCTGATAGACTTTTCAGCCGGTTATCAGCGCCTGACCAGTTGTCTATTTTTGCCATTTGCTCCTGCCACTTCTGGATGTATGTCTTTTCGCCTTGATGCAAGGGCTTGTCCCCGTAAATAATAATATTTTTTTCCTGGCGCCGGGCGTTTAAAAGCGCTATTATAGCTGTATTTGCTCCTTCCATTGTTTTAAGATAGTTTCCAACAGCTCGACCACCATCACGCATTTTATCATCCAGATTCTTTCCTTCAAGAATAAGCCTATGAACTTCATGCCCTGATCGCTCATAGCTCTTCAGCTCTTTAATAACGTCTCTCAACCAGCCCTGGATATCGTCATTGTCTGTAATCTTCTGTCCTTTTGATACTAGAGTTTTAAGCCTCTGGACCGCTGTCTCCCAGCACTTGAAATACTCTTCCTGTTTGCGGATTATATAGTTCTTTTCCTGCCTTCGTGCTTGAAGAGAATCTTCTTTTATCATAAAACCCAGCTCCGCAATTTTTACCTGATGAGTAATATTGTTGATGATCATATAACCGGCAATACCGACTATAATTGCTAAGATGGTGATAAGTGTAAATCCTGCCGTTATCTTTGCACCTACTTTCATATTCTTAAACATTTTTTTCTCCATTCTTTGGTTTTTTGTTCCCCCTAATTAGCCGCCACGTAGGACGGCGCTACCATCATTCATCCGGTAAAAAGGTTGATCGGCTTATTTTTCATTCGATGTTCGACGTTTGATGTTCGACGTTCATCTTTTTTCCCCTCTCACCCTCTAATCCCTCAATCTAGGCCGCGCTCTCCAGGGCAGCTACCCCCCTGCTGCTAGGCACCCGATCAATATCAAGCAGAATCTTGACTCCGCCTTCCACCTTGGCCATGCCGAGGATGTAGGCTGTATCCAATTTAGTTCCGAATGTCGGCGTATCTTCAATGTCGTCTGCTTTGATGTTTAAAATCCCTGAGACTGAATCAACCACTACGCCGATCAGAATATCTGCTTCCTGACCTTTTAGATCAACCACGATTATGCAGGTACATTCGGTATAGTCGCTCTTTTCTGTTCCAAATCTCAATCTTAAATCAATTTACAGGGACGACCTTGCCACGAAGGTTTATCACCCCTTTCACAAACTCCGGTGTCTGCGGCACGGTGGTAATCGGCATCGTCCCGATAATCTCTTTGATCTTTAAGATCCCCACGCCATACTCTTCGTCTGCGAGAGAAGAGGTAAGATACTTCCCTTCCCTGCCTGTGCTGAACCGGCAGACAGGTCTTTCATGACCTTTATGGCCTGGTCCATTGTTTCCGTTAATCCCGTCATTTTTTTGTCTCCCACTTGGATTGTTGATTGAATGAATTCTATCAATTTTTAAAAAGAAATAGAGCGAAGCGATCCGCAGATTACGCAGATTTTCGCAGATTATCAAAAAACAGCCGCCATGCAGGACGACCCTACCATCATTTCATATTCCCTTACTTGGCCACCATGCGGTGCAGACGTACTACGATCAAGCCCTTGCCAACCCCCGCAGATTCGATAAGCTCGGTGCTGCCTTAGGGGTAACTATATCCAAAAACTGTTTATGGCCGCATCAAATCGATGCGTGTTATGCAAGTACAACATTTCTATAATTTGCTGATATTAAAGGCATAATTTTCTTTTTGAAAATAGTTTATGCAGGTTTTAGGTGGAATATTGCACAATACACCCGATAAAGATTTTTGCTCTTGTGTGAATTTTTGCAATAACAAGCATATTAGCAAATCTTTAAAACTTCTTTGGCTATGGCTTCCAGAGGAAGCACCTTGTCAACCGCATTCCGTTTTATAGCCTCTTGAGGCATGCCAAATACAACGGAAGTTTTTTCATCCTGCGCTATGGTGTAAGCACCCTCCTGTTTCATTTCCAACATTCCCCTGGCTCCGTCGTCACCCATCCCTGTCATAATAATGCCTACTGCGTTTTTGCCCGCATACCGAGCGGCTGAACGAAAAAGAACGTCAACCGAAGGGCGATGTCTGCAAACCAATGGTCCCTCTTTAACTTCTACATGGTACCTCGCGCCGCTTCTTTTCAACATGAGATGCCGATTCCCCGGGGCTATCAATGCCTGACCCCTAAGAACGCTTTCACCGTCGGTTGCCTCTTTTACCTCTATGCGGCAGATGCCGTTGAGACGGTTAGCAAAAGCGGTTGTGAAATGTTCCGGCATATGTTGAACAATCACGATGCCAGGGCAGTCATGGGAAACACAACATAAGTATTCCAGCTGTCGGTTTTGGGATTTCATCCACCGAGCCATATTCAAGTGTAGTTTAAGCAGTTTCACATCCCCTTTCGGCCAGACTGGAACACATCACCACCGGAATAGGATGTTGCGTCATAATCTTGCGCAAGAAAGTAAGCCCGTCCATGCGCGGCATTTCAATGTCAAGGGTAATTACATCGGGCGCTTCTTTTTTCATCTTATCTGCCGCAATAAAAGGGTCGGCTGCCGTTGCAATTACTTCAATATGAGGGTCCGAATTGAGGAGCTCTTCAAGAGTTTGCCTTACAACTGCGGAGTCATCCACAATTAACACCTTAATTTTATTTCTCATGTTTTCAAATTCCTTTTTTTGTTTTATGATGGATTTTACAATCAGGGGCTACATTATCCACGCTGTGTCAAGGCATTTGTCTTGGGAATGGATATGGTAAATAAACTTCCTGTGCTGGAGCTTTTTGCCGAAATATCAGCGTGATATGATTTTAGCAACAGCTTGCTGGTATATAGTCCAAGGCCGGTGCCTCCTGTCTCTTCGTTTTTTTTCTTGTCCTTGCAGGCTTTGGTTGTGAAAAACGGATCAAAAATACGCTTTAGATTGGCCGGAGACACCCCCTCTCCTGTGTCTTTAACCAGGACGTAGATATTTTCACTGTCATGTTTTGTGG
>JAGGTJ010000020.1 GCA_021163815.1 Deltaproteobacteria bacterium | reverse complement strand
ATTTCTCACCCAGCTCGCGAAGGGTAACAGGTTTTTCAGCCATAATCCGATTTTCAAATATGTCGGCATCTTTCCCTGTCAGACTTTTGGAAAACTCCCGAAATTTTTCAGAAAGAAACAGATCCCTCTGTTTTTCTGTAATTTCCTTTTCCGTATCACTCTTTACATCCTGAATAAAATTCTCATAAGATTCATCTGAATCATCATTATATGGAGATTGCAATGAGAGTTCCCAGTTCCCAAGTCGTTGACTCATTTCCACTACTTCATTTTCCTTAACCCCAAGACGTTCTGCAAGAAGCTTTGTCTCCGGAACAAAACCTTCTGAAATAAGCTTCTCCCGTTCCTTTGCAAGGTTGAAAAACAATTTGCGCTGGGCCTGAGTAGTGCCTATTTTAACAAGTTTCCAATTATCCATAATATATTTCAATATATATGCCTTAATCCAGAAAGAGGCATAATATGAAAATTTTATATTACGGTAAGGGTCAAAATTTTTAACTGCCTGTAAAAGGCCTATATTACCTTCCTGTATCAAATCCAGCAGATTGTTCGTCCAGTATCTGTGGAAGTCCATAGCAATTTTAACAACAAGTCTCAAATTTGATGTAACAAGGATATAGGCAGCCTCTTTATCGTTTTTTTCTCTTACCCTGATGGCAAGTTCTCTCTCCTCCTCCCGTGTAAGAAGCCTATGCCGTCTTATTTCAAGTATATATCTCTGGAGAGGATTATAGGGGGCTAAGGCATTTTCCCCTGTACAGGCAACAGCAGGTAAAAGTTCAAAATCCTTTAAATCCAGCTTGTCATCATGAATACCTTGATCAGATTTCTTTTTGTCCGTCTTTTTTTTATTTTTACTCTTTTTACTCATGGGTCTGATTTTCCCTCACACACCACATGCTCTTTGTTTAACACCTAAAACCTGAACCGGTATGGCCGGATTCAAGATACATAACACAAACAGAGCCTTCCCATAGCTCGATGATATTAAAGGCATAACTGCCTTTAATCCAAACAGGTGAATCAGGTTTCAGGATCTACTTTAAAACTTTTGAAAAATATTCGATTTTGTTCAGGTTCAGGGAAGGCAAAAATTTTAACCGGGGAAATATATATCTTAAGGATCAAAATTTGGGTCTGACCTGTCTGTCACAATAAACAGGCACAGGAATTGGGCAAAAGGATACGTTACGTAAATCTCTCACTTTATTGAACCGTTATCCTCATATATCTTTTTTTACCCGCTCTGAGCAAAAATGAATCTTTCTGTATATCTTTCGTACCAATAATCTGATCAAATGATTCAATTCGATTTCCATTTATATACCCACCTCCTTGGGATATCAACCTGCGGGCCTCACCTCTGGTTTTACAGATGCCGCTTTCCTGAAAAAGGATATATGCAGGAACACCTTTTTCTATCTCGTCAGCCGACATCACATAACTGGGCGCTGCCTGCTGGCTGGAAGACAAAACACCAGAATCAGCATGGCCTCCTTTTCCAAACAGGGCACCTGCCGTTTCACGGGCCTTATCTGCCTCCTGTTGACCATGACAGAGCTTGGTTGTTTCATAGGCCAATATCTCTTTTGCCTTCCTGATATCGGAATCTTTTGAAAGGGCAATATCTTTGATCTCTTCCATAGAAAGCAAGGTAAAAAGAGACAGAAACTGAGCAACATCGCGGTCATCCTGATTTATCCAGTACTGATAATATTCATAGGGGGATGTACGAGAGGGATCCAACCATACGGCACCCTCGTGGGTTTTACCCATCTTAATACCACGTGAGGTAATCAAAAGAGGAAGAGTCAGACCGTGGACGATTTCTCCTTCAAGACGTCTTATCAGGTTCACTCCAGCGAGAATATTTCCCCATTGATCATTGCCTCCCATCTGTAAGGAACAGCCAAAACGCTTGAACAGAAACCAGAAATCATAGGCCTGCAAAAGCATATAGTTGAACTCTATAAAGTTTAAACCTGTTTTTAATCTCATCTTATAACTTTCAGCGGCCAGCATTCTGTTGACGCTGAAGTGACGGCCTATATCTCTCAAAAAGTCTATATACTTAAGATCAGACAGCCAATCCGCATTGTTCAAAAGCAAGGCCTTTCCATCCTTAAAATCTATAAACCTGGAAAGCTGTTTTTTTATGCCCTTAGCATTTGATGCAATCTCTTCACGCGTCATTATGGGGCGTAGTTGAGTCTTGCCGCTGGGATCCCCAATCATGGCGGTCCCTCCCCCTATCAAGGCAATAGGGACATGGCCAGCCCTCTGCATATGGACCATGGCCATAATGGGCAAAAGACTACCAACATGAAGGCTGTTGGCTGTAGGATCGAAACCAATATAACATACCGTAACATCTTTAAGTTTCTGCTGAACAAGATCACTGTCGGTTACCTGTTCAATAAAACCTCTCTCTTTTAGAATATTGTATACTGTGTCCACCGTTAATTCCTGTTTTCTAAAAAATAATCTTCGTATAAGCCTTTTTCCTCAGATTTTTTATCCAGGCATTATACCTCTTTTTGATCTCAATCCGGTAAAGCCTTTGACGGATACTATTCCTTATACTTGCAGACAATTTATTGCTTGCCTCCTGTTTATCTATAAGCTTTACGATCTGTATCCCAAAAGACCTCTTAATAGGCCTGCTCACCTCGCCAGGAGACATCTTCTCTACAACGGCCCTCAAAACAGGATCCAGATTGGAGATATCAAAAACACCGAGATCCCCTCCATCATCTGCGCCTGGTCCCTCGGAGAACTCGGCCACCAATCTTCCAAATTTTTGTCCGTTTTTAAGCCTTGCAAGTACAACCTCTGCCTTTTTAGAGAGAGACATGGCCTCTGCCCTGTCTGCCTTATCTTGCTGAATCAGTATAATAGTCGCAAGATGTACCTTGTTACCTGTCTTAAATTCATCCTTGTGATCTTCATAATATTTCTGAATCGCCTCTTCGCTTATAACTATCTTGGAATTGACCTCAAACTGGGTCAATCTTATCTGTTCAATATCATTCCGGATCCTTTTACGAAATACCTCATAGGTAACGCCCTGAGTCTTCAGGTTTTCAAGCAGTTGTTCCTGAGTCAGGTTATTATCTTTCTTGATTCTTTCAATTTCATTATCTATCTCCGCATCACTTATTGTGATTCCCAGTTCTTTGGCCTTGGCATGTGTAATCTTTTCATCAATAAGGGTTTGCAACACATAATGCCTAATCTTAAGAAACCTCTCCCTGTCCTTGATAGTATCAGGGTCCACCCCTGTCATCTCTTTTATTTTACTGCGTAATTCATGCAAAGTAATAATATCATCATTCACAAATGCAACTATTCTGTTACAGATTTTCGCATATGTCAGGCCAGCATAAAAGATACCCTCTGCTATGCACAATCCTATAAGCAAAAATTTTATGATGATATTCCTGTTCATCCTTGATGCCCTCATCAAAAATCATTCCTCTACAGAAGATAGATCTTTTACAAACTCCTCTGCCGTGGAAACCTTAAACAATGGAAATAGCGGATTACGCCTATACAAACTTAATGTCTTTTCATGGATATCTCCCGAACTGGCTGCAGTACAGTCTTCCAAGATAACAGTCTTAAAATCATTGCACAGGGCATCCATTACAGTAGACAATACACAAAAATTAGTGGCTATGCCCGCAACAGCACACAAGGTAACGCCCCTTTTCTTAAGCCAGCTATCCAGATCTGTATCAAAGAATGCCGAAAACCGGGGCTTAGGAAGCCAGAGGTCTTCTTCCTTACGATCAAGCTCATCAATCACTTCAGCACCTTCTGTCCCAGCCAGGGAATGAGGTTTCATCCTTCCCTTAAAAATAAAATCTTCCTTATGAAAGGCATCCGTTGCAAACACAACTATCCACGAACGTTCCCTGAAAACTGATATCAGGTTATTGATTGGTTGTATAATCTGTCTTGCAAGCGGAGTAATAGGCAGATGTTTAGAGTCATCAAAATTATCCTTTACCATATCAATTATCAAAAGCGCTGGTTTTTCCGTGTTACTTGTCATGTTTTCCCCCATCAATACATAATTGATCACCTAAACCGGCATCGCCGGATTCAAAATATCTTGGCCACCCACGAAGATAAAAACACAGTCTCAGGTTTTGCCCAAGGTCTGCCTGTAGCAGGTACAAAACGGCATACTGTCCACACTCCGCCTGCCCCCAGATTTCGGCAAAATCGGCACTCCATGTGGGCAAACTGAAAAAGGCACCGGTTGTGACCATACCTTAAAATAATTCTAAAATATTTCTCTAACATTGACAACAAGTTATAAGAATGCTATTCAGAGCATTTCGAAAAAATCCACATAAAAAATGGAATGTCTGCATAATTGATGAATTCATAAAAAGTCCGTCGTAAAAACATCGTACACAATATATTGTGGTACTTAGCAAAATTACCCCTGTATACTGAGATCAATTTTCTAATTTTCTATTTTTTGCGACACCATCATAATTAAGCTTAAAAAAAACATCATGTTTATGCTATACTTAATTTTTAACATGAATTTCCGGTCAGGTAATTGTATGTGATTTTAAAAAAAATAGCGAGACCTTTACAGGATGTTGTCCGGTCTCGTTCAAATTGATGCGTGTCATATAGGTATAACGTTCATATAACTTACCTATATTCAAACCATAACTTCCTTTCTGGAGACAGTTCATGCAGGTTTGTTGTTAAGATCATAAGGACATTAAAAAAACACAAGAAAACTGGCATCTTAAAAGGAGAAGGTAACCCAGGATTATGTTTAATTTAACCATGCCTATTCAGCATAATTTATCAAGGAGGTTATTATGAGTTCAGCCAGCCAGAACAAGTTCATACTCTGGTTTAAAGAAATTGGTATAAACGACGTTCCGTTGGTAGGGGGGAAAAACGCCTCCCTTGGAGAGATGTATCAAAAACTCTACGATAAAGGTATAAACGTCCCTAACGGTTTTGCTATTACCTCACACGCATACAGATATTTTCTCAAAGAAGCCGGGGTAGAGGACAAGATCAAAGAGATTTTACAGGACCTGGATACTCATGACCTTAATAACCTCATGACAAAGGGCCGTAAAGTCCGTGAAACCATCACAGATGCAAAATTACCTGACGACCTGGCTCAGAGCATATCAGAGGCCTATGATGAACTTGCAGAGGAGTTCGGTCAAAAGGGCACAGACAACCTGGATGTAGCTGTCAGGTCATCTGCCACGGCAGAGGACCTGCCTGATGCCTCTTTTGCAGGGCAACAGGATACATACCTAAATATCAAAGGATCACGGGGTGTACTGACTGCATGTAAAAAGTGCTTTGCCAGTCTTTTTACAAACAGGGCCATATCCTATAGACATGACAAAGGCTTTGGTCAATTTGATGTTGCACTTTCCATAACCATACAGAAGATGGTTCGGAGCGATTCTGCATATTCAGGCGTTATGTTCTCCATTGATACCGAGACAGGATTTAAAGATGCAGTCTTTATCAGTGCCGCCTACGGTCTTGGAGAAAATGTTGTCCAGGGGGCAGTCAATCCCGATGAATACTATGTCTTTAAACCCACGCTGAAACAGGGCAAACGTGCCATCATAAGCCGAAAAAAGGGCGACAGAGATATCAAGATGGTATATTCCATCGAAGATAACAGCACGATAAAAAACATAGCAACTAGCCTGGAGGAAAGACATCGCTATGTTTTGGAAGATGATGAAATCCTCGAACTTGCCAGATGGGCATGCCTTATTGAGGAACATTACAGCAAAGAGGCTGGTTATTTTAAACCAATGGATATAGAATGGGCCAAAGATGGTGATGGAATCCATGTTGGTTCAGGAAAACTCTTTATTGTACAGGCACGGCCAGAAACGATACATTCCAGAAGAGACACAAGCACTTATGAAGACTACCATATGCTTGAAAAGGGAAAGATCCTGGCTACAGGAACATCTGTTGGTTCCAAGGTAGGCCAAGGGGTAGCTAACGTAATCCTGTCTCCTCTTGATATCGAAAAGTTTCATCCGGAACAGGTTCTTGTTACAAACATGACAGACCCTGACTGGGAACCTATAATGAAAATGGCATCTGCAATTGTAACAAACAAGGGAGGCAGAACCTGTCATGCAGCAATCATATCCAGGGAATTAGGTATCCCCTGTGTCATAGGCACAGGCAATGCAGACGAAGCCATCAAAACCGGCCAGGATGTCACCGTCTCATGCTGTGAGGGGGAAACCGGTTATGTATACGATGGACTTCTAAACTATGAAGTTGAGACAATAGATCTAAAACAGGTACCTAAAACAAAAACAAAGATCATGATGAATGTTGGTATGCCTGAAAAGGCATTTTCCCAGGCAATGCTGCCAAATGATGGTGTCGGTCTGGCAAGAGAAGAGTTTATTATTAATGCCCACATAGGCATTCATCCGTTTGCCCTTCTTGAGTACGACAAACTTAAGCAAAGGGCTGCCAAAGATCATAAGATAGCAGGAGTTGTCTACAAGATTGACGAAATCACATCCACTTACAAGGACAAGAAAAGATTTTTTATAGACAAGCTTGCCGAGGGAATAAGCCGTATTGCAGCGGCCTTTTATCCAAAGGGTGTAATTGTACGCCTGTCAGATTTCAAGTCCAACGAATATGAAAATCTCCTCGGAGGATATTTGTACGAACCTGCTGAAAGCAACCCCCATGATCGGATGGAGAGGGGCCTCCCGCTATTATGATAAAAATACATGCCCGCCTTTGAACTCGAGTGTCAGGCACTGAAAAAGGCCAGGGAGACAGTAGGCCTTACCAACATAAAGATTATGGTTCCCTTCTGCAGGACACCTGAAGAGGGGAAAAAAGTTATTGAATTAATGAGAAAACTTGGTCTTGAACAGGGAAAAGACGGCCTCCAGGTATATGTAATGTGTGAAATACCGAGCAACGTTGTCCTGGCTGACCAGTTTGCAGATATATTTGACGGATTTTCCATCGGATCAAATGATCTTACCCAACTTACACTTGGACTTGATCGTGATTCATCCCTGGTTTCCCATATCTACGATGAAAGGAATGAGGCGGTCAAAAGATTAATTAAACATGTTATCAAGATAGCAAAAGAAAAGGGGAAAAAGATCGGAATTTGCGGGCAAGCACCAAGTGATTTTCCGGAATTTGCCGAATTTCTTGTTGAATCCGGCATTGATTCGATCAGCCTTATTCCGGATACTGTCATTAAAACGAGAATGCGTATCGCTGAAAAAGAAAAATCACTGGGAATACAACCATAACCTTTTGAAAAACTGTCAAATAAAGAATTATGCTTCAACGATGTTGCTACGGTTTTGTATTCATGCACCTTTGTACCCAGTTTGCAGACATGCATATAAAATTCCTTCGATCTTTTATTGGCATGTATACAGCATTCATACAAACCCACTGACAACAACATAAAATCAGAAGGAAAACAATCATGGATGATCAATTACAACAACCAGTTATAAGAACTGTCAACCCTGATGATTTTGTTAGGATCAGTGAAATAGATGAAAAGATTATAGGCCAGTCAAGAGAGGATTACTGGAAATTCAGGGCAGAAATGATTCAAAAGGAACCACCCACAGCCTCATTGGTAGCAGAAATGGACAACAAGGTTGTTGGTTTCATAATAGGAGAGATAGGGCGATGGGAATATGGGACTCCTGGAAACATAGGATGGATTGATACCATAGGGGTAGACCCTGATTATCAAAGACGTGGCATCGGCCAGATATTATTCAGGGAAATGACAGACAAATTAAAAAAGGCTGGCATTGAGAGTATGTATACCTTTGTCAACTGGAGAGAATGGCGTCTTTTGAGATTCTTTGAATCAATCGGCTTTACGGCAGGAGATATGATCAATCTTAAACTGGATATTTAGTACCCATCTATACAAAACGATCTCTTATTTAAAGAAAGTCCTTGACACAAACAACAAAATTTCATAGATATTTCTTTTTGTATTTAAGTTAGTATAGATGGATTCAAGATATCCTAATCATTCATAAACATGAAAATACAGCTTGGTTTTTATCACTGTCTTAAGTCTGACTTGTCTGCTGCCATTAGCAAGGCACAGAAATTGGCTAAACCGGCATGGCCGGATTCAAAACATCCTGGCCACCCACGGACATGAAAATACAGACTGGTTTTTCAACATGCTTTTGTGT
>JAGGTJ010000149.1 GCA_021163815.1 Deltaproteobacteria bacterium | reverse complement strand
ATGTCAGGGGTAAAGTAATGCCTTATACCTATTTCGTAATGTTTGCCTATTTGGGATTTTAAACCGGAGTTAAACCGGTCATACATTACAAGCTCATCGGTAAGGGGGAAGCGGAGGCTTCTGTTAAATCTTACAAATATGGAGGACTTGCCGCTGTAGACATAGGCAAGTCCCACCCTGTATGCCCTCTTTCTGTCTGTTCTGCTCGCAGTAAGAGGAGACAACCATCCGGTAAGGTCCTTTTTCTTGAGCTTGTATTTTACCCTTTCATGTCGAATTCCGAGAGAAAGTATCAGATTGTCAAGGATGGAGAATTCATCACTGCAGTATAGCCCGTATGAATTTCTGTCAATGTTTCCATATCCGTTGCGAGTCATAGATGACATGGTAAAGGTGTCTACGTCCTGTTTTGTCCAGTATATATCCGTCCCTGCAATAAGGGTGTTGCTGTGACCGGATATGCTGTCCTTCCAGATATATCTTGGATTCAGTCCAAAGGTCTTTGTATCGCTCTTCTGCACCCAGCTCCAGCTTGTCCAGAACGAGTTGGAATTCCTGTCCCTGTAGGATATGTCTGTTACGATACGGCCAAAATCTCCCATGTCAATGAGCGTGCCAAACTTGATATAACGGTCTCGTGTCCTTGCTCCATCATCCGGGGAGTCTGAATCCTTTCGGTCATCATGCATCTCAAGCTTTGTAAGCGCCCCTGGCATTCCGTACCTGTCTGAATGATAGGATCCACTGAGATTAAAGCTTAGAAAATCGGTGGCATCGTATACAAGTTTACCTCCAATATCACGTGCCCTGAATTCGGAATTTTTTCTGTACCCGTTTGTGGAATTGCGGTCCGCAAAAAGGGATGCATAAAGGCCATCTATTATGCCACCACTTATTGAGGCGCTGTATTTGTTTCTGCCATAACTGCCGTAAAGGGTCTTGGCGCGGGCATGAAATTTTTTGCCCGGTGTCTTCGTGATGATGTTTATAACACCTCCGACTGCATTGTCGCCATATAACACCGTGCCTGCACCGCGCACGATCTCAATTCGTTCGATTTGATCAAGGGGAATCTGGGTCCAGTCCGTTCCGCTCAGGTCGATCTCGTTGACGCGTCTCCCGTCTATCAGTACTGCCGTGTTGGCAGATGCGGATTCGCCAAATCCACGCAGATCCACTTCTTCCCTTTTCCCATTACCAAACAGGTCACGGACCACAATCCCTTCCTCAGAACGTAGCAGATCCGGTACTGTCCTCGCATTGGAGTTCTTTATGTCCTCTGCGTCAATTACCGTTACGTTTGCAGGGATCTTTGATGTATCTTCCCTGGTCCTTGTCGCTGTTACAACAACATCTTCCATGTTGTAGGTCCCGTTTTTGATATCCTTGTCTGTCTTCTGCTGGGCAGAGGTTATCTCTGCTGAAAAGAATGTTAATAAGAGAATCAAACAAAAAAGTCTTTTCATTTTTTGCTCCTGTTTTGCCAGATACAGATATAATGCTAACTAAGGGTCTATCCACGAGTCCGTTTTGGAAACTAACTAAGGGCATCTGTGTAAGACAGATACCCTTAATAACTGTTCTTTATCTGCGGATTTATGTTAAAAAAAATCGACGATAAGACACGCTGTTTATGTCATGCACCCTACTCATATTTTTTTCTGTCTTATCAGATTGTACTGGTTATCCGCATAGCCGAAGTTGACGGCCGGTGAATTTAAGGCCTGACGATTCACTAACCTCTGCAAATATGCATACCACCCTGGCCATTCCCTTTGCTATTAACCTCCACCAGGCATCCATGACATCAAATGCATTGGAATTGCCAAAGACAACCTCTACCCTGTCCGGTTTGTAATCCATTTCTTTCAATGCATCCTTGGTATCGATGTCATTCATGAGATCGCTTCCTGTTACATACACTATTACTCCTGTTTTCATTTTTCTAACCTCCTTATGTCTTGAATTAGACCGATATAGCCGGATTCGAAATATCCTGGCCACCGACGTGAAAATACATAGAGGTTATCCCTAAACAAAAAATCCCCGAACCGACTTTAAAGTCGATCCGGGGATTTCCCTTTTTTATCCACGAGATCAGGAAGGATAACCATCTGTCCACGGATTGTATCCCTTGTTTATTCAGGCAGGTCTTCTGACTTCTCCTCTTTTTCAGCAGCCTTCCCATTCCATTTTATCTGTTCCGATGAACCCCTAAGCGGTTTTATATTGAAACAGATCCAAATAGAAGAACAGTGGCATATAATAGCTGAAAAGGTACCTCTTTCAGATGAGACCTTGCGGAGAGAACCGAACATCCTGCGCACAGGTCTCAAGGTGTGGAGTTACAGCGGCGGGCCCGTCCCTGATTTTCACAGGGTTCCCTATTAAGTTATACAACACCTGAATGTATCCATTTACTTCACAATGTATGATAATGTCAATAGGAAATGTTACAGGAATCTGTCAATGAATCTTAGAAGATGTTTTTTTAATAAGAGGATGTGTTAAAGATATCACATGCCTATCAGGAGAAGGATACAGGCAGCGGCAAGGACTGATATGCAGGAGGCACACAGGATAAGGTTAATCGCCCTGTCTATATCCTGAGGGAGGGGGTCGGGGTTTTCTTTGCCCATCCAGTGTCTTTTTTTTATGCCATCTGTATACCTGGCAGGTCCGCCAAGCCGGACATGCAGCGCCCCTGCAAAAAAGCTTTCAGAATGTGCAGAGTTGGGAGAATCGTGTTTAAGTCGGTCACGTAGTGCTGTTTTCAGGCCGCACACAGGATCAAGCCCAGATATTGCGCCTGTTATAAACAGGATAGGAATGGAGATACGGGCGGGAATAAAATTCATAAGGTCATCCATCCTTGCTGATGCCCATCCGAACCTGATGTATTGTTCTGTTCTGTACCCTACCATTGAATCAAGGGTGTTTACTGTCTTAAATGTCAGCATAAAGGAGATGGCTGTCAGGGAAGGGGGAAGAGAAAACATAAAACCGGTTACAGCGCCTGAGACATACCAGAAGAGGGGAGATAAAAACCCGTCTACAAGGTTTTCGGCAAGGGTCTCGATGGCGGCCCTTGCCACATCATTTTCATCAAGGCAAGTCACATCACGGCCCACCGTCATGGCAACAAGGCGCCTGGCCTCTTCAAGACGCCCATTTTTAAGGGCATGTGCTACCGGCCTTATATGACGGACGAGGTCTTTTACAGCTATCAGTGAATAACATATAAAGACCTCGAAGACCTTTGAGAGTGGTGTACAGAACCTGTATAGTAACAGGTCTGTGCCTATAAAGATGGTCAGGACAGAGAAAATCGTCAGACAGAGGAGTAAAATTCCACCTGTTTTGCCCTCTGTCCCAGGGTCCTTTTTCAGGTGTTTTTCAAAAAAGGATATAAGTGTCCCTATAATACGGACAGGGTGGTATCGGTAGACAGGATCGCCTGTCAAAAGATCAGCAGTAAATGCGACAAGTATGATAAGGGCTGTTTCTTTCATGGGAAAGTTTTTTCGGTTGCCATCGGTAGTGAAAAATAGGCTTCTATGGTTAAATATGTCGGATGTTTTAAGGGCAAAACAGGTATCAGCTCAATAATTAGGGGGATAACAGTGAATGTACTATGGGGGCAAGAGAATTTTTCTTCCTCTCCGGGTCTCCCGGGCTGGTCTCTTCAGTGACTTATCTGCGGGGGACACTGGCCCCCTCCGCATTCCCGGCACTCAACTATTAATCAGAAAATGGTTTGCCGAGAGGCTTGGGTCGCCTGATGAAGGACTATACTTTCTATAGGGTTTTTGGAGAGTTGAGTGCCGGGCTGCGGCTTCCCCCACTGATAAGTCACGAAGATACGGCGCCCTCCCGACAGTCGCGTCAGAAAAACCCTCTTGCCCCTAATTATTATTGAGCTATTACCGTAACTTCTCAATAAGTTGGGGCAATACAGTGTTCCCCCCTCACCCCAAGATATTGAGCTATTACGTTGAGATCTTGTATTCAATGATTTATGGATGGGCAGTTGTAATAGTTCAACAAACAGGGGCAAGAGGCTGAAAGACCTATTGAAAACGCGTAAAAGGAGGAAGATATGTTCGGTATAGGGATGCCGGAACTGATATTGATAATGATTATTGCCCTGGTTGTTATTGGCCCAAACAAGCTTCCTGACCTTGCAAAGGCCCTGGGCCGAGGTATTGCTGAATTCAGAAAGGCAACTCAGGAGATTAAAGAAAGTCTGGATCTCGAAGATGATCTGGCACAGGTAAAAGATGACCTGGTGGACTCTGTCAGTGGTATTAATGTGCTTCCGGATACAGGCAGTGAAAATAAAAACGGATCGGATGAAATAGACATCTCTGCCTCCCCTGATAAGGATGCTGACAAGATATCTCCTGAAAAAAAATCTGAGGGTTCAGATGGCCACACAGACGAACGGTTAGACGATGCCCACGGTGATATCAACCATGAAGGGAAAAAAATCAGAAAGGAGGATGTCGTTTGAAATGGGCATTGATGTAGACGAAAAGCAGCCTTTTATGACTCATCTCGAAGAATTGCGCCAGAGGCTTATTGTGTGCATCATTGCGGTGGGAATATGTTTTGTTGTCTCATATTTTTTTGCTGACAAAATATTTGAGCTTCTTGTAAGTCCCCTTAAAGATGTTCTTCCAAAGGGGGATCATCTTATCTTTACCAATTTGCCCGAGATGTTTATTGCATATATCAAGGTATCTCTTGTTAGTGCCATACTGATTGCAGCGCCTGTAATCTTTTATGAGATGTGGATGTTTGTTGCCCCTGGCCTACGCAAGAATGAAAAACAATATGTGCTGCCATTTGTCTTAAGCTCTACCGTCCTTTTTGTTGGTGGAGCGCTGTTTGGTTATTTTATTGTTTTTCCTTTTGGCTTCAAGTTCTTTATCAGTTTTTCAAACGATTATGTAAAGGCCATGCCATCTGTGAAAGAATATTTTTCCTTTTCTATAAAACTGCTGTTTGCCTTCGGTGTTGTCTTTGAACTGCCTGTTATCATCTTTTTTCTGACAAAACTGGGCATTATAACCACGGATTTTTTAAAAAAACAGCGCAAGTATGCTGTTCTTATTACCTTTATAGTTGCTGCTATTCTAACCCCTCCTGATGTGGCGACTCAGTGCATGATGGCAGCCCCGCTTTTGATACTTTATGAGATTGGTATCTTGGTGAGCAGATTTGCCGGAAAAAAGAAAGAGGATACTAACCGGACGATTTGATATCCTCAGAAAGGAAAAATATGAAGAATAGCAGCAAATATCTATTGATTTCATTTGCTACATTCATTTGCGGATATGTTTTTTTGCGTCTTGCCTATTATGAGAGTGTCAAGATTCCCTTTGTTCAGGAAGTTGTTCTTATTGTTTTGGGAACCATTGCAACGGTTGCAATTACAGCAGCCTTGATCAGCAAACAAAGTGAGATTGAGCTTGAAAAGGAACAGCGTGTAAAGATTTTTGATCTCAAATCTGAACTTTACCTTGAATTGATTAACCATATTGAACTGGTGATAGGCAAGGGAAAATTAGATAAAAAAGATCGGCTTCACCTTGAGTTTTTAACGCATAAGATTTCTGTGGTTGCTGATAAGGATGTGCTTAAAGAGTATTCCTCTTTTATTGATACGTTAAACAAGATCTCTTGTGATACTGTTATTACTGCCTTTGAGTCGGATGAAATCAGCCTGAAGCTGGCCAAGGTATGTGTAAGAATACGATATGACCTCATTCACCAGGAAAACAATATCTCGCACGTGGAAGAATTGTTAACCAGAAATATTGTAAAATTTTAGGGGATTGCCCGCCATATCAATATCTGCCTCATACCGTGTGTGACAGAGACAGGCTTTCTTTGCGTAATCTCCCTGATACATGTTTGGCAAATATGCCTTGTATCGGGCATGGAGTGTTCTGTGTGCTCTGAATTTTGTTACCCTGATCCAGGAAATAAAAAACAGCGTCTTTTATCCTGCAAAAAACGGACATACAGGGACAGGCATAATCCCCATGGGTTATCTTCTTTTAACATAGTGGTGGAGGAGACAGACCTCTGGATTTCTGCACAGGCATATCTTGAAAGGGAGGCAACAGAGATAGTGCTTGATATGAGACATCAGATCAAGAGCTACATATACCTTCATCCGGAATTTTTGTCGTCTCTTGTTCCTGTTAAGCCTGATTGCCATGCGCCTGATGTTGTAAAGGAGATGATTGATGCCTCCACAAGGGCAAACGTAGGGCCCATGGCCTCGGTGGCAGGCGCTATTGCACAGGGGGTAGGCCGTGCACTACTTGGAGTCAGTGAAGAGATTATTGTTGAAAATGGAGGGGATATATTTTTAAGTACGTATAGACCTGCCACGGTATCTGTTTTTGCAGGTTCATCTCCTTTTAGCGGAAAACTGGCATTGGTAATACCGACCAGGCAGATGCCTGTAGGTGTCTGTTCCTCATCTGCAACGGTGGGGCATTCTTTAAGTATGGGAATTACAGATGTAACATGTGTCATCTCGAAAGATACTGCCTTGGCGGATGCGGCTGCTACTGCTCTTGGAAACAGGGTCAGATGCCTTGCTGATTTGGCTCATTTGGGCAGGTGGGCAGATGAAATAGGGGATATTATTGGTGGCGTGGTTATTGTAAGAGGTCATATGGCTGCATGGGGAGACATAGAGCTATCTGAGGTATGACCACAGACAGTATCTTTTCCGAAAAATATTTGGAGCAAACAAATGAACATTTCAGGTATACTTGTTACTTTTTTTGTCCTTGCCCTGTTTACTGTTGCATGGTTTGTGTTAAGTTTTTTCTTCCAGGAACATATTAATAACCCGGATGGCAAGGCGACTGTAACCGGGAACTGTGGAGACACAATGGAAATTGCCTTTAAGCTTGAAAATGGAAAGGTTGTGCGGGCACATGGCTGGACAGATGGCTGTTCTATAAGTAAACAGTGTGTTGATGCAGCAGCAACACTGATACTTGACAAGACTGTCTCTGAGCTGGAAAAAATAACAATGATTGATATTATGGAGCCGATTGGGGAACTTCCTGACACACATCTGCATTGTGCACAGCTTGCTGAAGTAACACTGCAAAGAGCTGTTCAGGACTACAAGAACAAAAAGTCGGGTAGGTCAGAAGAATAGGTGTCCTGAAGTCAGCATAACTGGTTTTTTTGAATGACTAAAAGGTCTTTTTGCTGTCAAGCATGAGGGTGACAGGGCCGTCATTTATCAGTGACACATCCATCATTTCTCCAAATTTTCCTGTGGCAACTTCAATCTCTTTTTCCTTTAATATTCTTATAAAACGGTTGTAGAGAGGTTTTGCCTTTTCCGGTCGGGCTGCATGGGCAAACGAGGGCCTTTTTCCCTTGCGGCAGTCGCCCAGCAATGTAAACTGGGAAACGACAAGAGCTGCCCCTCTGACATCTGTCAGGGAAAGGTTCATCATCTCGTTGGCATCGGCAAATATCCTAAGGCCCGCTATCTTGCTGGCAAGATATTGTGCATCTGTCTCTGAATCGTCCATGTCTACACCGAGTAATATTAAAAGCCCCCTGCCAATTTTCCCTATGACTATGTTATCTACTTCTACCTTTGCCTCTTTTACTCTTTGCACTACTGCCCGCATATAGTATCTCCCGTAAAGTGCCTTTAAAAGGCCAATATTTCTAACCCTGTTGATCAGGATGATAATATGAGATCTTTGCATGAACTTCCGTTTTGTCCAATTTCTGTGTCTGTGACAGACAGGTCTTCGGCGGCAAGGGTACAGACGAACTACGATACTTAATAAAGTCCTTGCCAAGACAGGATATTCGGTAAAATCAGCGCTGCTTTACAGTTTATGCAGATCTTACCGTAAAAGATACACAAAACCGTGTTGAAAGACCAGGCGTTATTTTTCCGTGGGTGGTCAGGATATTTTGAATCCGGCCATGCCGGTGTATGATCACTGTTAGAGCGATGTATTGGCATGATTACTCGATCCTGTAAAGAGAATCTGCTATGAAGAGATCAGAACTGAATGCCAGGCCAGGCGATAAAAATTGAAAACCAGATTGAGATGAGAATCTATTTGTATATGGGAAACTGATAAAAAAATATTGACATAGATCAATCTTTTTGTTTAAAATTAACTCAAATTTTCCCCGGTAGCTCAGTTGGTAGAGCGGGTGGCTGTTAACCACTTGGTCGGCGGTC
>JAGGTJ010000088.1 GCA_021163815.1 Deltaproteobacteria bacterium | reverse complement strand
CTTGTATGCCTTCGCGCATGACCAAACACTATGCCTTGTATATGAAGATTTTTACCTAATTTATCGGTTCTGCTTTTTACAGGTTTATCAACGTCGAAAGACCATTTTTTTGTTCCGTGTCTCCCTGATCTTTTGACCGTTACATCAGAAGGGCACCTCTGTTGAGCTATTGCAAAAATCAAATATGCCGTGTGTCTGTATAGTTTGCAATGACGTTTTTATATGCCTCTATCCTTGTCATGGCACCGGCAACAGCACTGTGTTCGTCCAGTTCCAAGATAAGATACGGCTTTTCTGCCATGATATGCCTGTAAAAATGTTCGATAAAAGAATCTGCGCCACATCCAAAATTGGTTATATGGATGCCAAAAACTCCAGGATTGTTTTTTATAAACCTTGCTGTCCTGAGTATCTGTGCGCCAAGTCCCCAGTACATGGACTGAAAGTCGGAAATGTCTACGGATGATGTATCTATGAAATCCATTGGCAATGCAGAGATGCCGATTTTGGCCAGGTTCTTACCGAGTCTCAGATTCAGCCGTTCATCATAAAGGTTATATGGCCTTCCTGTAACAATTATAACAGGTTCATGTTCTTTCCTGTCTTTTTCTTTTATGATCTTGTGGCCTGTTTTATAAAGCCTGTGTTCGAACTCATGCTGTTTTGACAGGGCATACGCAAGGGCATTTTTTGTCTCCTGCCTATTTACCCCAAGCCTGTGCCCAAGCTGCTCCCATAATTCCATAGCCAATGCGTTAAGGTCGTATTTCATATGGATGACCGGGTTTAAGATCCTGGATGGATCCGGGGCAAGGGCGGCACGAAGCATGTATGAATTACTTTGGAGCATGGGACAGTAAAAACCGGATTCAGATGCATGAGGGGTAGGCATATTTATTATGGTGGGAATGAAAAGGAATGCTGTTTTGTCCATAAGTTCTCTGATATGTCCGTGAGAGACCTTGACAGGATAGCATGTTTCGGCCATTACTGATTCGATTCCCAGTTCGGAAATATGGGCATTGGTAGGCGGACTCATTACAAGTCTGAATCCCAGCCTGTCAAAAAAATTGGCCCATAAGATACCCGTCTGATGTCCATAGAGGGCCCTTTGCATACCCACGGTCCGCCTGCCGTCCAACTCGAACACAGGCATATCCCCCAGCTCTTCGCAAATACCGTCAAGGTATGATTGATATATCTTCTGTCTCAGGTCAAAAAGATTATCCTTTTTCTTTTTTCCTGTTCTTATGATATCGTACCTGCCACATTCCCCGCCCCATACACTTTTTCGGCCGTCAAAGTTGTATATCTTCAGTTTGCATTGATTAAAACATCTGGGATCTGCATGGCAGACCTTTTCTTCATAAATCATCCTGTCCTGCACAGCGCTTGAAAACCCCCTGAAACTACTGTACCTTTTTGCTCTGACAGACATGTGCTGACGGACAAGAAGCGCGGCGCCATAGGCCCCAAGTACCTCACGGTGTTCAGGTACTGATATGCTGCGCTTAAGGACATTTTCAAATGCAGCTACTACGGCCCTGTTCAGGGAAGGCCCTCCCAGAAACATTATCCGCCGTCCAATTCTCCTCTTGCCTACCACCCTGTTCAGGTAGTTATGGACAATAGCATAGCACAGTCCTGCCATGAGGTCTCTTTTGCTTGCTCCCTTCTGATAATAATATACCAGGTCTGATTCCATGAATACCGTGCATCTCTCAGACAACTTGACCGGCGTGTCTGATGAAAGTGCGATTTTCTGAAACTCGTCAACTATGTTGATTCCATATTTGTTGCTCAGTTCATGCAGAAAACTGCCCGTACCGGCTGCACAAACCTTGTTCATATCAAAGTCGAGGGGATATTTGTCCTGTATGTAAATATACTTGGAATCCTGACCTCCGATCTCAAATATGGTATCAACATCTTCGTCTATGTATACTGCCCCCTGTGCATGGGCAGTGATCTCATCGACCGTGATATCTGCATTGAGAAAATCGCCCACAACATTTCTGCCTGATCCTGTGGTTGCTGCCCCGAGTATTTCAATCCTGTCTTTTGGTTTTTTGGCAGGAATGTCAGATTTGTTCATGTCTGAATGAGATGATGTCTGTTCTTTTTTTATGCCCAGGTCTACCTGTTTCAAAAGATCCTTAAAGAGTGATTGAACGGTCTCAATGGGTCTGCCACGGGTTGGGACATACCGCTTATAGAGGATATTGCAGCTATCGTCCATAAGCACATATTTGGTGGTGGTTGAGCCTATGTCAACTCCGAGATAGGCCTTGATACCCTTGCGTATGTCCTTTCTGGGGATTTCTATATCGTTTGATTCGATAAAGGATGTCTCTTTTAATTCCAGTTTTGCCGCCCTTGGTATGGATGTTTTGCTGTCATAATCAATGGAATCAAGGAGCGCCGGGTTAACGGAAGAGACTTGAGAACGGGAAGGATCTTTTTTGAGCGTCATATTGAGGGCCTGTAATGCAACCCCAAGTGCGCCAAGAGATGTGCTTAAGGGGGGGACTATCAGATCAGGGAAATGCCCTTTAAATACCTTGACCTGAAGCCGGTTAAGGGACAGCCCGCCGATAAAGGCAATCGGTTTTTCAAGAGTGCGGTTGGAGACAATAGTGCTTATGTAATTTCTGGCATTTCCCGTATGAAGACCAAATATAATATCTTCGAGCCTTTCTCCCCTGTTCTGGAGATGAATCATGTCTGACTTTGTAAAAACCGTACAGCGGCAGGCAACATTGGCAGGGTTTGTGCTTTTCAGACCAAGTTCAATAAAGTCAGACAGGATCATGTCTGTCTGATCCGGGGAGATGGAGGCTTTCTTGGAATATATGGCCGTAAATAACCGTTGAGCCTGCTGGTCTATAAATGATCCCGTCCCTGAGGCACATGGCCCGTTTGTATTAAAATAATCTAAGTTCCAGGTATTATGGCCGGTATGGGCTATTTGAAACAGGGCGGTGTTCTGTCCTCCCATACTGATTATTGTATGTACATCCGGGCTGACAAACAGTGTCCCTGTAACTTCGCTGATGGTTTCAAACTCATAAAAGGTGCCAAGCTGTTCAGCAAGCCTTTTACCCTGATTTCCGGTAAACGATATTGATTCAATTCTTTTTTGACCAAACCGGGAGTACAGGTGTTTTATAAGTGAATTGATTTCTGCTGTTATTTTCCCAAAATGACGTTTGTAGGGGGCTTCGTATACAATCTGTCTTTCCTGTGTGATAACGACACAGTTGATACTGACAGAGCCTGCATCTATACCTACGTGAAACCTGTCGTTGTGGCTGTGATCGTCCATGGCAATCACCATGTTGGTTCTCCCTGTGTCAGGTCCGGAACATTTCAGGTTTTAACTGGCATGGCCGCAAAATGTCCCGGCCACCCACGGTAAAATACAGACTGGCTTTTCAGCTAAAAAGTCGAGTCGATGGATAGGTAAAAATCTTCATATACAAGGCATAGTGTTTGGTTACGCGTGAAGGCATACAGGTAGTATGTAGAACGTATGACCAAACACTATAACAGAGTAGATGGAGACTTTTTATGACGCCATCATAATTAATGTGCCTCATCCCAGTTAAGTCCGCTATTGATATCTACTTTTAATGGGACGATTAGCTTATGTACCCCTTCCATCTCTTTACGAACAATGGGGATAAGCGTTTCAAGTTCATTGTCGGGCACTTCAAATACCAGTTCATCATGTACCTGAAGCAGCATCTTTGCCTTAAATTTCTCTTTCACAAGACGTTGATGTATCTGGATCATTGCCTTTTTGATAAGATCCGCAGCCGTACCCTGAATAGGGGTGTTTATGGCCATTCTCTCTGATTCTGCTGCTATTCTTTTGTTGCTGCTGTTGATATCCGGCAGGTATCGGCGTCTGTTAAAAAGGGTGGAAACATAACCGTTTTTACGTGCCATTTTTATCATTTCTTCTCTGTACCTTAATACACCCGAATACCTGGCATAATAGGCATTTATGTAATTTTTGGCTGTTTTCTGGTCAATACGCAATTCTTCAGCCAGTCTCCTTGGACCCATCCCATAGATGATACCAAAATTTATTGCCTTTGCTATCTGTCTCATTTCATCGGTAACATTTTCAGGATTATCAGCCAGTATCTCGGAAGCCGTACGTCTGTGTATGTCCTCATTTTGCCTGAATGCCTCTATAAATGCCTGATCTTTTGAATAATGTGCCATTATTCTCAGCTCTATCTGACTGTAATCTGCTGATACAAGATGACATCCTTCTTCAGCTACAAATGCCTGTCTTATTTTCCTTCCTTCCTCTGTTTTTGCAGGGATGTTCTGTAGGTTGGGATTGCTGCTGCTAAGTCTGCCTGTGGATGTAACTGTCTGGTTATATGATGTGTGAATCCTCTTTGTAACGGGATTTACTTCCTTGACAAGGGAATCAAGATAGGTGGATTTCAGTTTTGACAGAGTCCTGTAACGCAACACAAGCTTAGGTATGGGGCTGGGATATGCGCACAGTTTTTTCAGGACCTTAACGTCTGTGGAATACCTGTTTGTCTTGGCAGTTTTTCTCTGGACAGGCAGTCCCAGTTTTTCAAAGAGAACAAAACCTAACTGCTGGGAAGAATTCAGGTTGAATTCCATACCGGCCTCTTTGAAGATTTTGGCCTCAAGAGATTTTAACTGCTCTTTGAACTGGTTTGACATCTGTATCAGTAATTCAGTATCCACCTTGATTCCGGTCAGCTCCATATCCATCAAAACCGGCAGCAGGGCCATTTCTATTTCATGGAACAGTGGCTTGTTTCCATCCTCTTCAAGGCGTTTGTTCAGTATGTGCATCAATCTTAAGGTGATATCTGCATCCTCACATGAGTAGCGCATGGCAATATCGAGACTTACCTTGGAAAAATTTGATGCGTCTTTACCTTTTCCTACTACATCCTTATAGCTTATCATCCTGTAGTTCAGGTAATGTTGTGCCAGATTATCCAGATTGTGCTGCCTGAGACCGGGATTAATAACATACGAAGCGATCATGGTATCGAAATAAATGCCTGCCAGTTGAATTCCATGCCGGTACATTACCTCTGCATCATACTTGATATTCTGTCCTACCTTAAGTATCTTTTCTGATTCCAGGACAGGCCTTAGAATATCACGGGCATGCTCCCATTTTATCTGATCGGGGGCGTCAGGGTAGGTATGCATAAAGGGGATATACCATCCCGTGCCCTCCTCACAGGAAAGAGAGATTCCTACCAGGTCAGCATGCATGGGATCCTTTCCCGTCGTTTCTGTGTCAACAGAAACAATGCCTTTTTCTTTTATCTCCCCTACAACTGAGAAAAGATCTTCACTGCTCAGAACAAGTTTGTAGGTGGCATTGTTTTCCTGGCTTGATGTAACCATATCCCATAGATCCCTGAATTCCAGTTCCCGGAAAATCTTTGACAGGGCATTGTTGTCAGGCTCTCCCCTTTGAAGTGACCCGGGAAAATCATCAATAGGCACCCACTGGTCAATAGTGACCAGACGTTTGCTCAGAAAGGCATTATCTTTATATCTTGCAAGATTTTCTTTCAGCTTTTTTCTCTTTATTTCATCTAAGTGTTCATAAAGATTTTCAACAGAGGTGAATTGTTTTATTAATTTTACGGCCGTTTTTTCACCCACTCCAGGTATTCCGGGTATGTTGTCTGATCTGTCACCAGATAAGGCCATGACGTCTATAAATCTGACAGGCTCAAATCCGTAAGTTTCCTTGATCATCTTGTAATCGGTTACGGTATCTTTCATTGTGTCCCACATGAACACGCGTGGTGTAATAAGCTGTTTGAAATCCTTGTCGCCTGTTACCATCACTACATTGAAGCCCTGTTCAGAATAGATCCTGGCCAGGGTGCCAATAATGTCATCGGCCTCGTAAAGGGCCTTTTCCAGACTTGGTATATTAAAGTGTTCTATGATGGATTTTATGAAAGGAATCTGTACGGACATATCATCCGGCATTGGAGGACGATTTGCCTTGTATTCAGGATATATACTGTGTCTGAATGTGGGTCCCTTGGCATCAAAGACAACTGCGATATGTTCTGGTTCCTTTTCGGTAAGCAGTCTTAGAAGCATCTTTGTAAAACCAAAGATCGCGTTGGTAGGCATTCCCCTGGAATTGGACAGCCCTCGTATGGCATGATAGGCCCGGTATATATATGAAGAGCCATCTATCAGATAAAGTTCTTTTTTTTCTGTGTTATCCATAGTAATTATACTTGAATCCCATGATTGTTTTCTGCAAAATGTGATACCTGACCGGCATGGACGGATCCAGAACAGCCTGGCTATCCACGGGAAAATACAGGCCTGGTTTTCCGGCACGGTTTTGTGGGTTTTTGGTAAAATCCCACAGATTTTAGGTAGTATCCTTTACACTCTGAGAGTAAACCGTTTTTCAAAGAAAAATCAAGTGGCAATGGTGCTGTTTGGATAAATTTGTGTTACCTACAACCTGATGGCGTCGTAAAGAGTCTCCATCTACTGTGAGTGTTTGGCCATAGGTGTGACATCCTGTATGCCTTCACGCATAACCAAACACTACGCCTTGTATATGAAGATTTTTACCTATCCATCGGTTATACTTTTTACAGATTCATCAATAATAATTAGGGGCAAGAGGGTTTTTCTGAAGAGACCAGCCCGGGAGGCCAAAAGCGGAAGAAAAATTATCTTGCCCCATAGTACATTCGCTGTTATTTCCCTGATTACTGAGCTGATACCTTGGCTTGTGGCCGTGAACGGTCGCCTTTGGCCTTTTGCCTCAAATGGGAACCTGCTGCAAAAAGGAATTATCGTTGACTTGTCATAACTTACATCCTGCTCCTGACCTTATCCTTGTCAATCCGTGGATATACGATTTTGCGGCCTTTGACCTCTGGGCAAAACCTCTGGGGCTCCTTTATATTGCCTCTTACCTGAGACAGGCAGGGTTTGGCATTCACCTTATTGACTGCTTGGATATCCACCACCCTAAACTGAAGGCCTATTCGTCAATACCGTCTCCGGTAAGACGCAGATTCGGTACAGGTAAATTCCTGCGTCAGAAGATACCCGTTCCCCGTGTGTTGGCCGATGTTAAACGATCTTACTGCCGATATGGTATACCTGTGGATCTGTACAGGGAAGAACTTGCCGCTGTTAAAGAGCCTGCGGCAATAATTATGACATCCCTGATGACCTACTGGTATCCTGGTGTACATGAAGCCATAAGAATAGCAAAGGAAATCCATCCCGATGTTCCGGTGATTATGGGAGGGATCTATGCGGGTTTATGTTATGAACATGCAAAAAGGGCAGGGGCGGATATTGTTACTGTCTCCAGGGAGCCCGAGTCATTGTTAATGATCCTGAAGGAGAGGGGGATTTTTGCTTCAGAAAACCGGGCTGGATCAGCGCCACATCATTTTTATCCTGCATTTGATCTCTTGCATGGCATTGACTATATCTGCATTGCAAGTTCTACTGGTTGTCCTTTCAGATGTCAGTACTGTGCCAGCCATTTTTTGAGACCTGAGTTTGTTCAAAGAAAACCGGAGGAGGTAAGTGCTGAGATCGTTTACTGGCATAAAACATTCGGGATCAGGGACTTTGCCTTTTATGATGATGCCCTTTTGATATCATCGGAAACACACATCGTGCCCATACTTCAGTCTCTTGAGAAATATTGGGGCAGTATCAGATTTCATACGCCAAACGCCGTACACATAAAAGGTATAAGCCAAAAGATTGCAAACCTTATGTACAGGGCGGGTTTCAAAACCATACGTCTTGGCTTGGAATCGTATGATATCTCCTTTCACCGTGTGCTGGATAAAAAGGTCGCAGAGGGTGAGTTTGAACAGGCGGTGAGGTATCTTTTTGAGGCAGGATTTAAGAATAATGAGATAGGGGCATATATTCTTATGGGGCTGCCTGACCAGCCTGTGGAGTCTGTCAGGGAGACAGTCAGGCTGGTTGACAGGGCAGGAGTTATTCCTTATCTTGCCGAATATTCACCCTTGCCCCATACAGAACTATGGGATCAGGCAGTAAAAAAATCGGGATATGATCTGGTTTCAGAACCACTGTTTCATAACAACACGCTTATACCGTGCTGGGATGATTCTCAAAAAAAAGAGATTCCAGGACTTAAATCTATGGTTTATGAAGTCAGAAAAAGATATGCATATAAGGCATAGGACAGCGAAAACACATTTACCATGAAAACACACAAAACCATGTTAAAAAACCAGTCTGTATTTTCATATC
>JAGGTJ010000044.1 GCA_021163815.1 Deltaproteobacteria bacterium | reverse complement strand
AATTGCTTGCAATTTCTAATTTTCAACATTTAGATGCTAACTGGCGAAATGTAAGTTTCATATTTTTGTCTTTTTTTAACTTGACAGAAACTCAGGTAATAACATAAAAAATTTATCATAATTTATTAAGGAGAGAAAACACGCAAGAGTTACCTTATTACTGACGTGTGTCCATCCATAATAAAGGATACAATAAATCTCTCTATACAGAAACGAGATGTGCAGGGATTACATAAGGGCGTACAAAGAACATCAGTATCCCGCACACCTCTTTTGATTTATGTGTCCGATGATGCAGACAGGTGCTGACATTGTCAAAGACAGCCATTTTTGGATGGAAAATAACATATTACAAATCTAAAAAAGACCGAGGCTTAGTAAGATGAAAGGAACAAAAAGTTCGTCCAAACACTCCTGCATAGATGGTGTGATCTTTTTTGTAATTGGCTTTGTTGGAGCCCTGATAATAGGATGGATAATCTTTCCGATGCTCCTTTACTCAAAACAGCCCCAACCACTTAACTTCAGCCATGCCATCCATATGGATCCTGACAGGGTGGATATCGAGGGAGATACCAAGACGGAAAAATGTCTATACTGCCATAATTTTTATCCTGATGGTACCTTTGCAGGCATTCCAAAGCTGGATAAGTGCACAGAATGTCACGATGATCCAGAATCGCCGCTTGGAGATTCTCCTGAAGAAAAGAAACTCTTAACCAAGTATGTTGCAACAGGCAAACAGATCCCGTGGCTTTCATACTATAAACAACCTCCCTGCGTCTATTTTTCTCATATTGCACATGTTAAAATGGTACATCTGCAATGTGAAACCTGTCATGGTCCACATGGGGAATCTGAAACTCTGTCTCCATATCAGGCCAACCGTATTACGGGGTATAGCATAAATATATGGGGAAAGAACATTGCGGGCATTAAAAAACATACGTGGGACAGGATGAAAATGGATGACTGTGCCGAGTGCCATACAAAAATGGGACATCCAGAAAATAACAGTTGTTTTGTATGTCACAAATAGATGCTCTTTTATCCATAACCAGTTTTTTACAATATCGGTAAGATCAGGTAATTATACACTACCCTTAAACACAGTCCGATTACTCACCTGATAACATATCAGGGTCAGAGCAGTAATTTTGGGGAGTTAATCATGAAATTAAACAGAAGGAATTTTATTCTATCTCTTGTAGGGGGTATAGCTGGAATTCAGGTTACTCCACTTCCATGGAAATTGATGGATGATTCAGCGATATGGACTCAAAACTGGCCTTGGGTACCAGTACCGCCAACCGGAGAATTCACGAGTGTAAAATCGGTATGCAGCCTTTGTCCCGGAGGATGCGGTATTAAGGTCAGGAAGGTAGATAACAGGGCCGTAAAGATAGAAGGCCGCACTGATTTCCCTGTGAATCCGGGTGGAATATGTCCCGTAGGTATGGGTGGGCTTCAGCTTTTGTACGATGAAAGCATTCGTTATCTTGGGCCTATGAAACGTGTCGGGCCAAGGGGAGCGGGTGTATTTGAAAATATTTCCTGGAAAGAGGCCCTCAGTATCCTGTCAAACAGGATCTCCGCTTTGCGTAAAAAAGGGACACCTGAGGCATTGGCAATTGTAGACGGAAATAAAAATGATTCTACCATGTCTGCTCTTATCAAACGTTTTGCCACTGCAGCAGGCACTCCCAATTATATAAGGATGCCATCCATGGAAGACACCTATAAGATGACCTCTTATCTTATGACAGGAAACTCTTCTCCCATGTCTGTTGATCTTGAAAACGCCAATTACATCCTCAGCTTCGGGTGTGGTCTCCTTGAAGGCTGGGGAGCACCAGGCAGGGTCCTTAATGCATGGGGATTATGGAAAGAGAGAGGAAACAAGGTAAAAATAGTTCAGATTGAATCAAGGGCATCCAACACTGCATCAAAGGCAGATAAATGGCTGGCTCCTGTCCCTGGGACGGAGGCTGCGTTGGCACTTGGCATTGCTAACGTTATTATTAACCAGGGTCTTTTTGATACCTCATTTATAGACAGACATTCATATGGATTTGAAGACTGGACATCTGAAGACGGTACCCGTCACATGGGTTTCAAGAGGCTTGTTACAGACAAATACTCTCCAAGGCAGGTTTCAAAGATAACAGGTCTTAAAGAAGGTCAGATAGTTGCCATTGCAAAGGAATTTGCATCTGCCAAGGCACCTGTTGCCATCTGTGGAAAAGGCAAGGGAAACAATAACGGCAGCCTTTATGAATTTATGGCAGTGCAAGCACTGAATGCCCTTGTAGGCAATATAAACAAACCAGGGGGTATCTTTGTAAACAATACCCTCCCATTGTCAAATCTGCCGGATATGAAACTGGATGCCATTGCTGCCAGGGGCCTTAAAACATCTCGTATAGACAGGGCAGGCAGCAAGCTGTTTCCCTTTACTGAAAGTCTGATTGACAACATGTCCCGGGCAATCAACGAGGGAGATAAAAATACGGTGGATACCCTTCTTGTCTTTGCTTCCAATCCTGTCTTTACTCTGCCCGATGGAGGGGCATTTAAAAGGGCATTAAACAAGATACCTTTTATTGTCAGTTTTTCTCCCTATCGTGATGAAACATCATACATGGCTGATCTCATCTTACCCGATCATGTTTATCTTGAAAAACGGGATGAAGTTGTATGTCCGACAGGGTTACAATATCCCCTTTATGCCTTATCTCAACCGGTTGTGGACCCCCTGTATAATACAAGACATACGGGTGATGTCATTATTCAACTGGCAAAACGTTCAGGTCTGCAGAGATATTTTCCATGGTCTGATTATGAAGATGTTCTGAAATTCAGGGCCAGGGGCCTTTTTGATTCGGGTCGGGGCCTTGTGACCTACAAAAATAACAAACCTGTCTGGCAACAGATCAAACAAAACAGATTGGCTGCATCTGATTACAGCACCTTTAACCAGATGTGGGAAGGTCTGCTGGCCGGAAAGGCCTGGTATAGCCTGCCTCATACAGGAAATGTGTCTTTTTCAACCAAATCCGGGAAGTTTGAGTTTGCAAGCTTCAAAATGAAAAGTGTGCTGGGTACTTACTCAAAAGGTTCGTTAAAGGCAATGGGGATTGGGGCAGAAGGCGACGAGATCTTTATGCCCCATTATGAACAACTTAGGTCTTCTGCAAATCGTCATGATTATCCATTGAGGCTTATCCCTTATGAAATAATAAATCTGGCCGACAATTTTGTCCCCAGTCCGCCTTTTTTGACAAAAACCCTCTTTGATAATCAGTTAAGAAAAAAGGAATCTTTTATTGAGATAAACCCAAAGACAGCATCTGATTATAATCTCCAGGAAGGAGACAGGATACTTGTAGAATCACCGGCAGGAAAGGCTATGGTGCGGGTTTGTTTGACAGAGGAGGCAATGCCCGGGAATCTGTATATGCCGCTGGGTCTTGGGCATACTGCCTACGATGAATTTCTCAGGGGAAAAGGTGCAAATCCAAATCAAATAATATCTGCTGAAAAAGATCCTTTAAGCGGACAGTTTGTATGGTGGGATACTCCTGTAAAAATAAGAAAAATATAATCAATTATTCTATTGTCCATCCATAAATAATCTCAGGCAAAATAGTTGGCAGTTATGGATGGGCGCTTCTACAATATGATACTGGTAATACTGTTGCAACGGGTTATCAGTACTGATGTGGGGATGAGGTGAATACATGGAAAAGGAACATGACCACACAAGACACAGATATGGAATGGTCATTGACTTGGATAAATGCACGGGATGTGGAACATGTATGGTTGCATGTGCTGCTGAAAACAATGTATCTGTAAGACCTGATGAGTCTGACAAGGAAAGAAGCATAACATGGATGCAGCTATACAAGATTACCAATGGAAAGGAATTCCCGGAATCAGAGGTATGCTATTTTCCAAGGCCGTGCATGCAGTGTGAGGAAGATGGTAACGGAGGAAAGCATTCTCCATGCGTGTCTGTTTGCGTAGCAACAGCAACAGAGATAGATCACGAGACCGGAATAGTCAGTCAGATATACACACGTTGCATAGGATGCAGATACTGTCAGGCTGCATGCCCATATCATGCAAGATTCTTTAACTGGTGGGATACATACTTCCCAAAGGGAAAGGGACTGGAACGTTATCTCTCTCCTGAGGTTTCTGTTCGCATGAGGGGAGTAGTTGAAAAATGTACCTTCTGTCATCATCGTTATATGAGAGCAAAAACCAAGGCATATGCAGAAGGCAGAAAGACACTGGAAGAAGGCGAATATATAACGGCATGTGCAGAGGCATGCCCGGCACAGGCTATTACCTTTGGAGATCTTAACAATCCTGACCACGCTGTCTCCAAATTGATAAAAAGTCCATACGCATTCAGGCTCCTCGAAAGACTTAACACAAAGCCTAAGGTATATTATCTTTCCAAAAGGGATTGGGTAAGAAAAAAGGCCGACAATTTTTTACCGGGCGAATTTAAACCTGTCTTCAAGGTAAAGGGATAACGTGTTTTCATCCATAAAAGGCCTTTTTTACAATCTCTGTGCCTGCCGTATATTGCCCGTGTCTGCTGTTAAGACAGGACTGACAGGCACAAAGACAGATCGATCTGCAGAATCTATTGTTTTTGCGTAAAATTTTTAATTCCTGAAAATGAGAACCTGGTTTCTAACTGGCATGGCTGTATTCAAAACATCCTGGCCTTCCACGGATATGGAAATACAGTCTGGTTTTTCAACACGGTTTTGTGTATTTTTACGGTAAAAAAACAGCCTTAGGAGGACAAACCAAATGGAATCAACATTAATTCATCAAGAACCCAAAAGATGTTCTACCCGAACATTTTTTCTGTGGACCTTACCATGGATCCTAATTTTAGGATGGGGCGGACTGTCTGCCTTTCTCTGCCTCTGGAAAGGACTGAATCAAACCAACATGAGTAATATTTTTGCGTTCGCCTTATGGATAGTTTTTGATCTTGGTGTTATTGCCCTTGGTGCCGGCGCCTTTTTTACCGGTTTCCTCACTTACATAATCGGGAAAAAAGAACTTAAAAGCATAATAAATGCGGCAGTAATTATAGGTTTTATATGCTATTCAGGGGCCATGGCCATGTTGGGTATTGATATTGGGCAACCACTGAGAGGCTGGTTTATTTTCTGGCATGCCAATATACATTCCATGCTTGTCGAGGTTTCTTTCTGTATAACATGCTACCTTTCTGTGCTTACCATAGAGTTTTTACCAATTATACTTGAAAATAAAAAACTGGAGGAAATCAGAGGACTTCGCCTTTTTGGACATAACCTGCATGAAGCTATGGCCATCTTCGCTGCTACGGGAACATTTTTATCGTTTTTTCATCAGGGTTCTCTTGGAGGGATGTTTGGTGTTATGCATGCACGTCCTTTTGCTGCACGCGGAGGTTTTTATATTTGGCCATGGACCTTTTTTCTGTTTGTTCTGTCTGCAATTGCTGCTGGCCCATGTTTTACTATACTCTGCACCAAACTTACAGAAAAGCTGACGCGTAAAAAACTGGTTCCCGACGATGCAATTCAGTCACTTGCAAAGATTTCAGGCTGGCTTCTGTCTATCTATATGATATTGAAAATCGCCGATACCCTGGGATGGATATACGGGATTTTACCAAAGGCGGGCTTGAGGTTAATGGATTGTTACAAGGAAGGGCCCTATGGTATATGGATGTTAATAACGGAAATTATCATTTGCGGTATCATTCCTGCGATAATACTTATGATTCCAAAGGCAAGAAAAAAGATGCCATGGTTGATTACGGCAAGTATCTTAAACTGCATAGGCATTCTCATAAACAGATTTGTTTTTATCATTGTGTCCCTTGCAATACCGGTTATGCCTTTTGACAGATTCTGGAGTTATGTCCCGACATGGCAGGAATGGGGAGTTGGCCTTGCTATTATTGCCTATGGTATTATTGTCTTTTCTGTTTCCTACAGATATCTGCCTGTATTCCCAAAAGAACGTGAGTTAAACATGGCATAATCAGGATGTTCTATTCATGAATTATGATTTCGTGGAAATAATCCTCACACGATAAGATCTTTGAAGAAATTTCAGGGAAGGCAGGAATTTTAACCGCATATCCTGGCTGCCCACGGATATGAAAATATAGCTTGGTTTTTCGGCATGATTTTTGTGTATTTTTTAAGGTAGGCCTTATCTGTGGGCAGGTACAGAGAATTAAGGCTGTCTGATGTGTTCGATATATCAAGGTTATTGATATTCAAAAAAACTATCTTTCAGGGAGAAATTATTATGACTCCATTAAGCTTTGAATGGCAGTGGAATGTTGAATATGCTATCTTTTTCGGTCTGTTATATCTGGCCTTAAGTATTATTGGGGGTACATTGACGTTTGTAGGAATCAAAACAGCCCTGCAACTTATGGGCCTTTTAAGAGAACGGCATTTTTAATATCTTTCTGGCAATGAGAGTTTTTACACAAGATTAAACCTTCCTATCCCACTTTTAGGCAGGCTGGTTTTTCAGGATGGTTTTGTATGTTTTTACGGTTAAGAAGTGCGCCTGCCGACCTTGCAGGCGCAGAAATAGGAAAGAGGGAGATTATATCCATATAACAGTGTCTCTCTTCCAATGGGTATCATCTCTTTCAGGATAGTCCAGATTGTAGTGTAACCCCCGGCTCTCCTTTCGTAATGATGCACAGGTTATAATCAGCTCAGATACAAGGGCTATGTTTCTCAATTCAAGAAGATCCTTTGTAACAATAAAATTCCAATAATACTCTTTTATCTCATCCTGAATATTTTCAATTCTTCTCTTTGCCCTTTCCAACCGTTTATTAGTACGGACAATGCCCACATAATTCCACATCAATCTCCTGATCTCATCCCAATTATGAGAAACAACTACCATCTCTTCACTGTCAGTAGCGCTGCCAATATCCCATTCAGGCACATTTCTTAATTCCATATCCTTTTTGTTTTTAAGGTATAAGGCTGCCTTCTGTGCGGCACGTTTGGCAAAAACAAGGCCTTCGAGCAATGAATTGCTGGCCAGACGATTGGCTCCATGCAGCCCCGTACATGCAACTTCACCAATTGCATATAAATTTTTTATATTAGTTAACCCATCACTGTCAGTCAAAAGCCCTCCACACATATAATGGGCAGCAGGAACCACAGGGATAGGGTCCTTTGTGATATCTATATGAAATTGCAGACAGGTTTCATATATATGGGGGAACCTGTTTTTTATAAAATCCGCAGGCTTATGAGTTATGTCAAGATATACACATTCTTCACCACTTTTTTTCAGTTCAATGTCTATGGATCTGGCAACAATATCTCTGAATGCCAAATCCTTCAGAGGATGATATTTATGCATAAAAGGTCTGCCCTTTTTGTCTATAAGGATACCCCCTTCTCCACGAACAGCCTCAGATATAAGAAAATTTTTTGCCTCTGGGTGATAGAGACATGTAGGATGGAACTGCATAAACTCCATATTAGCTACTTTCACACCTGCGCGGTAACCAATAGCAACACCATCCCCGGTGGCAATATCAGGATTGCTCGTATAAAGATATACCTTGCCTGTCCCACCAGTAGCAAGAACAGTTACCTTACCAAGAAACGATACAACCCTGTTTTCTTTTATATCAAGGAGATAGGCTCCCCAGCATGTCTTGTTGCTCTTGCTGGCAATTATGCCCTGTTTGACAAGTTTTGAAGTGGTAATAAGGTCAATAACCATATGGTATTCATATATCCTGATGTTCTTATTTGCTTCTACACGTTCAAGCAGGACCTTTTCCACTTCATGCCCGGTACGATCCTGGGTGTGTACAATCCTGCGTTTAGAATGCCCACCCTCACGTCCAAGATCAAGCTTTTGCCCATCATCGGTATCCTGTGAAAAATTAACCCCCAAATCGATCAGTTCCTTTATCCTTTTGGGACCATCCATTATCACCATTCGCACAACATCCTCATGGCAAAGTCCACTTCCCGATTCAAGCGTGTCTTTAATATGATATTCAAATTTATCATCAAAATCCAGAACAGAGGCAATACCTCCTTGGGCATAATTGGTAGAACCTTCTATCTTGCTATCTTTGGTAACAATGGCAACAGTACCGGTTTTGGCTGCTTCCAATGCAAAACTAAGACCTGCAATCCCACTTCCTATAACCAAATAATCAGCGTATATATCCATAATATTGTTCCTTCTTCAGTTTAAATCTACAGGTATGTTTTTTACAACCTGAGACCTTTGCAAAATGTTCAAGTTTTATTCCAGTCCAAGGAAGGCGAAAATTTTAATCGCAGGAATATATTTTCAGGCTTAAAAACAGATGCAAAGATCTGAAAACTTCGCCCTGGCCTGAAATGATTTGTGGATGGGCCATTATTTGTATAGTACCTAAAACCTGCATAAACTATTTTCAAGAAGAAAATTATGCTTTTAATATCAAGGAATTACAGAAATATTGTGCTTGTCACGCATCAATTTGATGCGGCCATAAAGGTTGTAATTTTTGAAAATAGTTTACCCTTAAGGAACACCGATTTTACCGAAAACAGGGACCAGCCCGAAGGGTGGGGAATCCGAGTGAAGCGAGGACAATCTGTGTGGCAAGGACTTGATCATACTACGTCTGCGCCCTTGCCGCCTTGCAC
>JAGGTJ010000008.1 GCA_021163815.1 Deltaproteobacteria bacterium | reverse complement strand
AAGCCTCTTACCCCAGCGCTACGTTCGCTGTTATTCCCCTAATTATTGAGCTGATACCCCAAAAACTGGTTTATGGATGGAAACTATCTAAGCTTCAGGGTGCTTACCGCACAAAGGGCCAGTAATATGGCAACAATCCAGAATCTTACTATCACCTTGGGTTCAGGCCACCCCTTTAACTCAAAATGATGGTGAATGGGGGCCATCCGGAAGACACGCTTTCCATTGGTAAACTTGAAATACCCTACCTGGATAATCACAGACAAGGTCTCAAAAACAAACAGACCTCCAACTATCACAAGCAGTATCTCCTGTTTTGTTATAACTGCAGCCATTCCCAATGCCGCCCCAAGAGACAGTGATCCTGTATCACCCATAAATATCTCAGCCGGATAGGCATTGTACCACAGGAAACCAAGCCCTGCCCCGACAAGCGCTCCGCATACAACGCATATTTCCCCGGCTCCGGATATATAAGGGATATGAAGGTATGAAGAAATAATTCTGTGTCCTGCAAAATATGAAAGGGCCATGTAACATGCAAATGCAACAATAAGCGGGCCTGTGGCCAGGCCATCCAGGCCGTCGGTCAGATTTACGGCATTGGACGAACCCGTAATAACAAACACCATCAGGAGGATATAACCAAGACCCAGATCAGGCCTGATCTCCTTGAAAAAAGGAAGAACCAGCCTCGAATCAAAGCCATGATGAAGATAAAGGACCACTGCTACGAGAAGGCTGCAGACTATCTGTAATGAAAATTTGACAGACGCCCTAAGTCCCTTGCTGTTTTGCCTCTTTATTTTCAGCCAGTCGTCAAGAAAACCAATAACAGCAAAAGAAAATATAACAAAGGCCATGGATAACACGTAAAAATTGCCCCAATCGACCCACAGAAATATGGACAGGAAAACCGCGGGAAGAAACATACATCCACCCATGGTAGGGGTACCTTGCTTGGCCTTATGGTTAGGAGGTCCGTCATCCCTGACAAATTGCCGCATCTGCAACGAGCGTAACTTATCAATAATCCAGTCTCCAAAAACAAAACAGAAAAGAAAAGAGGTCAAGATGGACAGGATTGTTCTGAAGGTAATATATCGAAATACATTCAGCCATGAGATATCTGTATGAAATATATAGATCAGCTTGTATAGCATTATTAATCCTGGCAGAAGATGAAAATAGGCACCAAAACCGGCATGGCCAGATTCAAAATATCCTGGCTACCCACAGGAAAATACGACCTGGTTTTTCAGCAAAGTAAATAAAGAAACGGATGATAAGAAATATTCTGGTTTTTAAATATCAGCGCGACAAACAGGGAAAGAAACAGGGAGACCTTGAAAAACAGTATAGGCTTCAGACATACGTATAGGCCCTTAAATCAGACAGGCTCGCCTGCCAAATCTACAATGACATTTTCAAGCCCCATACGACGGGAACCTTTTACCAGGATCATACAGCCACTGGTCATCCTTTTTTTTATTGCATCTGACATATCCCTATGACTGTCAACATGTATAATGTGACTGACAGGCATACCAGCGCCAACTGCACCTTTTATCAATTCAGAAGAAAGACTTCCCAATGCAACAAGGTAATCTGCATCCATATCTGCCACATCACGGCCTGCCTGTCTGTGCAGCATAGGTGAAGCATCACCAAGTTCAAGCATGTCCCCAAGGGCCACAATAATCCTGGCCGACCCCTTTGCCATCCTTTTTATTGATTCAAGGGCAGATTTGAGTGACGATGGGCTGGCATTATACGTATCATCTATCAGGGTAATATTTCCGGGAAGGGGTATAACCTGGAACCTGCCTTTAACTCCCGTAAAGCTGCCTATAGCAGACAGGATATTCTCTACAGAAATACCCGCATACATACAGGCAGCAAACGCAGCAAGGGCATTGGATACCATATGAAAACCGGGAAAAGGCATTTTTGCCTGCCAGCACTTTCCTCTGTAACAGATCTTAAACCTCGTTCCCTGGTTACCGAGGCACATGACCTCCTTACCCCTTACATGATTATGTTCCCCAAAACCGAATGTAACAGGATCTCTCCTGTAGGAAGAGACCTCATCAACAAGATCCGGACTGTCTCCATTTACAATAAGTATCCCGTTATCTGACATCTTCTGTGCAAGCTCTGCCTTGGCCCTCACTACTCCACTGAAATCACCAACTCCTTCAAGATGAGCCATACCCACATTAGTTATCACCCCTATGTCAGGATCTGCTATCTCTGTCAGGCGATATATCTCATCAGGTCTGTTCATCCCCATTTCCACCACAGCAATCTCGTGCGTATTGTCCATGTTCAGCAAGGTGATGGGCAGTCCGATCAGGTTATTAAAATTTCCCCTGTTCTTTAACACCCGTCTTTCAGAGGATAAAATGGACGCTATCAGCTCCTTTGTTGTAGTCTTGCCGGCACTTCCTGTTACGGCTATAACCCTTGCAAAATGCTGTCTCCGCCACCATCCCGCCAAATCACCAAGCGCCTTACAGGTGTCTTTAACGGCAACAAACACCTTGTCTTTTAAGAGACTGATCTCATTAAAGGCAGCGACATAAGCTTCCTCTGCTATTGCCCCTGCCGCATTGTCCGACAGAACCATTGGAATGAAGCTATGGCCATCAAAGTGTTCCCCCCTAAGGGCCAAAAAGATGTTTCCCAGAAGTATCTGCCTGGAATCGGTACTGATACCGGTTAACCTTGTTTCGGGATCCCCAGATATCAAACGCCCTCTGACAGGACCAAGGATATCCCTTACTGTTACCGTTCCCCATTCACAACTCATTGCAGATCCTTTTCAAGGGCACATAAAACCTCTTTTCTGTCATCAAAGGGATATCTTTTGTTTCCAATTATCTGATAGGTTTCATGTCCCTTTCCTGCAATCAGTACCAGATCCGTTTTATCTGCCATGTTCACTGCCATCCTGATGGCAGCCGCACGATTTAGATTCACCAAAAAGCCTCTGGATTTATTTGTCACTAATTGATCCAACCTGTGCATCCCCGACTGTTGAATACCCTCCATTATCTGAGAGGCAATTGCCTTTGGGTCCTCTGTCCTTGGATTGTCGGATGTTACAACAACAAGATCACTCATCTTCCCGGCAACATACCCCATCTCCACCCTCTTTCCCATATCCCTGTCTCCCCCACACCCAAAGACAGTAATCAAACGCCCCTTAACAATCTCTCTTGCCGCGGCAATAACCTTTGTCAGGGCATCAGGGGTATGGGCATAATCCACAATCACGGGTAATGACCGTCTGTTTTTTATTAATTGCATGCGACCTGGCACACCTTCAAGTAACGATATCCCTTTTGCAATGGTTTTAATATCAATCCCAAGGGCAATGGCTGCTGCCGCAGATGCAAGGATATTGTATATATTGAAAAGACCTACAAGCCTGGATTTCAAAAGCGTCGTTCCATATGGGGTCACAAGCCTTGCCCTTATACCATCAGGGCCTTGCTCTACCTCTTCCGCCCTGACATCACAGGACAACCCAAGCCCATAAGTTACACAGGGGGCAGGAGTCAGGCCAGCAAGAGTCTTTCCCCAGGGATCATCAATATTTATTACAGACACAGAAGGAGATCTCCATGGTCTGCAATCACCACGGGAAGATACATTATCTTCATACGGGCACTCACCAATAAAAAGATGACTTTTCGCCTTGAAATAATTTTCAATGGAACCGTGGTAATCGAGATGGTCACGGGTAAGATTTGTAAAAACCGCAACCTTTATTGGGCATGCAGATATTCTTCCCTGATCAAGGGCATGAGATGATACCTCAATTATCACATCAGAAACATCTGCCTTTGACATTTCATCCAAGATCCTGATCAGGTCCACAGATTCGGGGGTGGTAACAGTTGCCTCAACCGAATTACCTGCAAAACGGTAATTGATAGTCCCTATGACGCCCGGATTGGCACCTGCACAACGTAGAATTGATTCCAGCAAATAACTTGTAGTGGTTTTGCCGTTTGTTCCGGTAATTCCTATCAGATCAATGTCCCTAAATGGATATTCATAAAAATTTACCGCAATGCCTGACAGTGCCTTTCTTGAATTTTTTACCTTTATCACACAGACATCATGATCTTGTCTTCGATAAGTATCCTGCATAGGGGCAGGCAATCTTTCAACATCCTCAGCAACTACAGCCTTGGCACCATTTTCAACTGCATCTGCAATAAAATCATGACCATCCTGGCTGAACCCCTTAAGAGCAACAAACAAAAAACCCTTTTTCACACGCCGTGAATCATAGGCAATACCTGTTATATCTACATTCAGATCTCCTCTGAAAGACTCTACGCTTATACCTTCAAGACATCTTTTCAACTTCATATCAAATACCCTATGCCGGAGGCCTGAAATATACCTTAAGCACCTTAACCTTCTTTATCAAAACTCCTGGCTTCGGATATTGTTTAACGGCCATTCCTGTACCTTCAAGAGTCACGACCAGTCCCATCTGCCTGGCCTTGTTAAGCACCTTTCTCATGGAACTACCTGTAAAATCGGGAAGTCTATCATCTGGGAAACTGTTTTTTTTACAAGAGACCCTATTTTTCACAGGAATATTTTCACATGTAAGCGAGAGATCTGATCTCTGAGGATTAACCTTCATATAGTTAAGTGTCCACAACCCCACCTTTTTAAATACCGGGGCAGAGACAATTCCTCCATATGGGATGCCCTTTGGTTCATCTATCATAACAAGGATCACCATTTTTGGATGCCTGACCGGCACAAAACCCACAAAAATCGCCTCATATTTACGTCTTGAATATTTGCCTGTCTTTGGATTTATCTTCTGGGATGTTCCTGTCTTGCCAGCCACATTAAAGCCGTATATGGCTGCGGCAGGAGCGGTTCCCGTCTTGCCCGTTACCTCTTCCAGAACCATAGCTGTCTTTTGTGCCGCAGCAGGAGATATAACCTGTCTTATTACCTTTGGGGATGTCCGGTGCAACAGTTTTCCATTGTGGTATCTTATCTCTTTGACCACATATGGCCTCATCAGTTTTCCTCCGTTTGCTATCGTGGCAAAGGCCATTGCCAACTGTATGGAAGTAACACTGATGCCTTGACCAAAAAAGGCAGTGGCCTGATCTACGGGTCTGGAATCTTTTGACAATCTGACACTACCCCTCCTTTCCCCCAAAAGATCTATCCCTGTTTTCTCTCCGAACCCGAACTTTCGGAGATACCTGTAAAACAGATCGTAACCCAGGGTCCTGCCTATCTTTATTGCTCCTATGTTGCTTGATTCTGCTATGATTTCGGAGACACTCAGGATTCCATGTTTGTGTGAATCATGAATAATATGTCCGGCTATGTTATAACGTCCATGCTCACAATCAAATTTGCTATCAGGGGTAACCACCCCCTCTTCCAGTGCTGCTGCAAGCAGTATTGCCTTGATGGTGGATCCTGGTTCATAGCAATCTGTAACGGCCCTGTTTCTCCATTGGGACACCTTGAATTCGTTAAAGATATTCGGATTGAATTCAGGCACATCAGCCATGGCAAGGATCTCGCCCGTTGCAGGATCAAGGACTATACAGTTTCCTGATTTTGCCTTTGTCCGCCTGACAGCTTCCCTAAGGGCATCCTGTACCTTATACTGGATATCCCGGTCTATAGTCAGATATATGTCTTTCAGATCCATACCCGAAACAACAGGCTTATCCATATAAAACGGACGCCCAAAGGCATCTTTCATCTCCAAAAGCGTATGTTTAGGCCCTTTAAGTATGCTGTCATATCTTTTTTCCAGACCCTCCAGTCCCTGATTATCTGTACCTACAAAACCTATTACATGGGCAGCGATCTCCTTGTTCGGGTAATAACGCCTGGTATCTGACAGCACCCCAATGCCATCAAGCTTCAGTTCCCTGATTTTCATGGCCCATTCAGCGGGGATTTTTCTGATGATCCATACAAACCTGCGGTCTTTTTTTAACAGTAAAGATATTGATCTGACCTTTTTATGTATTATCCTTGACAGTTGCCTTGCTGTCTTCCAGCGACTTTTAATCTTGTGGGGACGTGCATAAACAGACCAGGCCTCTACACTTACCGCCATTTCATGACCATTTCTGTCATATATAGTGCCACGTCTTGGCGGAAGCCTTTTCAGTTTTCTGTAAGTTGCCCGTGCAAGTACCTCCAGTCTGCCTCTTTCATGAATCTGGAGCTGATAGGCCCTGGCCATTATAACGGCGAGAGATAAAACAAAAAAACATCCCACCGTATAGATACGAAACCTGATAAAACGTTTTTCATTAATATTCATTGCAAGATAATTATCTGCTTATAAGAGGGCGACTTAAACCCCAGCTTTCTCGCAACATTTACCAGATTCTGAGGAGACTTTAAAACAGCAAGTTCAAGCTTTAGCTTGCGATTACGTTCCATGAACTTCAGTTCTTTTTCCTTTAGCTGGCTCAGGCTGTAACCCATCCGGGTACTCTGAAAATTGGACCATACATAGCCAATACCGCTTCCCATTATCAAAAACAAAACAAGAGCCATCATAAACAGATGTCTCCTGGTCAGTACAAACCTTGACCTCCTGGCCCTTTGATTGTGAATACGAACACCTGTATATGCATTTCGTGTCCTTAGCATACTGGAAACCGCATCTTGTCCTCTCATGGCATTGTCCTTTCCGCAGCCCTCAATATTGCACTGCGCGCTCTTTGGTTTACAGTAATCTCTTTTTTATCCGGTTTTACCCCCTTTTTTTGTATTCGAGTCATAAGGGGAAGATTTCCACAGATACATACAGGAAAATCAGGTGGACATGTACACCTCCTTTCCCAGCTTACCATTGTCCTCTTAATGAGCCTGTCTTCCAGCGAATGATAGGATAAAACAACCAATCTGCCTCCTGAACGCAGCAAGGGAGGCACCTTTTCAAGAAATACCTTTATATTGTACAGTTCCCTGTTTACAGTTATCCTGATAGCCTGAAACGTCTTTGTAGCAGGATGTTTCCCTTTAAAGCGGCGTGATGGTGGAATCGCAGAACTTACAATATCTGCCAGCTCAAAGGTGGTCATGATTCTTTTCTTTTTTCTTTCCCTGACAATAGCCCTGACAATAGCCCGTGCCCTGCTTTCCTCACCATAATCCTTTAATATTGAAACAAGATCTTCTGCAGAAAAATCATTTACCACATCCTGGGCATTAAGATCATCTTCAGGATCCATTCTCATATCAAGGGGCTCGTTTTTCAGGAAACTGAATCCCCTGCCAGACCGGTCAATATGATATGAAGACATCCCAAGATCCAGCAGTATTCCATCAACGGCCCTGATTCCGATACTATTCAAAACACTATCAATGTCAGCATAGTTTGCCTTGACAATCGTTACCCTGTCCGCCATATGAGAAAATCTTCTACTCGTGAATTTTACGGCATCAGGGTCTCTGTCTATGCATATCGTATGACCCTTTTTGGAAAGAGACCGAACAATGGCTTCTGAATGTCCTCCGCTTCCTGATGTGGCATCTACATAGATACCATCCGGTTTGTGTATCAGAAATTCAAGGACCTCATTTACCATTACCGGTTTATGTGGATAGGTGATGCTGTCTGTCATCAAATACCGAATTCAGACAGAGCTTCGCTTGATTCCTTGAATTCTTTCTGTGCCCGCTTGAATACAAGTTCCCACTTATCTCTGTCCCATATTTCAAATTTCTTCAGTTGACCAACAACTACAACATCTTTACGCAGACCTGCTATTTCTCTGAGGTCAGGGGGAATATTAATTCGCCCCTGCTTGACTGGACATTCCACTGCACCTGATATAAAATATCGCAGATAATTTCTTGCAGCAGCATTGTTTTCCGGAAGACGGAGGGCTTTTTTTTCCTTGATGGCCCATTCAGATGTTGTATAGGCACACAGACAAACATCATCTTCCGAACCATAGTTGGTAATGACCAGAGATGTCTCTCCTTTTTCAGCCAGAACCTGTTTAAATCTGGCAGGAATAGACAATCTGCCCTTTGCATCAAGGGTATGCTTTGACCTTCCTTTGAACATACAAGGCTCCGCCACGACACTTTATGCCACTCTGTAACACTTCGTGCCACTATCAGGCAATAAAACACACCTGTCAAGAAAAAAATCAGCCTTGCATATAAAAAATTACACCTTGGCAGAATGTTCAAGCTTATTCAGGTTCAGGGAAGGCAACAAAAGTTTTAAGGAAGGAATATATAGAACAACTTCGGGAATCAAGATTTGAGGTAGGCACAACAATTGGACAAATGCTCTTTCAAGCCTCTGGACTTATCTCTCTTACGGACTTACTTCAGGAAAATTTCCTGATTTCGCTGTCCTTGAGATATTACCAATTTTTGCGGTAACTTAAAGAAGGTATGAAGGAATGCAGCGTTTGACTGGCCACCCATGGATATAAAAATACAGCCCGGTTTTTCAGCGTGGTTCCATATGTTTTTGCGGTAAAAATCAGACTCGGACATGTATACCGACGGCAGGCTCAAAAATCGAACAAAAGGAAACAACACAGGGCGTTACGAATTAAAAGGGAGCCAGTTATCAATGATAAAACGCCTTAGTGCATCAATGCCCTCACCGGTCTTTGACGAAATTGGCAAAGAATCAAGGCCTTTTTTTGCCAAGGCATCCTGGAGTTCTTTTACACTCCTGTGTGCCTTTTCCGCAAGATCTATTTTATTGATCAAAACAAGCTGGGGTTTCTTAAGCAAATCCGGGTTATAGGCAGACATTTCAGAAATTATCGTATTAAAATCGTCAAGGATGCGATCATAGG
>JAGGTJ010000151.1 GCA_021163815.1 Deltaproteobacteria bacterium | reverse complement strand
TGGGAAAAACTGCTCATGAGACGTTGAAACAAGATCAAAATATGGAGGAAAATGGCTCAGTTTTCACGACCGAAAATGGCTCAATTTTAAAAGACCGTTGACAAGTCAACCCTGATTAGTTTATCCTATCCAGGCTTTCCATAATATCTTATTGATTCCTTCTCCTTTAGAATTTTAAACCCATTTTTCTCAAGAAGCCTCACTAACTCGTTAAATTTCACTTACTTATTCCTCAGTGTGATTTGTTATTTTTCACATACCGGCTGAGTTGCACGGGCAAGGGAAAATGAGGGCGGAGTGCTCTGTTTACCGAAGACCGTGTCAGTTCCAATGTTTTGTTGGTGATCGCGAATCAGCGCTTGAGCCAACGATTTCTTTTTATATTTGTTTTTTAGCATGACCTTGTTGTTTTCTTTACCATGAAAACACACAAAACCATCTTGAAAAACCAGTCTGTATTTTCATGTCCGTGGGTGGCCAGGATATCCTGTCTGCGCCTGTCTGCGTGCGTTGGCGCACAGGCAGATGCGTTGACGCACAGGCAGGTTTGGATCCGGCCATGCCGGTTTAGCCAACAAAATGCCGGAGCATTAGCTCAGCAAGGTTATGCCTTTTCTGACAAAGATTTTGATACATTATGACCTGCTTTGTAAAAAAACAGGTCATGATGTTGTCTTTCAGAGGTAATCAGGGTAAGGACTTTATGTTTTTGACTTCTTACATAATCTTTAAGATGTGTGAAAAACAAAAGGATTCAGGTCTGTAGTTCTCAGTCATTGTAATGTATGATCTTTATGAAAGAGTCTGCTTTCAGGCTTGCTCCGCCAATAAGAGCTCCGTCAATATCCTGTTGGGACATCAGTTCTGCTGCGTTTGTTGGCTTCACACTTCCTCCATACAGAATTCTCACAGAAGAGGCTATATTGGGGCCAAAGTTCTTATTCAGCCATGTTCTTATGAATGCATGAACTTCCTGAGCCTGTTCAGGAGAGGCTGTTTTTCCTGTTCCTATGGCCCATACAGGTTCATATGCCAACACTGTGGATGGAGGCATTGATTTATTCTTTTTCAGGTTGTCGAGGGACATGTTTAGTTGATCTTTTATTACATCAAAGGTCTTTCCCTTTTCTCTTTGCTCAAGTGTCTCTCCTACACATACAATGGGAACAAGACCTCTTTCCAGGGCTGCCTTTACCTTGCGGTCAATTATTTCATCTGTTTCGCCAAACAGGTTTCTCCTTTCAGAATGACCAAGTATCACGTGAGTACATCCAGTATCCTGGAGCATGTAGGCTGATATTTCTCCCGTGTATGCACCACTGTGATCCCAGTGCATGTTTTGTCCGGCAATCAGAATGCCGGATTTGTCAACTGTCCTTGCGACCTCGGAAATATAGGTAAACGGAGGGGCCACAAGGACGTCGACATCCTTTTTTGATACATCAATATCAGCCTTTATTGCCTGTACCAAATCGATTGCCTCTCCCATGTTCAGATTCATTTTCCAGTTGCCGGCTATAAGAGGTGTTCGTGTCATATCCATATCCTTTTGATTGTAATTTTGATGGTGTTGTAAAAAGTCCTCATATACTGTGTGATAGCGTTTGATCATACGTTTGACATGTTGTATGCCTTTTATGTATGTCCAAACGCTACGCCTTGTATATGAAGATTTTTACCTATCCATCGGTTTTATTTTTAAGAACTCCCATCCGTTTATGACTATACGGATGCCATGTATAACGCCAGGTCTACCATGCGGTTTGAATAACCGAATTCGTTATCGTACCAGGACAACACTTTTGCCATGTTTCCAACAACCATGGTGGAAAGTGCATCTACAGTGGAGGACAGTGGAGACCCGTTAAAGTCAACGGAGACAAGAGGCTGTTCGCAAAAGGCCAGGATACCTTTCAGGTCTGTCTCTGCTGCCTGTTTGAGTGCCGTGTTTATATCTTCTCTGCTGGCAGGTTTGCTCAGTTGAACAACGAGGTCTACAACAGATACATTGGGAGTGGGAACACGTATGGCCATACCGTTAAGTTTCCCTTCCAGTTCAGGTAATACCAGGGATACGGCCTTGGCAGCACCGGTTGTTGTTGGAATCATTGAGAGTGCGGCTGATCTTGCACGTCTGAGGTCTTTGTGAGGAAAATCCAGCAGCCTCTGATCTCCTGTATATGCGTGGGTAGTGGTCATAAGTCCCTTTTCAATCCCGAAGTTGTCAAGGAGAACCTTGCACACGGGAGCAAGGCAGTTTGTGGTGCACGATGCATTTGATATTACGTGATGATTGTTTTTATCGTATTTTTTGTGGTTTACACCCATAACTATAGTAATATCAGGGTCCTTTGCGGGGGCAGAGATAATGACCTTTTTGGCTCCTGCATCGAGGTGTCCTGCGGCCATTTTTCTTTCCCTGAAAAGACCGGTACATTCGAAGACCGTTTCAACACCAATCTTGCCCCATGGCAGATTGTTAGGGCTTTTTTGAGTATGTATCTCTATCTCTTTTCCGTTAACAATAATGGAATGGTCTGTACTTGAGATTTCGGCATCAAGAATGCCATGCACAGAATCATACTTGAGTAAATGAGCAAGGGTAGGGGGGTCTGTAAGATCATTTATTGCCACGAATTCAATATCCTTGTTGTTGAGGCCTGCTCGGAATACCATCCTTCCTATTCTGCCAAAACCGTTAATTGCTGCCTTTAATGCCATTTTATCCTCCTTAACAATATAAAAATTGCTTAATTTGTAAAAAAAATACAATATCCTGCAGAACCGTCCGGAAACAGCTCTGCGAGGGTCATGGAAAACAGGTATCAAACCAGTAAGTGGTAATCCCCCATAACAGGTTCCCTGTTTTTTGCATCCGTTTAGTGCCTGTGCCCCACTGCATGGGAGGTACCCGTTATGGATGGGACTTGAAAGACGTCATGGTTGTAGCAAAAGCGCCATTATAATGGCATCTTCTTTGGTATCGCTGTAGTAATTTGGTCTGCGTCCAACTTCCACAAAACCTGCCTTTTTATACATCTTTATAGCCTGGCAGTTTGATGGCCTTACCTCAAGCCATACTGTCTTTGCATTATGTTTTGCTCCCCTGTCAAGCATTGCATGCAGGAGATAAGTGCCAAGTCCCATGTTGCGTTTATCAGGATGAACAGCTATGTTCATTAAATGAAGTTCGTCTGTAATCAGCCAGAAACATATATATGCCACCACCCTTTTATCTTCTGAAAGTACCAGGAGATGAGAAAAGGGATTGTGGATTTCTCCTTTGAACTGCTGACATGTCCATGGGTCAGAGAAGGATATCTCTTCTATATATAAGATATCCTTTTGGTACAGGGAAAAATCTGAAGCTGTAACCTCGATCAGGGAAGGCATTTTATTGTACCTATAAAACATGCCCCGACTGTGCTCAAAAACCGCAGTTTTTGTGTCTCATGGTTCAATGAAAGACCGGTAGAAGGATTTTTCTGATGTGACTGTCGAAAAGGTGCTGTCTCTTCCGGGTTTGTTTTATGGCCGGGGGCTTGGAACAGAAAAAATCTTCTGTCATAATTTTTCCCCTTTATTGACCTGATACAGGACACTTACAGAATATTTACAGTATTGGCCAGGATATGTATGCACATGGAGACTATTCAAGCAACTTGCCTGCAACGGCTATGTTCTTTTTCCCTGTAGCTACTGCCTTTTCTCCAAGATCGGAAAGGCTGAGATTTGTTCTGTTTTGTGCAATATCTATGAGCATGGGAAGATTTATTCCTGTCAGGATATCTACCTTGTTTTCTTTAAAGAAAGACAGGCTGAGATTGGTTGGAGTTCCTCCAAACATATCAGTTAATATGAGAACGCCATGCCCCCGGTCAAGTTTTTTTATTTTTTCTGATATCAAATTCAGGGCCTTTTGTGTTTCGGTTGTTTGAGTTATGGCAATGGCATCAGCAGCCTCTAACTTTCCAAGAATGAGTTCCGCTGCCTTTAACAGTTCCCTTCCTACATCGCAATGAGAGATGATAAGAATTCCAATCATATTTGCCCCAGTGAGATTAGCGTATCATTGTCTTGAAGAAACATGACCCTTGCATAACGTCCCTACGTAATAGACGGTATCAATAGACAATGTTGAAAGAATCAAATTCTCCTTTCCACTCTTCCTCTTTTTCCTGTACCATGGAAACCATAGCGCCATCCGGCCCGTGATGACACCAGGAAACAAGTTTTCTGACACGATCTTCCTGGCCTTCTATTACCGCTTCCACTGTTCCGTCGGGTCTGTTTTTGATCCAGCCTGTTAAACCGAGGGCCAGGGCCTTTTTACGTGTTGAGCCCCTGAACCATACCCCCTGAACACGTCCTTTTATGATTAGATGTATTCTGATGTTTTTCATTTTATTTATGGGTGTAAAGGTAGTAATACCGTGAAAAGACACGAAACCGTGCTAAACAAGTCTGTATTTTCCCGTGGGTGGCCAGGATATTTTGAATCCGGCCATGCCGGTTTAGTGACCGTTTTCAGATGCTTCAGAGTCAACAATCTTTTGGTATATCTCTTCTTTTGTCTTTGCCTCGATAAGCTGTTTTCTTAATGATCCGTTCTTTAATATTTTTGCTATCTTTGCCAATACCTGTAAATGAATCTCTGTAGAATTTTCCGGTGCAAGAAGAAGAAAAAAGATATGTACAGGTTGCCCATCTATTGCATCAAAATTAATTCCCCTGGTACTTTTTCCGAATAATACAATGGGGTTTTTCAGTGTGCTGATTTTTCCATGAGGTATGGCTGTGCCGTCTCCTATCCCTGTTGTACCCAAACGTTCCCGTTCCATAAGCACATTGACAAGATCCTCTTTGACAAGAGTTGGTTCATGTTTACATATAACATCAACCAACTCTTCCAGCACACCTTTTTTATCGTTAGCCTTGAGCTCAGGCACAATGTAGTCTTTATGCAATATTTCAGAAATTTTCATTGTGATAACCTTGTAACAGATGCAACTGTTTGAGACTGCTTCCAGATTTTTCATCCATGTTTTTTTTACATATCCTGTGGTGCCTTTGTTGTAAATTCCTAAGGAACAGCATGCCACATATACGCCAAGGGCTTCTATATAAGCCCCTGTTATGTTGGAAGTAAGGCAGAGGATTTGCAAAAAAGTCCTCTTTATGGAGAAAAATTTGCTGTTTTCCACAGTCGATCTGTGGATGGACCTTAACTATGTAGGCCGTATTAGTCCCAGATTTCCGTCTGCTTTTTTATATATTACGTTCAGTTTATTTGATTTTGCATTTCTGAAAACCAGAAAATCCTTGTTGGAAAGATTTAACTGCATTGCTGCTTCTTCAGGGTCCATAGGTTTGGCAACAACTTTTTCTTCTTCAATAACGAATTCATCAGAGGATGAAACCGATATGTCCTCAAATTCCTGTTTGGATATTTTTGTTTCGTTTCGGGCATGTTCTGTACGATGATTCCTGATTTTGGATAAATGGCGTTTTACCTGCTTTTCCAGTTTATCCATGACCTGGTCAATAGCAGAATACATGTCCTCTGTCTCTTCAACTGCCTTGATTATTGTTCCGTTCAGATTTAATGTCACATCTGCCTGATGACGAAATTTTTCAACCCCAAGTACAATGTGTGCTTCTGCATGAGAATCGAGAAACCTGTCTATTTTTGATATCTTTTCTTCAGCGTATGCCTTAAGGCTCTCCATTGGTTCAGTATGCCTAAAGGTTACTTTTATATCCATGTAATTGTCCTCCGAACCTGTTTTGATATCTTTGCATGTTGTCTTTCTGTTGTCCAAATCCTCTGCACATGCCTGTTGGCAGCCAGGTTGGGCAGAAAGCTTAATCCTGAATATGTATTTCTCCGATAAAAATTTTTGCCTTCCCTGAACCTGAACAAAACTGGATATCCTGCAAAGATCTTGTTTAAAAGCAAAGTAAATGATTTTCGTGTCTCGGGGAAGATCCACCGCACAACACAGCAGATCCTGTAAAATCGAAAATCGTGAAGTGTTTCAAAATCTGATGGGTTTGTGTCCATCACGGATGAGATGGTTTGTTTAAGATCAAGGTATACGAAGGGTCTAACCTCTGACTGACCTGTCTGTATACCCCTGCCTCTCCATCTAAACAGGAGAGATGCGATGTGGATACACGTATCCGGGTCGTAAAAATCTGGTTTATGCCACTTCACCGCATCCTATGAAGAACGAACTTGATCAACACCCCAAGTCTCGGCAAAATAGTCGACGACGTATCAGGCAACAGATGCCATGTTGACATTGATGCTCTGTGCTCGTTAAAAGGCTTGGTGCGGAAGGACATCTATCATTGGTGACTACGATTCCCTTTGGAGGTTTGTAAGTTACCGTTAAATATCAAAACTCAATAGGGTTTCTTTCTATGTTTGGAGGGTAAAATACCCATTGATTCCCTGTACTTCGCCACGGTTCTGCGTGCAATCTTTATGTTCAGTTTGCTTAACATGGCTACTATCTCTTTGTCGCTGTAGGGCTTCTTTCTATCCTCTCTTTTTATGATATTCCTTATGTATTCCTTTACGCTTTTGGAGGCGAAAGAAGTTCCTGATATTCCTTTTACGGAGCTGTTGAAAAAGAATTTTAATTCAAACAGCCCCCGGGGAGTGTGTACATATTTGTTTGTTGTTATTCTGCTTACTGTAGACTCATGCATGTCAATATCCTGGGCTATATCACGCAGAATAAGTGGCTTTAAGTGAGTTATGCCATGGTCAAAAAAATCCCTCTGAAAACGTAATATGCTCTCCGTAACCTTGTATATTGTCTCCTGACGCTGATAGATACTCTTGATTAACCACGAGGCTGATTTTAATTTTTCCTGAATATATGCCCTTGCCTCATCTGTCAGGTTGTCTTTTTTAGACAGCATTTCACTGTAGTAAGGGTTGATCTTGAGCTTTGGCATACCATTCTGATTAAGGAGGATTTCATAGTCGTCACCAACTTTTACTATATATATATCTGGTGTAATATAAACAGGTTCTTCATTGGAATAGGGACGTCCTGGTTTGGGTTCCATACCCTGAATGATGCTTATTGCGTTTATAACTTCCTTGATCGGGGCAGACAGCTTCTGGGCAATTGTCTTGTATTGCTTGTTTTGTATATCATGAAGGTGATTTTTTATAATATCTTCAACTATGGTCCCTTCCAGGTTGTGTAATCTGGCCTGAATAAGCAGGCATTCTTCCACTGTTCGGGCCGCTATACCAACCGGATCAAATGTCTGAATCGTTTTCAGCGTCTGAAGAACCTTGTCTTCAGGACACCCTGTTTCCTCTACAATATCTTCAATTGGAACGTCGAGGTATCCATCATTATTCAGGTTTCCTATTATGTGTGTCCCTATTGTCTGGCCCTGCTCATCGAGGTCACACATTCCGAGCTGCCACATCAGGTGTGAGGTCAGGTCTGTTTTGCTGGACACTATATTTTCAAAGGATATGGCCTCTTTTTTTTCGTATATGGACTCAGCTCTGCCTGAATTATATTCCTGTGTATAAACCTCTTCCCAGTCAATATCTTCCGGTATCTTTTCCTCAGAGGTTACTTCGCTTACATCCGGTATGTCCTGTGTCTCTCTGTTTTCATCAGCCGGTTTGTCTATATCATATTCAAGATTTGCAGATTCATCCAATACAGGATTCTCTTCCATCTCCTGATTGATGGTCTCTATCAGTTCCATCCTTGAAAGCTGCAGCAGCTTGATGGCCTGTTGTAGTTGAGGTGTCATTATAAGCTGCTGAGAAAGCGATACAGACTGTTTTAATTCAATTCCCATACCATCAGCACCTATGACGAGAAATCCATATGGAAGTTTGCTCCGAGATATACATTGCGAGCAGTCTCGCTCTCTATGATTTTTTTTGGCGGACCATGTTCAATGATTTTTCCTGCACTTATTATATATGCCGTGTCACATACACTGAGGGTTTCCCGAACGTTATGGTCAGAGATAATAATACCTATTCCTCTTTCTTTCAACTGTCTTATTATTTGCTGAATGTCACTTATTATAAGAGGATCGATACCTGCAAAAGGTTCATCCAACAGTATAAACCTCGGATCTGTGACAAGCGCCCTGGTTATTTCTAGTCTTCGCCTTTCTCCGCCGGAAAGAGAACTGGCCTTTTGTTTGGCGAGATGTGCAATGTTAAGCTCGGACAGATGTTTTTTCAGACGTTGACGCCTTTCCTGTGCAGAAAGATTCAGCGTTTCAATTATTGCCATCAGGTTCTCTTCCACTGTAAGTTTCTGGAAAATCGATGGTTCCTGGGCAAGGTAGTTTATACCTTTTCGTGCCCTGATGTACATGGGGTCTTTTGTTATATCCTCCCCGTCGAGGTATATATGGCCCTCATCAGGTTTGGTCAATCCAACCATCATGTAGAACGTCGTGGTTTTCCCTGCACCGTTTGGTCCGAGAAGCCCTACGATCTGCTGTCGTTTGACCTCAATGTTCACATGATCAACAACCGTTTTCTTATTGTATCTCTTGACAAGGCCTATTGCCTGAAAGATTTCATTGTCTGAAACCATTGGTTTGCAGATCTCCTGATCCCGTAAAAAGCTGGTTTATGCCGCTTCGCCGTTATCCTATGAGGAACGAACTTGATGCTTGCGGGATGTAGGTTAAATATCAAATATCATAAAACAGTTACGTGACTTCTTGCAAATTAAGTTCGTTGGAAGTCGAGTCGATGGGCAAGTAAGAAACTTTATATAGAAGATATTAGCTAAACCGGCATGGCCGGATCCAAAATATCCTGGCCACCCACGGATATGAAAATA
>JAGGTJ010000035.1 GCA_021163815.1 Deltaproteobacteria bacterium | reverse complement strand
TATGGCCACATCAAATTGATGCGTGTTATACAAGCACAACACTTCTATAATTTCTTGATATTAAAAACATAATTTTCTTCTTGAAAATAGTTTATGCAGGTTTTAGGTGTAATGCCATACCCATTTAACCCTGGAAACATATTCCTCCTATTAACATTGATGAACCCTAACAAGATCGAAGATTTTTAAAGGATATCTTCACATATTTTCAATAACCTTGCAAATATCCTGATAGACCCTACTTATCAGTATCGGAATAATAACGGACAATAGCCATGACAAGATCGCCTATGGTGTATCTTTCAGGAATCAGATCTACCGATAGACCTGCTTTTCTCGCTGTTTCTGCTGTTATGGGACCTATACAGGCTACTGACACCCCCGCCATCTTCTCCTGTATACCATTTTCCCCAAACATGGCCATAAAATTGGTCACGGTAGAAGAGCTGGTAAAGGTGATCATATCTACATCTCGAGATGCAATCATCTCTGCAACCCTTTTTGTATCATTATCAGGCATAACAGTCTGGTAAGCAGGCACAACATCAACCTTTGCCCCCATCTTTCTCAATTCATCAGGAAGGATTTTTCTTGCCCTGAGTGCCCTCGGAATCAATATCTTTACATCTTTATCCATATCCCTGAAAGCATCCACGATTGCCTCTGCCCTGTATTCAGCAGGTACAAGATCAGGTTTTATTCCCATCCCTTGCCAGACAGAGGCTGTCCCCGATCCTATTGCCCCTATCCTGACCCCCTTAAGATCCCTTACATCCCTGTTTAAAGCAAAAAGCCGTTCCAAAAAGAATCTGACTCCATTTACAGAAGTAAAAATCAGCCAGTCATATGTTTCTATGGCCCTTATTGCATTGTCCAGCGGGGTCCAGCTCGAGGGAGGTATCACTTCAATAGTTGGGAATTCTATACACTCTGCGCCTAAACGGGCAAGCTTCTCTATAAATTCACTGGCCTGTTCCCTTGCCCGGGTTACAATAATCTTTCTGCCAAAAAGGGGCCTTGTTTCATACCAGTTCAAATCTTCCCGAAGCCTCACCACATCACCCACCACAATAATTGCCGGAGGATGGACATCCTCTGTTTCCACAAGCCTGCCGATTTCTCCAAGGGTGGAGATGAGCGTTTTTTGATTCGGCCTTGTGCCATTCATTATAACAGCAACAGGGGTATCAGGATCCCTGCCATTGGTAATCAACGTCTCGGCAATATGCGCCAGATTAGCCACACCCATAAGAAATACAATGGTACCAACGCCTGTTGCTATCTTATCCCAGCATATGGATGAGTGTTCCTTTGCAGGGTTTTCATGGCCTGTAACAAAGGCAACAGTAGATGTGCAATCCCTGTGGGTCAGAGGAATCCCTGCATATGCAGGAACAGATATGGCAGAGGTAATACCTGAGACCACTTCAAAGGAAACACCTGCCGCTATAAGTTCCTGTGCCTCTTCACCCCCCCTTCCAAATATAAACGGATCTCCGCCCTTAAGCCGTACTACATCCTTACCCTGACGCGCCTTGTCTACAATCAGGGCGTTTATATCGTCCTGGCTCATGGTATGAGAGGCAGCCTTTTTGCCCACATAGATAATTTCAGCATCCTTGGCCGCATATGAGAGAAAGAGTGGATTTGCAAGATTGTCATAGACAATAACATCTGCCATAGATATATATTCTCTTGCCTTGAGAGTCAAAAGTCCTGGATCTCCAGGACCGGCTCCAATAAGATAAACCTTGCCTTTGCTGTTTTGTTTCATTCCCTTCCTCATATTTCATCAAGAATCTGTTTTGCACCTGAATCAAGAAGTCTTCTGGCAAGCCTGACCCCTGCCCCTTCAGGGTCCTCTGTTTTGCCCACTATTTTATCCTTTATGATTCTCCTGCCATCAACGGATGCTACCAGGGCATCAAGATTAATATCCTCACCCCTTATCTGTGCATAAGCAGCAATGGGAACCTGACACCCCCCTCCAAGTTCTCTTAAAACGGCCCTCTCTGCCCTTACCGAAAGCTCGGTATCTTTGTGGTTTATAAAGGCCAGCAACTCTGCTGTCCTTTTATCGATCTTTCTTATCTCAAGTCCAAGGGCGCCCTGACCTACAGCGGGCAACATATGTTCAGTAGGAACATAATCCGTAATCCGGTCCGCAAGGCCAAGTCTTAAAAGACCGGCAGATGCCAGTATTATGGCGTCGGCCTCTCCGGATTCGAGTTTTTTCAAACGGGTATCCACATTTCCTCTCAGGGGGACAATATTAAGATCGGGTCGAAAGGCAAGGACCTGGGCAGATCTTCTCAGACTGCTTGTGCCTATTCTTGCCCCCAAAGGAAGCTTATCCATCGCCTTGCTTTTAACAGAGATAAATGCATCCTGAGGCGTTTCTCTTTTCGGAAAGCAGGACAGACAAAGATCCTCCGGCAGCTCGGCCGGAACATCTTTCATGCTGTGAACCGCCAAGTCAATCGACCCTTTAATAAGGGCCTCTTCTATTTCCTTGACAAACAGGCCCTTTCCCCCAATTTTGCTCAAAGGGGAATTCAAAATCCTGTCGCCTGTAGTCTTTATCTTGACCAACTCCACTTTCAGATCAGGATGACAGGCCTCTATCTTATCTTTTACCCAGGCAGCCTGAGCAAGTGCCAATCTGCTCGCCCTTGTTCCTATTTTTAAAGACATTGAATTCTCTTTGATAAAGTGCACATTGATCTACTGCATACGCATAAAAAAACGAGCCAAATTTAAATCATGAGGAGTAGTTACCTTGATATTGCTTTCCGCCCCCATTACAACCTTGACCGGTATGCCAATCTTTTCTATCAGAGCCGCATCGTCGGTTGATTCTTCCCAGTTATCCTCTATTGCCTTTTGATGAGCCAGAAGAAGATCCTCATAGTAAAATGCCTGTGGCGTCTGTATCAGCCAGAGATGGCTTCTGTCATGCGTACGGATCACATAACCGGCATCATTCACCTCCTTGACCGTATCCTTGGAAGGAAGGCCTGTTATAACCGCCCTGCTTGCCCTTGCCTCTTTTATCACTGTGTCGATCAACAGGGGAGAAACAAGGGGACGAACAGCATCATGAATGACAACGATGTCGTATTTTCCTTCTGTCGCCTCAAGACCATGCCGCACAGAATCCTGCCGTCTCTTACCGCCTGGCACTACCTTTATCACCCTGGACAGGTCATACTGTTTAACTATCCTGTCCCGGCAAAAATCCACACTTCTTGCCGGAACAACAAGGATGATCCCGTCAACAAGGTTACATTGATGAAAGGCCCTTAGGGTAGTAACCATAATGGGAGCACCATTTATATCTAAAAACTGCTTGGGAACATCAGCCCCCATGCGAAGGCCCAGACCTGCTGCTGGAATTATAGCTACGGTCTTATTGTATGAAGTCATTTTTTGCACTTATAACAGTTTCATATCAAGCCGCAGAGGCAGCCTTTCTTGTCATCTTTTTTATGCGGTTTATACGGCGACGCAGTATGTTTACCCTGCTTTTATCCCTGATCTTGAGGGCATTTTGCTTTTCCTGTTTTAATATCACAAGTTTTTGTTTTAATTCCCTGATATTATATGCAGCTTTAGTCGTCTTTTTTACAGGCCTTTCATCCTTAATGCCCTTGGATTTCTTTATAATGGAGAGGAGCTCCGGCTTTTTCATGGCATGCACTCCTGTCACACCAGGAATTTCTTTCGCAATCTCCCTAAGCTCCGGAGCAGTCATTTTATCGAGGGCCTTGCCTTCAAGCTCCAGATCCTGTTCTGTTTTTTCCTCAGTTATTTCTTTTCTTTCCTCTTCTGTCATTATATTTTTCCTCCATTTTTTATTTATATCTAAATCCTGCAAGCGTCAAGTTTGCCGAAGGCCTGCCTGCCGCAGGCAGGTGCAAAACGGTAAGAACACAGACGTATCAAGTCTTTGCCGACGCCGCAGGTTCGGTAAAATCGGCGCGTGTCACACAGGCATAACACCCCTCTCACTGATATTAAAGGCATAATTTCCTTTTTGAAAATAGTTTATACAGGTTTTAGGTACAATTTTTTATTATCAACAAACATCAATATCAAGAGGTTATACTTTATCCCATTGTAATCTTCCCACAAAAGTACTATTTCTTGATAAAAGGTGATAACAAATCAATAGGGATAGGGAAAAAGGTGGTTGAATTGCTTTCAGATGATATTTCCCTTATTGTCTGCAAATACCTCAATTGCAGGGCTTCCGGGTATTTTTCAATGATCTGTGCAGCATCTGCCAGCCTTGTGGCAGCCTGATATTCACCTTCTGCATTGATTACCTTTGCCCTTCTTTCCCTTTCTGCCTCGGCCTGACGAGCCATCGATCTTTGCATCTCCTCCGGAAGATCAATATGTTTGACCTCTACATTCGTAACCTTTATTCCCCATGGATCAGTGTGCTTGTCCAAAATGGACTGGATTTGAAGATTAATCTTGTCTCTTGCTGAAAGCAGATCATCCATTTCCACCTGTCCACAAACACTCCGCAATGTAGTCTGTGCCAACTGGGACGTAGCAAAAAGGTAATTTTCCACTTCCACCGTGGCATTTGTAGGATCAACGACCCTGAAATATACAACGGCATTCACCTTTATAGAAACATTATCCTTTGTAATAACATCCTGGGCAGGGACATCCATTGCCACCAGTCTAAGGCTTACCTTTACCATTTTATCAACAAACGGGATCAGGATAATCAATCCGGGCCCTTTGGTCGCTATAACACGACCAAGACGGAAAATAACGCCCCGTTCATACTCCTTTAAAATCCTTATTGCAGAAACAAAAAACATGACAATCAACACAACAACAAGTATATAAGACATATGGACAACCTCCTGTTTTAAACTCTTTTACAAAAACATCAGTTTTTACCTAAATCCTGATAAACTCGCAAAAAGTAAAGCCGATGGGGCTAAGTAAAAAGTTTTATATACAGGGCATAGCATTTGGTTATTCGTGAAGGCATATAAGATGTCCAACGTAGGACTAAACACTATCACATCGTATATGGAGACTTTTTACAACACCATCAACAAAACATATCACTAACTCACACACGGAGGATCAAGAACATGGATTTTACTGAAAAGGCTAAGGTAAGACTTGAACATTGGATTTCACACAATGAACATCATCTCGAAGAGTATGAAATGTTTGCCGAACAACTGGAAGAGGCAAATCAAAAAGAGAGTGCAAAATATATCAGAGAGATGGCAGAATTAACAAAAAAGAGCACTGAAAGTCTGCGAAAGGCCCTACAGGCCTTACATTAATACCCTTCCACGAATTAGCTATTGCCCATCAACAAATCAATTTTGATGGCGTCGTAAAAAGTCTCCATCTACTCAACTTTTTACAGGTTCATCAATTTTGGGCAATAGCAAGTTTCCTGTCCAGAAAGGAGAGATTTTTTTACAATAGATTGATACCGAAATTGTAAAAAAGAGCCATTTATGGATAAAGACTATCCGGTCTTCATCTGTACCTGTCTATTCCTGAACCCAAAGGGTTTGATCAAAATAATAAGCTCTGGTAACAGTGTCATAGCACCAATCCATGCAATAGCCATGGCTATACCTGTCAGGACGCCAAAATTTATAGTGGGAATAAAGTTGGACAGGACAAGGATGGAAAATCCGATAATAATGGTTATAGAGGTATAAAACATGGCATATCCAATACTGGAATGGCATCTGTGCATAGCAGCAATATAGTCCCCATCCACTTTTATCTCACGTTTAAACCTGTGAATATAATGAATCGTATCATCCACAGCTATACCCACACTTATAGACGCAATAGTTATGGTCATAATATCAAGAGGAATGTGCGCCCAGCCCATAACTCCCAATACCACCCCTATGGACAGTAAATTGGGGAAGATGGCTATAACAGACACAGTAAAAGATCTGAAGAGAATCATGAACATCCCCATAAGAGCAAGCAGTACTATTCCAAGAGTAAGTATCTGAGACCGGAAAAGCCGTTGAAGTATGTCATTATACAACACCAGCATATTGGTAAGGTGTATGCTTTCTGGTTTAAAACCCAGTTTATGAGTTAGGTCATAACGGATCTTCTTAAGCAGAAGATTCCTGCGCAGGGTCTTGTCCGAATCCCGAACACGCAAAAAGATACGTGCCTCGTTATCCTTTGGAGAGGCATAGGGATAGACAAGAAAGTCCTTATATTCCTTAGGAATGCCATTAAAAATCAGGGACAGTTCAAGTATCCCAAGATCGTGCCCCCCATTCAGGTCTCTTGCCAGCTTGACCAATGTGGCCAGGGACAAAACCTTGCCTACATGTTTTAATCCTGACAGGTAATCATGTACATCTTCAATTCTTGATATACGATAGGGGGTAAACCAGTATTTTTCAGAATCCTGGTCTGTCTGAAACTCATCAAATTCATCAAACTCGTCAAACTCATAGTCGCTACCAACAGAACTATTCTGTTTAGTTAAAGAATCAGATGCATCTTTTGTTTCATCAAAATCGATAATAACATCTAAGGGCGTAGTTCCTCCAAGTTTACAATCAATAACCGTCAGGCCCTTATATATCTCACTTGAAGGCTTAAAATAGTTGATAAAAGAATTTTCAACAACAAGCTGTGATATACCTGCCACACTGAGCCCAAAAAAAATAACAGTCACCAGAATAACGCTCTTTCCATATCTTTCCGTAATATTGGAAGTTATCCGGGTCAACATATAACCAAGCCTTAAGTCTGCCGGATCAGGAGTCTTTTCAAAGAGAATCAGTGTGGCGGGAAAGAATATGAAGGTAACAATCATTGAAACAATCATACCAATAGACATCATCCAACCAAATGTAATTACCGGTTTTATACCCGCATACAGAAGGGAGGCAAAACCGGCAATTGTAGTCAGACCGGAATAGAGGATAGGAATCATAATAGAATCAACGGTTGCAAATACCAGGGAACGGTGGTCCCAGTCAGGATTCTTAAGGGCAACCTCCCTATATCGAACAATCAGATGAATGGACATGGCAAGCGTCATAATCAACTGAAGCGATACAAAATTTGAAGAAATCACTGTAACGGGCCAATCAAACATTCCCAATATGCCTATCATTGCAAGGGCAGAAAAGGCACAGCAGAACATAGGCAAAATTACCCACCTGATCTTCCTGAAGATAATCCATAGACTGACCACCAGAAAGATAAAAACACCAATACCAAATATCTTAAGATCGTTCTTAACATACTCCATCATATCATCTGCGATCATACCCACACCACCCATAAACAGATCTGCATGGTCAGTATATCTATTGATAACATGACGAATCCTCACAATGTTCTCATGCCTCTCTCTGTCAAGTTTCCCCCGAAGCCTCTCCATCTGTTTACAGACACGTTTATATGCCTCTGCCTCTGATGAAGTCAGTATTCCCTTGGCCTCCTTTTCTCTGAAAGTAAGACGCTGGTTCCAAAGTTGGTCATATCTTTTGTTCTGCTCAAAGAGAATCTGGATGGCAGTGGTTTTAAGATCCGGACTTACAATGAGATCACTGTATAAGGGACTTGTCCTGAATTCCTTTCTAACAAGGTCTTTATCAACATGGTCATTAGACAGTGTCTTTATGTTACTAGAAAGATCCTTCAATGGTACAGGTGGACACTCCATAAGAGGAACATCAAGGAGGGAAGCAACTGTTTTCACCCTGGGAACGGCCTTTAAATCATCCCGTAGCCTTGCTATCCGGGACAGGACTGTATCTGAAAACAGATCTTCTGTCTTGGGCGTATAGGTAACTACAAGATAATCATTATCACCATAACGTTTAAGGGTTTCCTCAAAGTATAAGAAATCCTTATTATTATGCATTACAAGGGTATCTGATGAGGCATCTATCCTGAAATTTCTGGCATACACAGCCAAGACGGCAAGAAGTATAAAAAACGTTACCAGAACAAGACAAGGCCGCCCAAGTGCTATACGATTGTAAAACCATTGTATTGCAACATGCAGTAACTTTTGCATAAACCATAGCTCCTTTGTCCGCAAGCACAGCAAGGTAGGCATTTATATCATATGGATTTCATCCACATAAATGGCCCTTTTTCACAATACCAACACCTGCTGTGCAAAACACGCAAGACAGACCAGTCCGCAGGAGAACAGATGTACAAAAAGACCTTACCAACATGGTGAGACTGTACTGCTTCCATACCATCTTGTCTGGCCAAAATGGCCAATGCATTTTTTCACATATCACGCTCCATCTCAAGATCTTTCAATTTCAACCGCTCAATAAAGGGCGAGAGATCTTTTCTGAGATAACTGTCGAGCAGACAAAGTACACAAAACCGTGCTAAAAAATCAGGCTGTATTTTCATATCCGTGGATGGTTAGGATTTTAAATCCTGGCATGCCGGTTTAGGTATTCGTCCCACTCAACCGGCAGCATACTTTTTTTCTTGTTATTACAGGTCTTACATGCAGGAACAATGTTCCCCTTACTGCTTTTCCCACCACGGCTCAAGGGAACAACATGATCCATAGTCAATTTGTCCCGTCCCACATTTGAGTGGCAATAATAACATATCCCCTGATTTATTTTTCTGTCCCACCAACTTGTATGACGCAGCCTGCGGGCCTTTTCCTTTTCTCTTTTTATTTCTCCATCAGTGACTGAACAAAGATTATAGAATACCATACAAATAAAAAAAACCTCCTAAAAAAATCCAGTTATGTTATAAAAAAACTATCTTTAAATCCATCCAAAGATGATAAACCCGTAAAAAGTCCGTTGCAAAAATTTTAGACACAATATATTGCGACG
>JAGGTJ010000001.1 GCA_021163815.1 Deltaproteobacteria bacterium | reverse complement strand
ATGGCTAAGTAAAAATCTTCATATACAAGGCATAATGTTTGGTCATGCGTGAAGGCATACAAGATGTTGAACGTATGACCAAACATTATAACACAGTAGATGGAGACTTTTTACGACGCCATCAATGTTCGTTATTTATATATTTGCTGATAGACAATAGAGAGGGAGACTATGGCAGATTTTCATCAGGAAGGAATCATTACGACCCTGCATTCACTGTATGAGGCCTTTGATACAGAGGAATATCTTGTAAATCTTGAAAGAAAACTGGAAGAATATTCACATCACATCAATATAAGCCTGTTGCTTCCCAGTCTTTATTCAGAGGTAGAGGAAGGAGATGTCCTGAACAACATATTGAGACATATTGAACAGGTCAATTATATCCACAGTATTGTGGTGGCCCTTGGCGGAACATCTGAAAAATCTGAATTCAAAAAGACAAAGGACTTTTTCTCAAGGCTGAAAACATCTGACAGGGATGTGAAAATAGTCTGGGTTGAGGGGCCGCGGATACGGAATATATTCCGGAAAATACAAGAGGCGGAGATTTCCATAGGTGTGAAGGGAAAGGGGCAGTCAGTATGGATTGCACTGGGGTACATGTTTGCAAAGGAAGATAGCGATGTCATAGCCCTCCATGACTGTGACATACAGACCTATGACAGGATCCTCCTTGGAAGGCTGATAGACCCAACAGCAAATCCAAACAACGACTTTGAGTTCTGCAAGGGCTACTATACACGAATTTCTCCTACAGAAAGAGCCATGAAAGGCAGGGTTACCAGGCTGCTCGTAACCCCCTTTGCCGATACAATGACTCGTATAACCCGTAACATGGGGCTGCCTGAGTTAAGCCGGTTTTTCAGTTATCACCGTACATTCAACTATCCCCTTGCGGGAGAGTTCAGTCTCACTGCCAGGCTGGCAAGAAATATCAACATAGCCTATGACTGGGGCCTTGAGGTAAGCACTCTTTCAGAGGTCTTCAAGCGTGTCATGCCACAGAAAATTGCCCAGATAGATCTGACACCTAATTATGAACATAAGCATCAGGATATTTCTCTTGAAGAACCTCAGAAGGGTCTGCATAGAATGGTTATGGATATTGTCAAGTTTTATCTGAATTATGCCCGATCGCATGGCCTGCCTCTTGATGATGCATTTGTAGATATGATATCGCAAACCTACTATGAAACAGCCCTTTCTTTTATAAAGAGTTACAGTGATGATTCTGAGGTTAATGATCTTTTTTATGACCGTTATAATGAAGAACTTATGACAAAGCATTTTCGAGGTTTTCTGTGGGATGCATGGAAACAGATAAAGAATGCGCACAGCAGCACGCTGATTCCATCATGGAACCGCGTTCTTTACGGAATACCAGGTATATATGCCCAAATCATAGAGGCCGTGGAAGAGGATAATCAATAAAAGACCGTTTTTTGAAAACCGGAAGATGTCTGTCTGCATTTGCCCATTTGCGGGCTGCCACGATTTTCTTGAACCTGAACATTCTGCAAAGATCTCACAGCATGGACATGAAAATACTTTTTATTTCGCCAGAGGCCGTACCTTTTGCAAAAACCGGTGGCCTTGCTGATGTTGCAGGGGCCTTACCCGTAGCATTAAAAAAACTTGGGGTAGATGTACGTGTGGCCCTGCCGTTTTACCAGGCCATCAGGGATAGATATACGAACATATCTCCCTTACTGCACGAGATATCCATCCGATTGGGAAGCCAGTCTCTCAGGGCAGATATCTTTGAAACCCATATGCAGGAAAAGGTTCCTGTTTATTTGATAGGGCACGATGCCTTTTATGACAGGCCAGGTCTTTATGGGGATGCCAAAGGCGATTATCCAGATAATCTTGAGCGTTTCTCTTTTTTCTGCCATGCGTCCCTATGTATCCCCGAGGCCATTTCTTTTTCGCCTGATATTGTGCACTGTCATGACTGGCAGACAGGTCTTGTGGCTGCCCTTATTAAGGGGGGGTACAGGCATAGCTATCTGCAAAGGACCATGTCTGTTTTTACTGTTCACAATGTGGGGTACCAGGGAATATTTCCCCCTGAAAAATTTTCTGTTGCAGGACTTCCTCTATCCGATTTTTTTCACATTGAAGGCTTTGAGTACTGGGGTAAGCTAAGTCTGCTAAAGGGAGGAATCATCTACTCTGATGCAATAACAACAGTGAGCAGGAAATATGCTGAGGAGATTCTTACCCCTGAATACGGGATGGGGATGGAGGGTGTCTTTCTGAAAAGGAAGGATGTGCTCCACGGTATACTTAACGGTGTGGAATATGAACACTGGAACCATGAAACAGATACCTTTATACCTTCCAATTATAACCATAAGAATATACGTGGCAAAAAAGACTGCAAACGTGACCTTATCACAGAGACAGGCCTTGATCCTTCCATGTTGAACAGGCCGTTGCTGTCCATGGTCACGAGATTAGATACCCAAAAGGGGATTGATCTTGTAATTGCAGCCGCAGATAACATTGTGCAAATGGATGCGGCACTGGTAATCCTCGGAAAGGGGAGTCATGATCTGCATGAACGTCTTGTGCAGACTGCAATGCGCCATCCGGACCGTATCAAGCTCAAGCTTGATTTCGATGAATGTCTTGCCCACAGAATCATGGCAGGATCAGACATGATTCTGATCCCATCACGGTATGAACCATGCGGGCTTACACAGATGTATGCATTAAAATACGGAACTGTTCCGGTGGTGAGGACTACGGGTGGCCTGGATGATACCGTCAGTGAATTTGATGCCAAGACAGGCCGGGGGAATGGGTTCAAGTTTGTTCCATATAGGTCAGATGCCCTTGTCAGTGCCATTAAAAGGGCGTGTGATTTTTTCAGTGATACGTCTACGTGGCATACTATCATGCTGAACGGTATGAAGGCTGATTTTTCATGGGACAGGTCTGTAAAGGAATACATGAAGCTGTATAATTCTCTTTTGTTAGAGCAAGATTGATGGCGTCGTAAAAAGCCTCTTGCCCCTGTTTGTTGAGCTATTACAGAGTGTTCAGGTTACATGTGCATTCATAACACGACAAGGTTTTCAAGCTAAGGAAAAACATGGATAAACGAGGCAGCGGAATTCTTCTTCATATAACATCCTTGCCATCTGTATATGGGATAGGCGATTTTGGGCCTGATGCATATCATTTTTCAGATTTTCTCTGTCATGCAAGACAAAAATACTGGCAGATACTTCCCCTGACTCCCACAGATACTGCACATGGAAATTCTCCGTATCACAGTAACTCTGCCTTTGCCGTAAATCCCATCCTGGTAAGCCCTGAACTGCTCCTGAAAGATGCCTGGATTGGACATGAGGATATAGAAGGTATCCCATTGTCCGGTTCTTCCAGGGTAAACTATGATAGTGTCAGCATATTTAAGAACAATCTCCTGAAAAAGGCATATCAGACATTAAAAACAAGGGGGGTATTCAATGACCTTGAGAGATTTTGCGAAGAAAATGCCTTTTGGTTGAATGATTTTTCCCTGTTTGTGACTCTGAAAACCCATTTTAACGGAAAGGCATGGTTTCAATGGCCAACAGAATTTCGTGACCGAAGGCCTGATGCCCTGGCATGGGCAAGACAGGAGTTTGAAGACAGCATACAGTTCGTTTGTTTTACCCAGTATCTTCTGTTTCAGCAGTGGTTTGGTATCAAACAATACTGTAACGAACATGGCATCAGGATATTTGGGGATATTCCTATCTATATGGTCCATGATAGCGCAGATGTATGGGTCCATCCGGAAATGTTCAACCTTGATGAAAACAGAATGCCCGTAACAGTGGCAGGAGTTCCTCCTGATTATTTCAGTAATACAGGCCAACTATGGGGTAACCCTGTCTATCGCTGGGATGTGCTTAAACAGAATGGTTTTCACTGGTGGTTGGAACGTATGGGTCACAATCTTCGGCTATATGATGTAGTAAGAATTGATCACTTCAGGGGTCTTGTAGCCTATTGGGAAGTTCCTGCCTATGAAAAGAATGCAATAAATGGACGATGGGTTGAGGCACCTGTGTGGGATTTTTTGAAAACAATAACGGAAAGATTTCCAAATGCCCCCATTGTGGCAGAAGACCTTGGGGTTATTACTCCTGATGTTGTTGAGGTTATAAGACATTTCGGCTTTCCCGGAATGAAGATACTTTTGTTCGCATTTGGTGATGACCTGCCTTCAAACCCTTATGCCCCCCACAATCTTGAACGAAACTGCATAGTTTACACGGGAACCCATGACAACAATACGGCAAGAGGATGGTTTGAAAAGGAGGCCTCTGTGGAAACAAGGACCAATCTTTGCAATTACCTTGGAAAAAACATTTCTCCCGAAGGTATAGGCCTGGACCTTATCCGTCTTTCCATGATGTCTGTTGCAGATACAGACATATTTCCGATACAGGATCTTTTGGGCCTGGATGAAGATGCACGAATGAACCGTCCAGCCACTGCAAATGGAAACTGGGAATGGCGGCTTGAAAAAGACATGTTAACGCCTGTTTTGGCAGACCATCTGAAAAAAATGACCGAGATATACGGGAGGGCCTGATTGATGCCAAGGAAAAATCCGCATATCTACGAGATAAACCTTGTGGGATGGCTTGCCGCCATAAGTCAAAGAGAAGGCAGGCCTGTCGGTATCAGAGATATTCCGGCCAGGGAATGGGATCGTATAAAAGAGATGGGGATGGATATTGCCTGGCTTATGGGAATATGGTCCAGGAGCCCGTACTCCCGTAAAGAGGCACAAAATGCACCTGCTCTTGTTAAAGAATGTGAATCGATAATCCCTGACTTTGCCATAAAGGATATAGGGGGATCACCCTATTCTATTTACAGGTATGCCCCTGACCCGTCATTCGGAACATTAACGGATCTTGCAGTCCTTAAAGAGGGTCTTCAGAAACAGGGATTATTCCTGGTTTTGGATTTTGTTCCTAATCATACTGCATGTGATCATCTATGGATCAAAACTCATCCTGAATACTATATAAGTTATGTCAAAAAAGGGGATCAAGCCTGCGGAAAAGGATATTTTTCTGCCGATACGGATAGGTACCCTGCATGTATTGCCCACGGAAAGGACCCTTATTTTCCGCCATGGACAGATACTGCCCAACTGGATTACACGGTAAACGATACCCAGTCTGCAATGATACGGACAATGTCTCGTGTTTCCACATACTGTCATGGAATGAGATGTGACATGGCAATGCTTGTATTACAGGAGGTATTTCATCAGACATGGGGGAATCTGGCTAAGGGAGAGACAGATAAGGAGTTCTGGCCCATGGCCATAGACAGGATAAGATCCACCGGCAGAGAATGTACGCTTATTGCAGAGGCGTACTGGGGGAGGGAAACAGAGCTTTTGAATTACGGTTTTGATTATGCATATGATAAGACCCTGTATGACCTTATGGTTCAGGGAGACATACAGGGTATCAGGGAACATGTTGTCATGCCCTTTCAGGCTAGCATGCTTCATTTTCTGGAAAATCATGATGAGCCACGTGCCCTTTCCTGCTTTGGACCAGATAGAATCAAATGCGCCATGGTCATACATGCAACCCTGCCTGGCATGCGTTTATGGCAGAGTGGGCAGTTTGAAGGGGATACTCTTCATGTCCCTGTTCAACTCAACCAACAGGGCTGGCTTAAACTGATAAGGGCAGGATCTGTACACATGGATATATATATTGAAAACATGCATAATAACACCGTTGATAACGGTGTTTATGAAGAGGCCTTTTCTGAAGGGTATGCAAATGATGATATAAGACAGTTCTCGAGACAACTGCTCAGGGAGGTAAACCATCCTGTATTTCATGAGGGAAAATGGGAAATGTGCCATACCGAAGGCTGGCCGGATAATCAGAGCCACATGAATATTCTGGCCTGGTGCTGGCATTACAGGGATGAAAGGCGGCTTATCGTGATCAACTTTTCTTCTTCACCTGCGCAGGGTCATATAAGATTGCCGGACATGTGGCTTCCCGAAGGAGAGATGTTTGTTTTGGACGATCCCATCAATGATGAGACTTACTATCGTTCTGCAAGGGATATTACAGATTCCGGATTATATGTAGGCCTGGATGCAGGATATTTCCATTTTTTCAGGATAGGAAGGTAAAGGCATGACACAACCAATCAAAACATTAGATGTAAAACCGAGGTTTCCGGAAGAACTCCAGGCCCTTCGTGACCTGTCGGACAACATGTATTTCGTCTGGAATTATGATGCCGAAGATCTGTTTAAGCGGATAGACCCGGATGGATGGAACGAAACAAAAAAGAATCCCGTAAAATTTCTTGGACGTATCAGCCAGCAGGAACTGAACAGGCTTGCTTATGATGAAGGCTTTATTGCGCATATGGAGAGGATTAAACAGGAATTTGACCGTTACATGAATGAAAACTATGACCCTTCCATATTTAAGAAAACAGGTCAACCCTTCCAGGTTGCCTATTTTACGGCAGAATGCGGTCTGGCAAACTGTCTGCCGATCTACTCAGGGGGGCTGGGTATACTCTCCGGGGATCATCTTAAATCTGCAAGCGACATGAACCTGCCGATAATCGGTGTATCATTGGCATATCAAAACGGATACTTTAGACAGTACCTGACTCATGACGGCTGGCAGATGGAAGAATATCCGGTTAACAATTTTCATACAATGCCCATGAAACTGGTAAGGGATTCCGAGGGCAATATCATTAAATCCTCCGTTGATTTGAAGGGTGAAACGGTTTTTTTTCAGGCCTGGCGTGTTAATGTAGGCAGAACAAAGCTGTACCTCCTTGATACAAATATTCCGGAGAATTCCGAATGGTCACGGAAAATTACTGCTCAGTTGTACGGAGGTGACCGTGAAATGCGGATTCGCCAGGAGATTGTGCTGGGAATAGGCGGTGTCAGGATGCTTGAGGCCATTGGTATCAAACCTGCAGTTTACCATATGAATGAAGGCCATTCCGCCTTTGCAGTATTTGAAAGAATCAGGGCACTTCGGGAGGAGGAAGGACTAAGTTTTAATGAGGCAGTGGAACTTGTACGGGCAACAAATATTTTCACAACCCATACACCGGTGGCAGCAGGTAACGATACCTTTCATCCCGATCTTGTCTCTGCGTACTTTGAGCAATTCACAGGCGCCGTTGGGATCAGTCTTGATGTTCTGCTTGGTTTTGGCAGGCAGGACCCGAGAGACAAGGCCGAAGATTTCTGCATGACCGTGCTTGCATTGAGATTATCCAACTACAACAATGGGGTAAGCAGACTTCATGCGAGTGTCAGCAGACACATATGGCAACGGGTTTGGCCAAAGACAATGGAACAGGATCTGCCCATAGCACATGTTACTAACGGTATTCACATACCGTCATGGATATCAAAGGAGATGGCTGAAAACTATGTCAGGTACCTTGGGCCGCGCTGGATTGAAGATCCGGACAATAAAATGGTATGGGAAAAGGTCAACAGAATCCCGGATACCGAATTGTGGCGGGCCCACGAAAAGGCAAGAGAGCATCTTATTGCCTTTGCACGTAATAGACTCAAAAAACAGCTTTCCAACAGGGGGGTATCCAACAGGGATTTGCACATTGCAGGTGAGGTGCTGAATTCTGAAGTGCTTACCATTGGCTTTGCAAGGAGATTCGCACCCTACAAGAGGGCGAATCTTATTTTGAAAGACATTGATCGTCTGGAAAGAATACTCACAAACAGGAAGTTTCCTGTTCAGATAATATTTGCAGGAAAGGCCCATCCCCAGGACCAGGTGGGTAAAGAGATAATCAAACAGGTAGTGCAGACGGTAAACAGGGAGACCCTGCGGGATCACATGATCTTCATAGAAGATTATGATATGGAAGTTGCCAGGCATATGGTGCAGGGGGTAGATGTATGGTTGAATACGCCGAGACGACCGCTTGAGGCATGCGGAACCAGTGGTATGAAGGCTGTTGCAAACGGTGCCATCCATTTCAGTGTTCTTGATGGGTGGTGGGATGAAGGATATAATCCTGATGTCGGATGGGCCATCGGTAACGGAGAGGTCTACGATGACCCTGATTTTCAGGATTATGTAGAAAGCCAGGCCATCTATGACATTATAGAAAAAGATATTGTCCCCCTGTTTTATAAGGTTGATTCTAATGGCATTCCAAGGAAATGGATTTCAATGATTAAGACATCTATGCATGAACTCTCTCCTAAGTTCAATACGCATCGCATGGTAACTGAATACTGGGACAGGTTTTATGTCCCGTCCGCTCAAAGATACTTTCAGCTTACTTATAACAATAACAAATTGCTTAAGGATCTTGCCCTGTGGCGGGAAAAGATTATGTATAACTGGTCCGAAGTTGCTATCAGGGATATCCGTATGGCAGAGCTGGAGGAAATCCTGACGAATGATCCTTACCATGTTGAGGCAGATATATATCTTGGAGAACTATCCCCGGAGGATGTAGCAGTAGAGCTATACTACGGAAGGCTGAACCCTGAAAATCAGTTTGTTGACAGGTCCATATCAACCATGAATCCTGTAAAAGAGATAAAAGGGCGTGTGTTCAGGTATGAGTGTGATATTCATTTTAAGGAGGTGGGCTATTTTGGTTTGAATATCCGTATTACGCCCAATCATCCTAACCCTGAGAGCAGGCATGCCATGGGCCTTGTAGTATGGGGTTAGGGATGGAATTATTTTTTGTGAGATCTTTCAACGGGATATAGCCATGATTAAATTTCTTGCTTATGAGTCAGACTGATACAGGTCTGAAACGGACCAACAACGAAGACATGTTTGTTACTGATCGTGAATTGGGACTGTTTCTTGCGCCGGATGAAGCCAAATCTCAATTCGACTCTTTTGCGAAGAAGGCCGCCGCTT
>JAGGTJ010000136.1 GCA_021163815.1 Deltaproteobacteria bacterium | reverse complement strand
TCCCTGACATCTGCCACCGTGTTTTTGTATTTTCCAACCTCTTTTTCCAGGGTATCTATTCGTCGCATCAAGATCTTCATCGTATTCCTTAGCTGCCTTATTTCATCCGCGGTATCAGACATTTCTGCCAACAGTGGAGCAGGAAGGCATAGTATTGACAGAAACATTAATAAAACAATGGACCATATGGTTTTTGGAACATAATCTGAAATCTTCATGGCTTTTCCTCCTTAACTTAACGGGTTAAACAAATTGTTTACATCAGACAAAAAACAAAAAAAGCCAGAAAAGACATTACTGAACTTCAATTCAGCTTTGCCTTCCTGGCTTTTTTATTCTTATATCTTAATAGTTACAGCCTAAACAGATGCATCACCATAACTATAGGAGATAATTTTGCTGGACACCTCAATATATTGCATTTAAGGTTTTTAAGACGGATCTTTTACGGGTTTATCAGTTTTAAGTGCATAATTTCATATTATGCCGTTTGGAAGATATTTAATCCAGAGTTATTGTCATGTCAACAGTTTTTTGTAATACATATGTTGACCCAATCATTTCCTTACACATCATCATAAACGTAGGGACAACACAATTATTGAAAACAGATCATCCGAATAATTTGCGGGACAATACACACTCCTTATATAAATAAACATAGTCATTGCAATCCATATTGAAACCTTTTATGACAGCAGGTCCAACACCTCCCTTAATCCGATCCGTATCTCTTCTATAAAGGATGTCACATCGTCTTTTTTATATCTTCTTCGTTGGAGGCGCTGTTTTGCTCCCTTAATGGTCATCTTTTCTTCATAAAGAAGCCTTTTTATTTCAAGGAGTATTTCAAGGTCTTTTTTTTGATATGTCCTTTGTCTGGAATCAGCTCTTTGAGGTCTTATCTGAGGAAATTCTTTTTCCCAATACCTTAAGACAGATGGCTCAACCCCCACAATTTTGCTGGTCTCACCAATACGGAAGTATTTTCTGTCAGTTGGAATATGAACCATGTCTCAGCCTTCCCGTAACTTTCCCCCCGTTTCTTGCCTGATTATGTCTATGATTGTTTCATGCAGTTTGTTGATTTTCTCCCCGTCGAGGGTTCCCTTTTTTGAACGATAACATATCCTAAAGGCTATTGCCTTTTCAGCTTTATCTATCTTTTCTCCCTCATAAAGATCGAAGATGCGAATGGACTCCACCAGATCCTTGCCATGCTGTTTTATGATATTGACAATAGCGGCACTTTCTATACCTTTGGGCACCAGTATGGATATGTCTCTGTACACTGCCGGAAATCTGGGGAAGGGTTTAAATTGTTTATTCTTATCAATGCAGGCCAAAAGAGCTTCAATATCTACCTCAAAGGCATAGAAATCCTTATTTTTCAGATTATAGGCCTTGACAACGTCTGGTTTTAAACGCCCTATATTACCAACAACCCTGCCCGTAGAGCTGACATTTGCCGAAATGTTGGTATCAAACCATGGTATGGTATCGGTTTTTGCAAGCGAAAAATCTTCAATGCCCACTCCCTCAAAAAAAACTTCAAGGGCACCTTTTATGTCGTAAAAATCAACCATCCTTTCCTGACAGTACCACGTCTTTTCCTGGTAGGGTCCTGTTATTATGGCTGTCAGGATCATTCTTTCAATGGGCTGTTTATTATCTTCCCTGTGGAAAAAGACCTTACCCAGTTCAAAGAATTTGAGACCTGCAGCACCTCTATGGATATTCGATTCCGCAACCGTTAAAAGTCCATGAATCAGATTGGTGCGCATCACCGACTGATCAAGACTCAACGGGTTTAATATCTTGACAAATGACCTGAGAGGACTACTGTCAGGAATATCTAACATGTCGGCTGAGGCAGGAGATATAAAGGAATAGGTTATAACTTCGCAAAAACCTGCTCCTCTCATTACAGACCTTATATGATCACCAAAAGATATCTCCTGTGAATCGGTTTTGGTGGCAGGCTGGATCTTTGGTATGGTAATCGGTATATTTTCATAACCCTCCAACCTTGCAACCTCTTCAAAGAGATCAGCTTCCCGTGAAATATCCACCCTGAATGAAGGAGGAGTAACTACCAAGGTGTTTTGATCATCGGGCCGTTCAACATCCATATTTAGGCCCTTAAGATATCCCTCTATTGTTTCCCTTGACAGATCAGACCCCAAGATCCTGTTTGTTCTGTCTATCCTAAGTGTTACCGGCCTGGCAATGTATGGTTTCGGATAATTGTCTATGATACCTTTTGAAATACTTCCACCTGCCAGTGTTGATATCAGCTCAAGGGCCCGTTTCAGTGCTATGTGTGTCCCTTCAATATCAGCCCCTCTTTCAAACCGGTAGGAGGCCTCAGTGGATATTCCAAGGCGCTTCGAGGCTCTCCTGATAATTACCGGATCAAAATATGCACTTTCAATCAGTATATTGGAAGTATCCTCATATATTTCTGAATTAAGCCCACCCATAATACCGGCGAGGGCAACCGGTTGTTTGGCATCACATATTACAAGGGTATTCTGATCAAGGTTATGTGTTTGACCATCAAGGGTAGTAAAGGATTCATCCTGCCGGGCAAATTTTACAACGATCCTGTTTTCTTCAAGACGATCATAATCAAAGGCATGCAGGGGCTGTCCCATTTCAAGCATTACATAGTTTGTAACATCTACGATGTTGTTTACAGGACGAATTCCTGAAAGATGCAGCCTGTACCTCATCCAGAATGGAGATGTTCCAATTTTGATATGCTGAACTACCCCAGCGGTATAACGGGGACATGCCTCTCTTTCCAGTATTGTTACGCTTGTTAAATCTTCTATATTGGGTCCGGTTTCGTTAACTTCGGGTTCAGGTCTTTTTAATGTCTTTCCTGTGGCTGCTGCAATCTCTCTCGCTATCCCTATCACCGAAGCACAATCCGGCCTGTTTGGGGTAAGTTCCAAATCCAGTACCGAGTCTTCAAGAGAGATAATTTTTGTAATCGGCATTCCTGGTTCAGATGCATCGGGCAGTATCATAATGCCGGAATGATCATCTGTGAGTCCTAACTCGTCTTCTGCAAGAAGGACACCTTCTGATACCTCACCCCTTATCTTGCCTTTTTTGATCTTTGTTCCGTTGGGAAGTCTGACTCCGGGCAAAGCCAAGGGAACAATATCTCCCTTTTTGATATTAGGTGCTCCACAAACAACAGGTATCTGTTTTTCACCGGTATCTATTGTACATAACGACAAACAATCTGCATTAGGATGTGGTTTGATATCCAATATCCTCGCCGCGATAATTGCATCAAGATCACAAGCCACAGGCATAACACTTGCCACCTCTATACCGATCATGGTTAACAGGTGAGATAGTTCCTCCTGTGACATGTCAATATCAACAAATTCTTTTAACCAGTTAAGACTGATTTTCATAAGACAAACCCAAGATTTTGAGGACTATGCAAGACAAACTCGTAAAAAGTAAAACCGATGGCTAAGTAAAAATCTTCATATACAAGGCATAGCGGTTGGCCATGCACAAAGGCATACAGAATGTCACACGTATGGGTCAACCGCTCACAGTATATGGAAAGTTTTTACTTAGCCATCAAAACTGTGTCAGAAACATTATGTCATTTTTAAAGAACAACTGGATGTCATCAATACCGTACTTGAGCATTGCTATTCTTTCTATTCCCATACCGAATGCAAAACCCGAGTACAGTTCAGTATCGTAATCTACAGATCTGAACACCTCCGGATCCACCATGCCTGACCCCAGAATTTCAAGCCACCCGGTGTGTGAACAGATCCTGCAACCCTTACCTTTACACATTACACACTGTATATCCACCTCTGCACTGGGTTCCGTAAAGGGGAAAAAACTGGGTCTGAATCTGATTTTTGTACCACTCCCGAACATCTGATGGATAAAGGCAGTCAATATACCTTTAAGGTCTCCGAAAGTGACATCATTATCCACTAAAAGTCCTTCCACCTGATGAAACATGGGGGTATGGGAAACATCCGAGTCCCTTCTGTACACACTACCAGGTGCTATAATACTTACAGGCGGAGGCGTCTTTTCCATTACCCGTACCTGTATAGGAGAGGTATGCGTCCTGAGAACAACATTGGAAGAGACATAAAATGTGTCCTGCATATCTCTTGCAGGATGATCTTTGGGAAGATTTAATGCCTCAAAGTTGTAATAGTCAAGTTCAACATCGGGACCTGTAATAACGTTGAACCCCATATGTGAAAAAATACTGCACACCTCCCTGATAACGGTATTGACAGGATGAACATGTCCCCTGAGAGGTTTCCTTCCGGGAAGCGTAATATCTATTATCTCTTCTTTTTTACCTGCCCCTGATGCAATAATTTCAGAGCGTTTTTCTTCAATGGCCTTGCTTATTGTGGCCTTGATGGTATTAGCAAGCCTGCCAATTTCCGGACGTATATCCGGAGGAGACTTGCCTATCTGTTTCATCAGGGCGGTAAGCTGTCCCTTTTTCCCTAAGTAGGCCACCTTAAAGGACTCAATGTCTGTGACATCCTTTATCTTCTGTAACTCATCGAGAGCCTTGTTTTTCAGTGTAAGCAGTTGCTCTTTCATTACCTGTTACCAAACATTTCCAGCAATAATAAGTCAGTGTTTTTTACAAAAGCCATAATTGAAAAGACACAAAACCATGCCCAAAAGCCAGAAAGTACTATTGAACCATTTGAGCAAGGTTAGAAAATGCATTTGCATCGTTTACAGCCATGTCTGCAAGAATCTTTCTGTCAAGGGCAATTCCTGCCTGTTTGAGACCATTCATGAATCTGCTGTAAGACAAACCGTGCTGTCTTGCTGCTGCATTAATCCTTATTATCCATAGCTTTCTGAATTCCCTCTTTTTGACCCTGCGGTCACGGTATGCGTACATACCTGCCCTTTTGACAGCAGCAAGAGCCGTTTTATACTGTCTGCTATGTCCTCCCTGATAACCCTTTGCCGCCTTTAGCACTTTTTTGCGTCGTCTTCTTGCCTTAAAACCTCTTTTAACCCTAGGCATGTTGTGTTACCTCCACTTAACTATAAGGAATCAACCTGGCTACCTGCCTGACATTAGTGGGATCAACCAAGGTTGATTTCCTGAGATTTCTTTTTCTTTTAGTCGTTTTTTTTGTAAGGATATGACTGGCAAAGGCCTTATGTCTTACTATCTTACCTGTGCCAGTTTTTGAAAACCGCTTGGCAGCACCTCTGTTGGTTTTTATCTTTGGCATTTATTTCCTCCATCGTGTCTTACTTGTACAAAATTGATGAACCCGTAAAAAATAGAGCCGATAGCCAAGTAAAAATCTTCATATGCAAGGCATAGCGTGGCCATGCGTGAAGGCATATAGGCAGTATATAAGGGTACAACTAAACGTTCACAGTATATGGAGACTCTTTATGACGCCATCAACCCTAAGATTATTTTGGAACAATAACCATGGTCATCCTGTTCCTGGCCTCCTGGGTAGGAGGTTGCTCTATTTTGCCTACATCTTCAACTTCCTTTGCAACCCTGTCTAAGAGTTGATACCCTGCATTCATGTAGGCCATCTCTCTTCCGCGGAAAAACACGCTTACCTTAACACGATCTTTCTTTTCCAGGAATTTCTTGAGGTTTTTGATCTTGAATCCTAAATCATGATCTTCGATATGAGGCCTCAGCTTTATCTCTTTTAGTTGAGGCTGCTGTGTCTTTTTCTTGCTTCCCTGCCCTTTTTTGCTTGTTTGATACTTAAACTTTCCATAATCCATAATCCGACATACAGGCGGATCAGAATTGGGAGAGACCTCAACCAGATCAAGGCCTTCCTGTTTGGCTGCATTAAGGGCATCCATGATAGACACAATACCAAGCTGCTTGCCATCAGAGGCAATCAATCGCACTTGCTTCGATCGAATACTTTCATTGATCCTGACGTTGTTATTTTTTGCTATGGTTCTATACCTCCTGTGTCATAAGCTTTGTTTTTTGAAGAACAATATCTGCAAATGCTTCAGGCGTCATAGGCTCAAGGTTTTTCCCATCTCTCTGTCGAGGCGTCACTCTATGTTCGCTGGTTTCCCTGTCCCCTATAATCAGCATATACGGCACCTTTTCAAGCTGCGCCTCCCTGATTTTCAGTCCTAACTTTTCATTCCTCAAATCGCCCTGTACCCGAATACCTGAGTCAAGCAGTTGTTGCAGTATTTCTTTTGCATATGCAATGTTCCTGCCAGTAACAGTAAGCACCTTTACCTGGACAGGAGCCAACCATACAGGAAAGGCTCCATTATAGTGTTCTATAAGTATCCCTATAAACCTTTCTATAGCACCGAGAATAACACGGTGTATCATTACGGGTCTATGTCTTTGATTGTCTTTATCAATATATACCAGACCGAATTTTTCCGGAAGGGTAAAGTCGCACTGAATGGTGGCACACTGCCATTCCCTGTCCAGAACATCCTTGAGTTTTACGTCTATCTTGGGCCCGTAAAAAGCTCCATCCCCCTCGTTAATATCGTATGACAGCCCAAGGTCATTCATGGCACGTATAAGTGCATTGGTAGCAAGTTCCCAGTCTTCATCCGTGCCTATGGATTTGACCGGACGGGTACTGATTTCAAGGCTGTATTCAAATTTAAAGATACCCATTACATCCTTGACAAAAGTCAGAACACCCTTGATTTCCTGATTCAACTGCTCAGGCGTGCATATAATATGTGCATCATCCTGGGTAAATTCCCGTACCCTGAGAAGACCGTGCAAAACACCTGATCTTTCATGACGGTGTACAGTACCCAGTTCGAAATAACGCTTGGGAAGATCCCGATAACTCCGTGTGGCTGAAGAGTATATCAGCATATGGGCCAGACAGTTCATTGGTTTGATGCCATATGACTGTTCATCTATAGTAGTAAAGTACATATTATCACGGTAATTATCGAAATGCCCGGATTTTTTCCACAGCTCAGTCTTTAATATTTCAGGGCCTTTGACCAGTTCATAGCCTCTTTTCAGATGTTCCTTTATCTCAAACTGCTCAAGAATGTGTCTGAGCATCGCCCCCTTTGGGTGCCAGACAATCATTCCTGCCCCCACTTCTTCATAAGTGCTGAAAAGGCCAAGTTTTGGGCCAAGGATTGTATGGTTTCTTTTTTTTGCCTCTTCAAGTTTTATGATATGTTGCTTCAGCCGTTTTTTATCGCAAAAGGCAATACCATATATCCTGCTGAGCATTGGCCTTTTTTCATCTCCGCGCCAGTATGCCCCTGCCACTTTGGTTAAATGGAATGCCTTTATCATTCCGGTAGAGGGTATATGCGGCCCCTTGCACAGATCTGTAAAATTGCCCACGGTATACAGGGAGACCTGATCTTCACCAATATCCTTTATCAGTTCAACCTTGTATGTCTCTCCCTGGCTTTCAAAGAATTCAATAGCCTCCTCGCTTGAGACCTCTTTTCGGACAAAGGACATATCCTTCTTAATTATTTCCTTCATCCTCTTTTCGATAACAGGTAGATCCTCTTCCTTAAAAGAACGCCTATAATCAAAATCATAGTAAAATCCATTTTCTATGGCAGGACCTATGGTTACCTTCGCATCTTCAAAGAGCTCTCTAACGGCAAGGGCCATTACATGTGCAATACTGTGCCGAAGGATTTTCTCTCCTTCTTCAGATGCAATATAAACCGGTTCTATTTCTGCATCTGTATCGATTTGCGTTGAAAGATCACACAGTGTTCCGTTGATCCTTACAGCAACAACCTGATTAACATTCTTCACCTTCAGTTGTTTGAGGGCATCTCTTGCCACAATATGATTTTCTTCTAATTCAACAGGTGAGAGATCTTTCACTTTAAGCGATATCATTTTGACAACACCAAACAAAACAAGGTACCTGAGAGGTTTGAAACTGTTTGCTCAGATACCTCGCCAATTTTTAATGTAAAAAGCTGGTTTATGCCGTTTCGCCGCATCCTTATGAGAAACGAACCTGATCAATACCCTAAATCTCGGCAAATCAGTTCTAATTTTTACGAGTTCATCAACCTTGTTATATAAACAAAATTACCTACAGAAGCAAGCAAAAACGGGCAGGTAAATTCTTTTGCGGGGCTAAATTGATGAACCTATAAAAAGTATAAGCGATGGATAGGTAAAAATCTTCATATACAAGGCGTAGTGTTTGGGCATGCGTGAATGCATACAAGATGTCGAACGTATGACCAAAGGCTCACAGTAGATGGAGACCTTTTACGACGCCATCAATATTCCTCTGCATAATGAAGCCCTACAATAAGCATGCTGTTTGGAAGCAGTGTCTGTATCCTTTCCATCGTACTTCCAAACAACAGGTCTTTTATCAGGTCATGTCCGTAAGCCCCGACAATCACAAGCGCATCATGAGGTACTTCATAAAGATTTTCATCAAAAGAGCCCTGTGTTATGAATACCCATTCCCTTAATGATTCTTTTAGCCTGTTTGTCAAACCGGCCTCATCTATAATCTCTTCATAATGAGACTTCGGCTTCTTTTGGGCATAGGTAAAGATTTTCAAGGGAAGGCCGGAAAGAGACTGTATCTTCATACCTACCTTCAGGGCATTTAAGGCATTGTGCGAACCCCCAAAAAAGACAAGAATGTTTTTCCATTTTTTGAATACGGGCGCAGGAATCAGTACAGGAAAGCTGGCATTTTTGATTATCCCCCGTACCCTGGGACCAATATAGCCTAATCCTATTTTGCTCGAAATGTCGCTTATTGTTCTGGGGCATGTCATCAAACCAAAATCAGTAGGAATGTCAGGAAGGGTGGAGGCCGTGAATCTTTTTGGTTCAAGAAAACTGGCCTCAATACCCGTATCCTGTATAAGTTCCTCAGCATGTCTCTTCGCAGTTTCGGGAAACTGCAAAAACTCGGAATCTAAGTGGATGGTTACTATTTCTCTGGAAAAGTACATCAAAAACTGGGGATATTGAGGTATGTAAATTTTCAAATGCATTTGTGTCTTTTGGCACATATAAACAGAGCTCAAAAAAGTTTCCCTGCCAAAAGGAGTATTCCTGAAGACATGCAGCAGTTGATTGTTCATTTAAGTTGGTCTCCTTTATCTGCCACCTAAAACCTGCATAAACTATTTTCAAAAAGAAAAATTGTGCTTTTAATATCAACGAATTATAGAAATGTTGTGCTTGTCAC
>JAGGTJ010000131.1 GCA_021163815.1 Deltaproteobacteria bacterium | reverse complement strand
ATTTCTATAATTCGTTGATATTAAAAGCATAATTTTCTTCTTGAAAATAGTTTATGCAGGTTTTAGGTTATACATAAACCGGTTCTCTCATAATAAGATCAATGGCCTTTTCTGCCGTATCTGACAGATCCGGATGGGTTTTTTTGAGATTCACAATCTGTCTCAGATGATCTGCCGTGCGCATGATGAGGGAGGCCATATCTCCTTCATCTACCCTGACCATGCGAAAGAGATCGTTCCAATCGGTGCCGCTGGCCCAGAAATACAGGACCGCGCATGGCCACATCTGAATTAAGGGGGTCTCAAACTTCCGTTTTGTTTTCATTATCATAATGTGTTTGATGCTCTTTAACAGGCTGTTAAATATTGCCTCTATCCTTGCCAGTTCTGTTTCATCCACCATCTTCATATCTATTTCCTGAGATCTGTCCCAGACAAAGGGGGCAAGAGCTCCTGCAAGTTCTTCCGGTGAAAGCTTGTCCATGGCACCTTTTCTTATTGCCTCGGAGATCAGAAGAGGCTGGTCAACTCTCAACTTGGATGCCCAAAAACCATCCTCGGTCAATTGATCCATGTTATTCACAAATCCTGTCTCTTTCAAAAAGCGCAGGTGTCTTTCAAAGTCGCGCCATAACCTGTTTCTGATCTTTTCCCGTCTCGAAGGTATTTCCTGAAAAGAGGCAAATGAACGGTCAATAAGATCCTTTACCTCCATTGGTGTATGGGATAGGAGGAGGTTTAATACCATGGAGAAGTTAATATGTATCTGACTGTTAATAGGTTCAGGAGGAGAATCCTGAAGTTCATGAATAAGGTCCGGGTTTTGATGGATTCCGGGTATAACTACAGCAAAACCGATCTCATCTTTTCCCCTTCTGCCTGCGCGGCCAACCATCTGATGAAACTCTGTTGCAGTAAGATCAGTAAACTCATGCCCATTAAAGCGGTCGCTCTGTACAAGAACCACACTTCTTGCAGGGAAATTGACTCCAGCAGCAACCGTGGATGTGGAAAAAATGGCATTAAGCAGTCCCCTGTTCATCATGTTTTCCACCAGCACCTTCCAGTATGGCAACTGTCCTCCATGGTGAGAGGCCACCCTTGATTTTAGAAGGGAGGACATCTGTTTGTGGTTTTTTAAATGAGGATATTTCTCGACAAAGGAGTTTACCGCTATCCTTAACTTTCTGTCTTTGTCCCGAGAGTGCCTTACAGGAGGACATGTCTTGAGTGCGCGATCACACTCTTTTCTGGATTTGAGATAAAAGATGGTAGGAAGCAGGTTTAATTTTCCCAGGCATTCAATAATATTACCGAAGTCTGTCTTTTTATACCATTGCCTTCGTTTTTCTGACCCGCGTGCAAGGTGGTTTTTGACCTTGGAACTCAGGCCTTTCTTTGTACCAAGCGGCACCATAAGGCCATCTGACAAAAGAAAGAGGGTTTCAAGGGGCACCGGCCGATTCTGTGAATGGACAAGATTAACATCTGTACCCCGAATATCCCGTAGCCACTCGCAGATTTCCCCGGCATTTGATATGGTAGCAGAAAGCATGAGAAGCCGTACACGGGGAGGAAGGTATATGAGCGTCTCTTCCCAGACCACCCCCCTGTCCGGGTCATTCAGGTAATGAGCCTCATCCAGTATAACGAGATCTGTCTGTATGCTGGTTCCTTCATGCATTGCGTCATAAAGCTGGTTACGCAGAATTTCTGTGGTACCAACAGTAATCGGAGCATCAGGATTTTCCTTGCGGTCACCTGTAAGAATTCCGCAATTTGCACTGCCGAATTCCCGTGAAAATTCTTCGTAAATGGAATTTGAGAGGGCCTTGAGAGGGGAGGCATACCAGACTGTTTTGCCTTGATCAAGGTACATTCGTATGGCCTGTGATGCAATCCATGTCTTCCCCGATCCTGTAGGAGCACTCACCAACACATCAGAGTGTTTTGTAAGCCTTAATGCCTCTATCTGGAAAAGATCAGGTACAAATGGACCAGGTTCAGGCGTGCCTATCTTTTGAAATACAGACTTGAGAGATGAATCTATACGCGGTTTGAAAGGTTTGTTTTTCCCAGGCTTCTTTTTTCCATACCTGCGTCTTGTCAGTGGTGACTTATAGTAATTTTTATTTGTCATTCCATAATGTTATAGCAAACCTTTTGAATGTGGCTATAAAGGTTAAAGGTTTTTGAAAATAGTTTATGCAGGATTTAGGTGTTGAACAATCAGGCTGTATTTTTATTATCCATACAGTAGCCAGGATATTTTGAATCCGGCCATGAGATCCTAATGATACCTTTGCAAAATATTCAGTTTTTGTTCAGTTTCAAGGTCTTTTTGATATCTGGCTCAATTCATGGATACAGGATTTAAAAATTCTTGACCATCTCATCGGCAACAAGGTCCATATCTTTCATGTATCCCGTCATTGAATCGGCAAGGTTGAGACTGTCTATCTTTTCAGCTATATCGTTTATGTCTTTGCCGCATCCCTTTAGTATCTTCATGCCTCCTGTATAAACCTTGTTAAGTACATCCCTGGCAAACAGCCTTGTCACGGCCATCATAAAATCAATGGAAGGTTTCTGCTCTCCTTTATATGTAGCTGCCTTACGACACAGGGCATCTCCGACCTCTATCCATGTCATTATATCTGCCAGAATGAACATCACATGCTGAAACTTGGTAAGTTTGTTCCTGCGGGCAGCCAGTATGATGTCATTTGCAAGATAAACCACTCGTGCAAGCATGGGACCTGCAGTTTCTTCGGGAAGGGAAGAAAGACTATCCGCCATATCTCTGTAAAAAGAGCCTTTTGATTTAACGGTCTTTTTCATGCGAAACATTGATATGATACTTCTCTGGATTTCGCTGGTGCCTTCATATATTGTCAGTATTCTTACATCACGCTTGATTTTTTCAACCTCATATTCACGGATATACCCATAACCTCCAAGGGCCTGAATTGCATCATTGGCCATTGAGTCTGCAGCCTCACTGACAAAGTACTTGGCTATGGAACCTTCGACTTCCAGGTCTTCTTCTCCTGAATCAAGCCTGCGTGCCGTGTCTTCTATATATGCACGGGATGCCTCAAGTTCAACGGCATGTGGAACAATAAACCTGTGTGTGTACCCCTGCTTTTCAGAGAGTGTTGTGCCAAACTGGACACGTTGTCTGGAATAGGGCAGAACTCTTTCCATGGCAGCCATGGCGCCGCCAAGTGCAAATGTTGCAACCATAAGCCGTGTATAACCAAAGACCTGATTGGCCTGTTTGAGACCCTGACCTTCAATCAACCCTATAAGGTCTTCCTTTGGAACATACAAATCTTCAAGTGCAAAGGCACATGTGTCTGACGCCCTGATTCCATGTTTGTCTTCATGCTTTCCGGGAACAAGCCCTTCTGCTCCTTTTTCTACCACAAAAAAAGAAGGGCCGTCAGGGGCCTTTGCAAGAATCGTGTATATGTCGGCAACACCCCCATTTGTAATAAATTGCTTTTGGCCATTAAGTCTGTACCCCTTGATCTCACCGTTTTCATCCAATACACGTTCTGCTTTTGTTTTAAGGGCTTGGACATTGGAACCGGCATCCGGTTCTGTAACCCCGTAAGCTACTATCATGCCCTGTTCTGCAATCTTGCCAATATATTTTTTCTTCTGTTCTGGGGTAGCACCAACCCGCAAGGGATCCATGCCAAGGCAAATAGCGAGAAAAGATGTAGCTACAGCAAGATCCATTTTGGCCATTTTCTCAGATATTATGGCTAGTTCTTCAGTACAGGCGCCAAGACCACCATATTCTTCCGGAATAAATATAAGATGAAGGGCAATTTCAGGGCCCAGCATAAACCGGATAAGCTCAGAAGGGAAGTCTCCCTTTTTATCCATCTCCAGCCTTGCTTCAAGGGTAATCCTGTTTTTTTCAAGCTTATCCAATGTATTAATGACCATAGATAGCATCTCGGGGTTCATTTTTTTGTTATGTCCTGTCATAATATTAAACTTTCCTCTCATTACCTTAACAATGGTTATCTTAGAAGTCTGTTTGACTTTTTCTGTTTTGTGAGCTTAAAAAAACGTACAACCTAAAACCTGCACAAACTGTTTTCAAAAAGGAGATTATGCCTTTAATATCAGCGAAGTATAGAAATATTGTGCTTGCGTGACATGCACTGATGTGAATATGGTCATAAAGGTTAAAAGTTTTTGAAAATAGTTTACGCCGAGTTTACCGAATCTACGATGTTTGCAGGATTTAGGTATGATTTTATAAAAAACTTTGTTAGTTTTCGTCCGTAAATGACCTTTTTATATTATAAGTTCTTGCATTGTCAAGCCATAAGAACTTGGCAGGCATAATAAGAGATCCCTGTGAATATCTCTGCAGAATGTTCAGTTTTGTTCAGGTTTGAGGAAAAGATAAATGTTAATAACAGAAATCTCTTTCCAGCATTAAACCGGCATGGCCGGATTCAAGATATCCTAAACCTCCTACGGATATAAAAATACAACCTGGTTTTTCAGCACGGTTTTGTGTATTTTTACGGTAAAATTTGTAGCTGGAGACCTTTTACAACGCCATCAAGATTATGGAATATAAAAATAGGATGACCTCAGTAAAGATACCGTCAAAAAAAACCTCATGGAAGATATTTAACACAATCGCCCGACGCTATGACATCCTTAATCACCTGCTTTCATGCGGACAGGACATTGTCTGGCGTAAAAAAATGACACGTTTTTTACCACAAAGAGAAGAATTGTTTCATCTGGATCTTGCCACAGGAACTGCAGATGTTATTCTTTCCTTTGCTGCAACAGGAAAGATTAAAACCGCAATTGGTATTGATATGGCCAGCAAAATGTTGCATCTTGGCAGGCAAAAAATAGCAGGATACCATCCTGAAAACATGGTGACTTTTATATCTGCTGACGCTGCCCGCATACCTTTAAAACGGAATTGTGCAGATATTGTGACAATGGCATTTGGCATACGCAATCTTGAAAACCCGTACACATGTCTGAAGGAGTCATACAGGGTGCTTAAACCTCGTGGCAGGCTGATAATCCTTGAGTTTTCTCTGCCTTCCAATTCATGGATTCGTGCCCTCTACCTTTTCTATTTCCGGCATATATTGCCTGTGATAGGTGGGATAATTTCAGGAGAAAAGCAGGCATATCTTTATCTGAACAGGACCGTTGAAAATTTCCCCTATGGTGCAGAATTTATATCTTTATTGCAACAGGCCGGATTTACCCATGTTGTGGCCTGTCCCGTGAGTCTTGGGATAGCAACCATATACTGTGGGAACAGGGAATAATGATTTCAATTTGCCATAAAAACACGCAAAACCGTGCTGAAAAGCCAGGCCATGTTTTTCCGTCGGTGGTTAAAATATAAGGATACTTTATGACTTCAGGTTTATCTATCAATGCGGATTTTGAACGGGCAAAAAATGCCCTTGAAAAAAAGATCAGGTGTGCCTTGTCTGAAAAGGGCAGGGAAGGTTCATCTGTCAAAGAGATAAAACGCATCGAAATTGAAGTAAAGGAAATAGACCCCATAAGCTGGTTAGAACAGCAATCTCATGCAGTAAAAACCTACTGGTCAAACAGGGATGGGGCATTTTCAATGGCAGGGATTGGCAAGATTTTTGAGGTATCGGGATATCTTTGCAACATAGGCTACCCTGAAATATTCAAGGAGATCAACACCTGTCTGTCTGCTGTTGACAAGGGTATCCGTCTCTACGGGGGCACACGTTTTACTTTGTCAGACAGGCAGGAAGATTTATGGAAGGCCTTTAATACCTATTCCTTTATAATTCCTCGCTTCGAGATAGTTTCATATGGTAAAAAAACAGTTTTTGCCTGTAATTTCAAAAAAGAGGGGATACTTATTGAAGAAATACTTCATGATTTATCCATCCTTTCATATCGTGGATATGATTCTGCCTCTCTGAACAAAGAGAAAAGACCACAGATGACTCCAATCTCAAGGATGGATGATCCAGATTACAGCTCATGGGAGAAAAACGTAAAAGAAACGCTTTCACTTCTAAGTCCCGGGCAGTTAGAAAAGGTGGTTCTGGCCAGAAAGACAGAACTCCATTTTTCCAGGCCTCCGGATTCCATGTTCTTTTTAAAGGAGCTTATGAAACAGCAGGCAGATGGATATCTGTTTTATTTTCAGCCTGTCTGTGGGGTTTCGTTCTTAGGTGTCACACCGGAGAGGCTCTACCGCAGGTTGTCTGACAAAATAGAAACAGAGGCCCTGGCAGGGACAAGGCAGAGAGGAAAAACATCGGACGAAGATATAATGATAGGCAATGAACTGAAAACAAATCCCAAAGATCTTCAGGAACATCGATGTGTAAGTCGTGCAGTAGAGGAAAGAATGCAACTCTTGTGCAACTCTGTACAGATTCTTTCCAAGGAACAGATAATCAAACTTGATCGAATACAACATCTGCGGACACAGTTTTGCGGTATACTTAAGGATGGAATAACTGATCCTGAAATCATTACATCCCTACATCCAAGTCCGGCAGTGGCAGGATACCCAAGAAACGAGGCCCTCAGAAGGATTACAGATCTGGAAAAGTTTGACAGGGGTTGGTATGCCGGTCCTGTTGGCTGGGTATCGTGTGATTCTGCTGAATTTGCCGTGGCCATAAGATCATGTCTTGTTAACAATACCAGAATATTCCTGTATGCCGGGGCAGGTATTGTTTCAGGTTCTGATCCTTATATGGAGTGGCAGGAAATTGAAAGCAAGATAGCCAATTTTACAGCTTTGATGGATTCATCACAATCGTATAGATCTTACGAACACCTTGAATAACACCACTATCTTCCAAGGCCCTTGGGGCTAAAAAGCAAGCTCAGCGGGGAAAACAAAAAATCAGAGTAATAGCTCAACAAACAGGGGCAAGAGGCTTTTCCTTCTGCTCCGGGCCTCCGGGCTGGTCTCTTCAGTAACTTATCTGCGGGGGACACCCGCCCCCTCCGCATTCTCGACTTCGTCGAGCTGCGGTTTCCCCCACTGATAAGTCACGAAGAAACGGCACCCTCCCGGCAGTCGCGTCAGAAAAAGCCTCTTACCCCAGCGCTACGTTCGTTGTTATTCCCCTAATTATTGAGCTGATACAAATCAGACAGGATAAATATTATGATTACACAGGCAGAAAATCTGAATATTCTATGGGGAAAATTGATCGTAGAAGAACTGGTAAGAAATGGGGTGACATATTTCTGCATCTCGCCTGGTTCAAGGTCTACACCTTTAACTGTTGCAGCAGCACGCAATGCACAGGCAAAAACCATGATATGTCTTGATGAACGGGGATCCGCCTTTCATGCCCTGGGTTACGCACGAGGCACCGGGTTGCCTGCTGCGGTCATAACTACCTCGGGCACTGCAGTAGGAAACTGTTTACCCGCCATAATAGAGGCCTCCATGGATATGGTGCCAATAATCGTAATAACAGCAGACAGGCCCCCTGAATTGCGTGAGACAGGAGCAAATCAGACCATACATCAGACAGGCATATTTGAACGTTATGTTCGTTATGAATTTGACATGCCATGCCCATCTGTTGATATACCTGCAAACAGGGTTCTGAACACGGTTGATCTTGCTGTTTTCAGGGCATGCGCCACACCGGCAGGGCCTGTACATATCAACTGTATGTTCAGGGAACCGCTTGAACCACGTACTGAACGAATACCTGCTGATTATATAACCGCTCTGAATGATTGGAATTTAGGTTCCCGGCCATGGACCTCATACATGCATCCTTCAACAACTGCAGAAGATCTTAACAGTGTGGCAGAGGCCATAAATCAGGCAGACCAGGGGCTTGTTATAGCAGGACATCTTGCAGAAAGGGATGATAGGGAGGCGGTAGCAAAATTTTCAAAAAGGGTAAATTGGCCCGTATTTGCCGATATCAGATCAGGCCTGAGAATCGGGCATTCAGAAAAAAACATTATAGCCTATTATGACCAGATGCTTTTGTCTGATAAAATCAGGGAAATCTTCAGGCCCGATGTTGTTGTGCACATGGGTGGCGTCCCTGTATCAAAGCGCCTTTTACAGTTTATGGAAAAGCTCTCTCCTTCAGAATACATAATGATAAACGATCATCCCTTCAGACATGATCCCGCCGGAATTGTAACAAGGCGCATTCAGATGTCCGTAAGGCATGCGTGTCAAAGGCTTTATGATCTGGTCAGCGTAAAGAAAAGAACGGACATTGTCCGCATCCTGAAGATAAAATCTGATGGTGTTGGAGAGATCATTGACAAAAATATTCAAGACAGATATGAGCTGAACGAGCCTGGTATCGCCCGATATGTCTCCCGGATAATTCCGGAGGGAACAGGACTGTTCTTGGCAAACAGTATGCCTGTTCGTGATATGGATATGTTTGCATATCCCGAATGCAGGGCATTTGCAGTTGCCGTCAATCGTGGAGCCAGCGGCATTGACGGGACCATTGCAAGTGCAGCCGGTTTTGCCACAGGGCTTGGGAGGCCTGTAACCCTGTTAACGGGAGACCTCTCTTTTATCCATGATCTTAATTCACTGTTTATTATCAAGTCCGCCCGTATGCCTGTAGTTATCATTGTTATAAACAACGGGGGAGGGGGGATATTCTCCTTTCTGCCCATTTCAAGGCATAGGAATGTGTTTGAGAATTTTTTTGCCACACCGCACAATTTGACCTTTGAACATGCTGCGGCGCAGTTTGACATTGATTACCATTTACCGTCAGACATGGCAGAGTTTGTCTCAATATACTCTATGGCCATAACAAAACACAGACCGTCGATTATTGAGGTGCAAACGAACCGGAATGATAACATCGCCTTCCACAGGCATTTGCAGAAACAAATTACAGAGGCACTTGAAAAATGACGGCTTATAACCTGTGAATAAAAATGCCTCTGCCAAATTTTGCCTGTCTATGTCTGCCATTTATATGGAACCTAAAACCTGCATAAACTATTTTCAAGAAGAAAATTATGCTGTTAATATCAACGAATTATAGAAACGTTGTGCTTGTCACACATCAATTTGATGCGGCCATAAAGGTTGTAATTTTTGAAAATAGTTTACCGCTTCCGGAGCGCCGATTTTACCGAATCTGTGTGGCAAGGACTTGATCATACTACGTCTGCGCCCTTGCCGCCTTGCACCTGCCTGCTGCAGGCAGGTCTTCGGCAAACTC
>JAGGTJ010000171.1 GCA_021163815.1 Deltaproteobacteria bacterium | reverse complement strand
ACCTTGTCTTATTTGCATTAACAACAAGATCAACAAGTTGCTGTAACATATAAAGAGGATCTGCTTTTGTCACGGAACAATGGCCATTTACCTGCAAAAGGCATGAACTTCCCCTGCAGCTAAATATTGCAAGAGGATCCCACCCGGCAATGGAATAATTTGCACAATCAATGTCTGCACCACTTAAAAGCAGGACACTTTCACGGCCATGAAGCAAGGGTAAGATGATATTCAGAAAATCATCTGCTCCGCCACATGGATAGGCATCAGATATATGGCTCAAAATCGGAGGCTTCAGCTTCTTTATGAGATTCATTGTGTATTCCGAAAACAGTCTGCCCTTTACAGTGAATGATTGATCTTCAGGTCTTTTCACATCCCATATCAAAAAAGCGGGCTATGACGCAAAAAGGGTTATGTAACAAACAAGGGCATAGATTCATACAGAGATTGCTGAAAGAGGCCATTTACGGACAGAAACCGCCTGCAGGCAGGTAGATATGATGTCGTTATGCATAGCTTAAAAAGTTACGTATAATAACTTCACCATACTCAGACAGAAACGATTCGGGATGGAACTGTACGCCAAACAGTGGATAAAGAGGATGCTTTATGGCCATAACCACACCATCGGGACCTGTAGCAAGTACTTTTAAAGGGTAGGCAACGGGAGAACAGCACAGGGAATGATACCTGGCGGCCTTAAATGGAGATGGAATGCCTTTAAAAATTGATTCATTGTTATGAGTTACAGTGCATCTCTTTCCATGTACCGGGATTGGCGCCCTTTGGGTCTTTCCTCCAAATACCTCATTAATGGCCTGCATTCCAAGGCACACTCCCAAGATCGGGACCTTTGTGTAAAAACGTTCAATAACAGCCTTACTTATTCCCGCATCCCTGGGGCTTTTTGGCCCAGGGGAGATACATATATATGAATTATCAGGGATATCGTCAATGCCTATCCTGTCATTACGAAAGACCTGGATTTTTATTCCAAAGGTTGAAAACAACTGTACCAGGTTGTATGTAAAAGAATCGTAATTATCTATAATTATAAGTTCTGTATGGGCCATGTCTTTCGTATAAAATTAACGAACCTGTAAAAAGTAGAACCGATGGCTAAGTAAAAAGCCTCCTGCCCCTGTTTGTTAAGCTATTATCTTTTTATGGTAAATACATAAATGGCCTTTTTCTGCAATGTCTGCGTTAATCTGTTACACTGTTTGACAGTTTAAACAGACAACAGATCTCTTACAGCAGTGATTATCAAAAATCAAGGTCTTCTATTCAGACCATATATACGACCATTATACATCTATATCTCTAAAAAACAGCAATTTGACATTTGTCCCGTGTTCAGTATAGTTGTATCTGTATCAGGAGAATGTCCCCTGGAAGACACTGCCCATTCGACAGTCAACACCAAAGAAACCCTTCTATCACTTTATTGAGCTGTTATCATCATACCAGGCTCTCAAGTTGTGAGGTAATATGAAATTAGGAATTATAGGCCTGCCACAGTCCGGCAAAACAACAATATTTACGGCATTAACAGGCGCACGGGGTGAAGGTGAAACACCCGGTTCATTCCACAAAGATGCCATGCTTGCTACAGTAACGGTCCATGATGAGCGTGTCATGTTCTTAACAGACATGTACCAGCCCAAAAAGACCACATATGCAAAAGTAGAGTATCTTTTGCCTTCAAAGATCTCAGGGAAAGCCGGTTCAGGACCAGAAGGAGGCATCTGGAATCAAGTAAGACCCTGCGATGCACTCTTGCACGTAGTCAGAAATTTTAAGGATGCAAGGGAACCCACTCCTGAATCCGACTTCTGGAAGATGGAGGAAGAGCTTATATTAAGTGACCTGATGGTTGTGGAAAAGAGGCTTGAAAGGATTGAGCTCGATAAAAAAAGAGGTAAAAAACCTGAAGGGAATGAATATTCCCTTCTTATGTCCTGCAAGGAGATTCTCGACAAGGGCCTGCCTTTGCGTACTGATCAAGGCCTTGCATCTGAACCGGAACTTAGGGGCTTTACGTTTTTGTCTGCAAAATCAATGCTTGTAATTGTAAATAACGGGGATGAAGACGAATCGCTTCCCAAATGGAAAAAACCTCCTGCAGGTGCTGACATGGTACTCGTTCGTGGACGACTTGAAAAGGATATAGCCCTCATGGATGCAGACGAGGCAGAAGAGTTTCTTGAGATGTACAATATTCAGGAATCCGCCCTTGACCGCCTGATCAGAAAATCCTTCAGTCTGCTTAATCTTATATCCTTTTTTACGGTAGGCCCGGACGAGGTCAAGGCATGGCCCATCCCTGCCGGCACTATTGCCCTTGATGCCGCGGGAGTAATACATTCAGATATAAAACAGGGCTTTATACGCGCTGAGGTAGTTGCCTTTGATGACCTCAAGAATGCCGGCAGCCTTCAGGAGGCAAAAAAAAGGGGGCAGGTTCGTCTTGAAGGAAAGGAATACCGTATGAAAGACGGAGACATTGTCAATTTCAGGTTTAACGTGTAACCTGAATCATACAGGTATCAAGTTCGTCAAAGACCTGCCTGTGGCAGTCAGGTGCAAAACGGCAAGGGCACAAACATACTACGGTGCTTCATGTCCTTGCCAACACACCACATATTCGACAAGAGCAGCACTTCCAGGGGTCAAACTGTTTATAAACAAGACCATCACCTGTTTTCCGGAAACGGCCTATGCAGGTTTTAGGCGTAACTATTTTGACATGTTTTATAATTTCTCATGATTTTTCATGAGCTGACAAGGGACCAAACACCATGGATAAAATCAGGATAGGAATAGTGGGCGCCGGGGGCTATGGCGGCTGCGGTGCAATAGAGATACTCAGCAGACATCCACATGCAGAAATAAAAGCGCTTATTGCCCTCCATAATGTGGGAGCATCAATAAGCGATCTGTATCCCCATCTTACGGGTTTCTGCGATCTGCCCATTATGGCGCCGGATGATCCAGACTGCCCTGACGACCTTGATATGGTATTTTTTGCGACACCAGACGGTGTAGGCCAGAGGAGTGCAGGCAAATGGCTCAAAAAGGGCGTAAAGGTAGTAGATTACAGCGGTGACTTTCGTTTCAATGAGACTGAAACATACAGAGGATATGCGGCCAGGATAGGCATTGAAAAGCCACACCTTTCCCCTGAACTTCTGCCAGAATCTGTCTATGGACTGCCCGAACTCCACAGAGAGGAAATCGCTCAAAAAAACCTGGTCGGAAATCCCGGATGTTTTGCCGCAAGCTGCATTCTCGGCCTTTCCCCTGCCGTCAAATTGGGGCTGATAGACCCTGATTCCATAATATGCGATGCAAAGACAGGGGTTTCAGGCGCAGGCAAGACACCTTCGCCATCCTTTCATTATCCCGCACGTTATGAGGCCATGAATGCCTACAAGATATCAGGGCATCAACACGTCTTTGAAATAGAAAGGGAGCTATCACTTCTATCGGGTCGAAAAATCACCATCACCTTTACCCCGCATGTTGTACCTGTCTGCAGGGGAATTATGAGTACCATATATGCACAGTTAGAAGAGGGACAGAATCTCAAGACCGTAAAAGAGGCATACCAGTCTTTTTACAGCAAGGATGCCTTTGTACGGATATTCGGCCCTGAAAAAACCCTTGTCAGTACAGACGTAAGGGGCTCAAATTTCTGTAACATATCTGTTAACATTGATACAAGGACAGGCAAACTGATTGTGGTCAGTTTTATTGACAACCTTATGAAAGGCCAGGCAGGCAATGCCGTTCAAAACATGAATATCATGTTTGGCCTTGACGAAACAGAAGGGCTTGCCAACATGCCGGCAATGTATCCATAGCCATGTCCATCCATCAATCAGAAGATATGGCATCAATAATACTGGCAGTAAAAAGTTTCTGGTCCCACACATAACCTTTTCTGGTTAGTCCAAGACGAACAATAACCAGTTTTTTTGAGGGAATAATAGCGATAAACTGTCCATTTTGACCCACCGCATAAAAGCTGTCATCCGGAAGTGACAAACCGCTACTTAGAGGAGTTGTATACAAGCCAGGGATAGACAACCAAAAGCAGGCACCATATTTGATATGTGGAAAGCCTGCAACTGGAGTAGTGCTGTACTTAACCCATCCCTTTGGAAGGATACGCCTCCCTTTCCATACACCATCCCTCATAAAAAGGAGTCCGAGTCTCGCCCAGTCCCTTGCACTGGCGTACCCAAATGAACTTGTAAGGAATGTTCCTGCGGCATCCGGCTCAATTATGGCGGTGGACATCCCCACAGGCCTAAAAAGCTCTCTCCACGGAAAGGTCAGATAATCATCCTCTGTACCATTAACAGCATCTTTAAAGACACGTGAAAGTATAACCAGGGAACCACCGGAGAAATGCCACACAGTACCAGGCCGGTATTCAAGCCTTTTGCCTGCAACATAAGCTGCCGCATCTCCCGTTCTGAAGAGCATCTGCGACAGATCATTCTGAGGATCACTGTAATCTTCGTTAAACTGAAGTCCGCTTGACATACGCATAAGGTTATCCACCGTAATCTTGCTGCGAAAATCACCATCTCTGCACCATCTGGCCAACAGATTGCACTGATCTGTTGAAAGCCTTCCCTGTCTTATAAGGATGCCGGCAAGGGCATTCGTCATCGCCCCGGTCAATGACCATCCCGGCATGGGGGTATCCTTATGAAAACCGGGGGCATAACGTTCGGCTACAATACGCCCCCTGTATACTATTACAATTGCCCTGGTCCTGCGCACGGGTCCTGTATCGGGTTCCATAAAGGCCATTTCCACTATTTTATCTAATTTTTTCAGTGCCTTTTCAGACAGGACGCCTTCCGGGCTTACCCTTTCCCCCTCGGGCCACAGCAAATCTTTTTTCTTAACCCTTTGATCTATTGGTATGGGCAAAACATGTGACCTTAACCTTTCTTCATCTGTTCCTACAACCAAGGTACACCCAAGTCCAGGCCTGTAAATGGCCTTGGCCTTGGCCAAACCAAAAAAATCAGCGCATACTGATTGAGAGCTGTAATCAACATGGGTATCAATCCATTTCAGGGCAGCAAGATCAGATGTCATCAGGTCTTTGGAAAGTACTGCATCAGCCGGCCTTTTTGAAACAAATATACCGGAACAGAGGATCTTTGCCTTGTATGCCGTCCCGATCTTCAGAAGATCCCACAGGTAATAGGCACTGAAAGAGGCAAAGAGCACCACAAAGATGCAGGCACAGACAATACCCCAGTTTTTTACAGATTTCAGGCGAAAAGCTTTCATTTAGCAACAGCAATCTAACTTGTTAGTATTAGGTACAATGAAATCATATAAACGTGCAAAGGTGATAGCTCAACAAACAGGGGTAGGTTCGCTGTTATTTTCCTAATTATTGAGCTGATACGTGCAGAGTAAGATCAGCAAATAACATGCCACATAAAAATTGTACGGGTCCATATCCTATGAGATGTTTTTTTTACGGGAAGAAAAAATCAAGGTTGACATAAAGGCCATTCTGCAATATCGTTTGAAACAATTTGATTACATGGCTTTAAAATACGCCACGTAAAACCTGCGCAACCTGTTTTCAAAAAGGGAATTATACTTTTAACATCAGTAAATTATAGAAATGTTGTGCTTGCATAACACGCATCGATTTGAATACGGCCATGCCGGTCTATCCTGAAGGTAACAAGTTCGGGCATTGCGGTTAAGTTTACCAGGACAGACAGGATAGAGGCTGGATTTCAACGTGAGACACATAACCTTTATATTTAAGGAGATAAACAATGAAGATATTGTTTTTTGGTCCGAATGGCAGTGGTAAGGGGACACAAGGCGCAATTATAAAGGATAAGTTTGGAATCCCTCACATAGAAACAGGGGTAATTTTCAGGGACAATATTTCACGGGGAACGGAGCTTGGCAAAAAGGCCAAGGGATACATAGATCGTGGAGAGTTAGTGCCCGATGAGATCACAATACCTATGATACTTTCACGGCTTAAGGAAGACGATTGCAAAAACGGATGGCTTCTTGATGGCTTTCCAAGAAACCTGGCACAGGCAAAGGCCCTCTATGAGGCTCTCAACAAAGAAGGCATTACCCTCGATATAGTTATAGAGATACTCCTTGACAGACAAATTGCCAAGAACCGTATTATGGGTAGACGGCTCTGTGTAAATGACAACAATCATCCCAACAATATATTTATTGATGCCATAAAACCCAATGGAGACAAGTGCAGGGTATGCGGAGGCGACCTCAAGACCAGAGATGACGATCAGGATGAAGAGGCCATTGATCAGCGTCACAACATATACTATGATGACAAAACAGGCACCATGGCTGCCATAAACTTTTTTAAGGAGATATCCGCCAAAAATGGTGGGGTTCCAAAGATTATAAGCGTGGACGGAACCCCTGGTGTCAAAGAGGTTACAGCGGATCTTCTGTCAAAACTTGAGGCATAGCCCAGGTAAACCGGCATGGCCGGATCCAAAATATCCTGGCCACCCATGGATATGAAAATACAGACTGGTTTTTCAACATGGTTTTGTGTGTTTTCATGATAAAGAGGCAGGATTAAGACTTGGTCTTCCGGCTTGACTTTGCCATCTTAACAACTTAAAAAAACGGATGAACTCCAAAAAGTAAAATTATAAGTGCCAACCCTGAAATGGACTTTTTTCTTACATCTGTAAAAATTTTTTGAAAACTGATATGGAAAACCTTAACAAGGAGCAGAAATTCTATTATTTTTTCTATAGAGACCTCTGCTCATGGGTTGGCTGAAACATTATCTCTTGACTATCAAGCCGTGAGCAGGACATCTTAGCTCACGGCTTTTTTTGTTGCTGCACAGGATAACAATTTTCTTGCAAAAGGCTCTTTTTAAAACCTTTGCATAACGTTCTCTTTTGCACCTGAAACCTGATGAACTATTTTCAATGTACCTGCGCCCATTCAGAATGGATAAAAACAGTTTTTCTACCGTAAAAGCACACAAACCGTCCTGAAAGGCCATGCTGGTTTAAAGACAAAAAACCCCTTACAATAAATCAATGCAAAAACCATCTGAAAATCCTGCAAGTATCGCCCTTATTGGTTATCGCTGCTGTGGCAAGACATCAGTTGGCAGACTCATTGCCAAAAACATGAAAAGGCCATTTATAGATACCGATGTTCTTATAGAACAACAGACAGGAAAGGCCATTGAAGAGATTGTTATCCAACAGGGCTGGGAGGAATTTCGCAGGATTGAAAAAGATGTTATAAGGGAGGTCTGTCAGAGAGATGGGCTCGTTATAGCAACTGGCGGCGGGGCGGTGTTAAATAAAGAAAATGTTGAGATATTGCGTAAAAACACATGGATCGTTTGGTTATATGCAAGGGAAGATATCATAAAAAAAAGGATGGATCTTGATCAGGATTCAGGAAAAATACGGCCATCCCTGACAGGGGTCAATCCTGCAAAAGAAATCAGGGCACTTGTCAAGGAAAGAGAGCCCATATACGCACAAACAGGGCACTTCAGTGTAGACACAAGTGATCTAAGCATTGATGAAATTGCAGAAATCATTATTAACCGCTTCAAGACAGTTTGATTCTAACCTAAAACCTGCATAAACTATTTTCAAGAAGAAAATTATACTTTTAATATAAATGAGTTATAGAAATGTTGTGTTTGCATAACATGCATCGATTTGATGCGGTCATAAATGTTGTGATTTTTGAAAATAGTTTACCCTTAGGGGAACGCCGATTTTACCGAATCTGCGGTGTTGGCAAGGACTTGAAGTACCGTAGTACGTCTGCGCCCTTGCCGCCTTGCACCTGTCTGCCGTGCTGGCACAGGTAGATCTTCGGCAAACTCGACGCTTGCAGGATTTAGGTCTAGGCTTTTTTATTCAATCAATGAGGGATAACATAATGCCCGGCAATTCCTTTGGAACCTTATTCAGGGTAACCACATTCGGAGAGTCTCACGGTTATGGCATAGGTGCAGTTATAGATGGCTGCCCACCACGTATCAGCTTGCAGCCTGAAGATTTTTATGCTGCGATGGCAGCAAGACGTCCCGGCGAGAGTCCCTCTGACACCCCCCGCAGGGAAAAAGATACGGTAAAAATCCTGTCAGGTGTTTTTAAAGGTCTGACAACCGGTACGCCAATTACCCTTTTGATACTTAACAGGGACGTAAACAGCCGTCCCTATGAAATCTTGAGCACCCTGTTCAGACCTGGCCACGGCGACTATACATACTTCAAAAAATATGGACATTTTGATTATACAGGCGGTGGAAGGGCCTCTGCACGTGAAACAGCGGCAAGAGTAGCTGCCGGGGTGGTAGCTGACAAGATATTATATCCTCTTGGAATAGAATTCACAGCCTTTACAGTTGAATTAGGTGGTATCAGAATCAAAAAGATTGATCTTGATTATATAAATAAAAGCCCCCTGCTATGTCCTGATCCTGATGCATCTGAAGAGATGATCGATCTTATATCAAAGGTCAGACAGGAAGGAGACTCCCTTGGAGGAATTGTTGAAGCAAGAATAAGTGGATGCCCTCCAGGTCTTGGTGAGCCGGTTTTTGACAAGCTGGAGGCAGACCTTGCAAAGGCTGTCATGTCTATTGGAGCAGTTAAAGGTGTTGAAATAGGAGAGGGATTTGGTGCAGCAAGACTTAGAGGATCTGAAAACAACGACTCCATTACACCTGACGGATTTGCATCAAACCATGCAGGAGGCATCCTTGCAGGCATATCCAATGGAGAAACCATAGTCATAAGAGCGGCAGTAAAGCCCATCCCTACAATAAGACTTGAGCAGGATACGATTAACAGGGAGGGTCAACCTACCAAACTAAAAATGCAGGGCAGGTATGATATCTCTGCTATTCCAAGAATAATTCCTGTAATTACTGCAATGATCAAGATAGTGTTGGCAGATCATTATCTGCGTCAACGGGCAATTATGACAGGGACTAAACCGGCATGACTGGATTAAAAAATGAACCCTGGCATAATGGGGTAAAAAAAATAATACTACATAGAACCTGCATAAACTATTTTAAAAAGGAAATTATACTTTTAATATCAGCGCATTACAGGAATGTTGTGCTTGTATAACACGCACCGACTTAAATGCGGACATAAACAGTTTTTGAAAGTAGTTTATCCTTAGGACAGCGCCAGGGTTACCGAATCTGCGGCGTTTGCAAGGGCTTGATCGTAGTTCGTCTGGTCTTTGGCAAACTTGACGCCTGCAGAATTTAGATACTATGATCAATAAACTCAAGGATGGAGGA
>JAGGTJ010000030.1 GCA_021163815.1 Deltaproteobacteria bacterium | reverse complement strand
CCTTCACGCATGACCAAACACTATGCCTTGTATATGAAGATTTTTACTTAGCCATCGGTTCTGCTTTTTGCGAGTTCATCAGAACTGAGGATGCATAGATAAGGCTCAAACGGCTTGATATGACATTAGATAGTTGTCGTTAGGCTATGTAACATGACAAATAGGTCGGTCTGGATGATCAATTATACTTTACCATGAAAACACACAAAACCATGTTGAAAAACCAGTCTGTATTTTCATATCCGTGGGTGGCCAGGATATCCTGTCTGCGCCTGTCTGCGTGCGTTGGCGCACAGGCAGATGCGTTGACGCACAGGCAGGTTTGGATCCGGCCATGCCGGTTTAACAACTGTAACACCAACCAACAAAAGGAGAAATTAAGGTGTCTGCAAAGCAAATAACATACGAAGAAGCAAGAGGATTGATGCAGCCAGGAGATGTAATTGCGTTTGGTGGTAAGGGGCACTTTTCAGAAATCATTAAGTTTGCAACTACCTCAAATGTTTCCCATGTAGGTGTAATACTTCAAACCAGGATGCTTGATGATGATACACCGCGATTTTTCAATCAAATTATTGAATCAACGTCACTTTATGGGTTTAATGGTGTAAATATCTCGCGATTTAGTGACAGGCTTAACAATTATGACGGTGAATTGTGGTGGTTGCCTCTTAATAAGAAAATCAGAGAAACGTCTTTTGATAAAAAGAAATTTTTTGATTTCCTGTTTAATCAGGCTAAGGAAAGAAAGCCATATGATATGCCCCAGGCAATTAAATCGGCGATTGATGCGCTGGATAAGCTTCTTTTTGGTGCACACGGGCCATCTTACAATGAAGAAGATTTTAGTAAGTTTTTCTGTTCTGAACTTGTTGCCGCTGGCTTAGAGGTTGCTGGTGCGGTTGGTAAGGTGAACACATCAGAGGTAACTCCCATCGACTTGTGTAGATGGAAGATTTATGAAGATAATTATTACCAATTGAAAGGGGATCCCAGTAAGCGGATTTCGCGCTTTAATACAGCGTCACCATCGGACTGGAATTTGTAGGGGGAACCTTTTGTGATCAAGGGGGTTGTCTTCTAAAGCCCTGGCTCATTGGTGAATGTATCGGGTTGGTTTAAGATATCATCTTTTGGGGCATTGGTTATTCTGGCAAAAAGGACTTGTTGATATTTGGTGTGCCATTGGAATTGAAAAAAACAAGACCTGGTCTGTATTTGTCGACGAAAAGCAAGATTTAAAACTGTTATTAAATCCATACCTGTATTGCGAAATAGTAGAGTCGTGTTTATTATATTTATATGTGGTATTGTCTTTACAATACCTCCAATAGCTCGGTATACAGTTTTTTTGAATGGTCTTTGATCGGTGGGTAATGCGAAGTGTCCTGCCGATATTGAAAAAAATTCGTTTATGCACAGAGACTGGATAGAGAGGAGTATTAATGATCAATCACAAGAACACATCAAATACAGAGGGGGACTTGGTTCTGGTATACTGTGAGGATCAGCCTGCATTATATGCTCGTATAGAAAATATTGAGTCGGACATAAAAAAAGGCTGGTACAGGGTAACCTTTTTGTTGCTTTCCATACCAAAGCAGACAGTCACCTGGATTCTCCGGGCACCCTATATCAATGGAGAGCCCTTCACTATGGGAGGTACGGCAATGAGGCTCGAAAAAGTGGAAAGATCCCTGCCAGTTGATGATTTTTCTGATACTGACGAGACGGAAAAAGAGGAAGTCCCCCATAAAAAGGCCAATGTTATACCTTTCAGAAAAAAACAGGGTTCTTCAGATAAAAATATCTGATTTCTTACTTTGCCATGAAAGCACACAACACCATGTTAAAAAACCAGTCTGTATTTTCATATCCGTGGGTGACCAGGATATTTTGGATCCGGCCATGCCGGTTTATCAGGCCAATGGTAAGGGAGTTTTCCACTGCTATACAGATTGTGCTTTGTAGAATCTTTCTTTCCGGGGGCGAAGGCCTAAACCGTTTCTTTAATATATGTATATAACGAGGTTATATTACGTTAAAAAACCAGATTGTCTTTTCATGTCCGTGGGCGACCAGGATATCCTGTCTGCGCCTGTCTGCGTGCGTTGGCGCACAGGCAGATGCGTTGGCGCATAGGCAGGTTTGGATCCGGCCATGTCGGCTTACATAGTTCAGGGAGATTATGAAATCATATTATAAATTTGCCATACGTCTTGTCCTGTCGTTAGTTTTTGCCTTTATTGTTTCCCGTATGTTTTTTCATGGTATGACAACTGTAAAAGTTTGCAGCCTGGCCGCTATTTTGCTTGCCCTGGCATATCTCTTTGAATATGCAAGAAAGGAAGGTGATAAATGAACCTTGTTCAATCGCATTTGCCGGGCATGGAATCTTGTTTGCACATAAACACATTAAATTGCATTGTTTGCAGTAATTAAGGAGGCTGCCATGGGAACTGAAAAAAAATTCATATATTTTTTTGAGGAAGGTGACGGACACAACAAGAAATTACTCGGCGGCAAGGGGGCAAACCTCTGTGAAATGACACAGATAGGCCTGCCTGTGCCACCGGGATTTGTAATCACCACGGAGGCATGTCTTACATATCTGGCATCAAAGAAAAAGGATTTGCCTCCTGATCTTGCCAAACAGATAAGAGATGCAATGCTTCAGCTTGAGAAAAAAACAGGAAAGGGGTTTGGTGATCCCAAAAACCCTCTGCTGGTTTCGGTCAGGTCAGGAGCCGCTATATCCATGCCTGGTATGATGGATACTATACTTAATCTTGGACTTAACAATGAAACAGTTGTAGGCCTTGGGCAGATGACAAATAATGAGCGTTTTGCCTATGATTCCTATCGTCGTTTTATCCAACTGTTCGGTTCCATCAGCATGGGAGTGGAAGGGGAAAAGTTTGACAGTATGCTGGCCCAGATAAAGGATAAATACAATGCCTCAGACGATACCCAGTTGGATGTCAAGGCATTAAAGGAACTGTGTGATGCCTTTATGCATATTATTGAGACGGAAACCGGCAAGACCTTTCCCCAGGATCCATATCTACAGTTGGAAATGGCTGTGGCAGCAGTTTTTAGTTCATGGATGGGAAAAAGGGCCGTTGATTATAGGAAGGAGTTTAAGATTACTCCGGATATGGCTAATGGCACGGCGGTTAATATATGTACAATGGTCTTTGGCAATATGGACAATAACAGCGCTACGGGAGTGGCTTTTACCAGAGATCCGAGTACCGGTGAAAACAGGCTGTTTGGTGAATACATGATTAACGCCCAGGGAGAGGACGTGGTAGCCGGTATCAGAACCCCAAGGCCTATCAGGATGCTCAGGAGGGAAATGCCCAAAGCGTACAGGGAGCTCGAATCGTTGAGGCATACCCTGGAAGGTCACTATCGGGAAGTTCAGGATTTTGAATTTACTATAGAAAAAGGCAAACTTTACTGCCTTCAGACAAGAAATGCAAAGATGAATGCATCTGCATTTATCAAGACATCCATTGATATGGTTAACGAGTCTCTTTTGACAGAAGAAGAGGCAATCCTTCGTATCCAGCCTGATATGTTGGAACAGCTCCTGCACCCGCAATTGGATCCCAACACCAGTGCAAAGGTTATTGCCCAGGGGCTGCCGGCCTCTCCAGGGGCTGCATCGGGGAAAATAGTATTTAATGCAGATGTTGCCGAAAGCAAGGCAAACCTGGGCGAAAAGGTTATTCTGGTACGAGAGGAAACCAAACCGGAGGATATACATGGTTTTTTTGCCTCACAGGGGATACTTACAAGCAGAGGGGGTAAGACTTCTCATGCGGCAGTGGTGGCAAGGAGCATGGGCAAGCCATGTGTCTCGGGTTGTGAAGCGATTGTAATAAACGATAATGCAAGAGAGGCCATTATCTCTGGTATCACATTGAGAGAAGGAGATATTATTACAATAGATGGTACTACGGGAAATGTATATATCGGGGCAGTGCCTACCGTTGAACCGGAGTTCGTTGACGATCTTTTGATATTATTGGAATGGGCGGATGATATCAGCGATCTTCAGGTAATGGCAAATGCAGATACGCCTGAATCAGTAGAGAAGGCAAAAAAATACGGGGCCATGGGGATTGGCCTTTGCAGGACAGAAAGGATGTTCAATCAGCCGGACAGATTACCGATTGTGCAGGAGATGATACTGTCTGACGATGTAAAGGAACGGGAAAATGTCCTGGACAGGTTGAGACCCTTTCAAAAAGAGGATTTTAAGGAGATCTTTAAGATAATGGATGGTTATCCTGTGACCATTCGTCTGTTGGATCCTCCTATACACGAGTTTCTTCCTTCTGCAGAGGAATTAACCTATGAAATCGCACGCCTGAGAGAGCTGAGGGAAACCGTTGATGGGATGGTTAATTTACCCGATACCTTAAAAATGATGGATCCGGAACTTTATGAGCGTTTCTCTGACAGCCTTAAAACTATTATCCTTGGATTGAACGAACTAAAGGATAAACACCTTGATGAAACACTGATTGTTGCCAAGGAAAACATGTTGCAAAAGGTAAAGGCCCTCACTGAAACGAATCCCATGCTTGGACACAGAGGTGTACGGCTTGGAATTACATATCCGGAAATATATTCAATGCAGATAAGGGCCATCCTTGAGGCCGCAGCAGAACATATTAAGTCCGGAGGAAATATTGTTCCCGAAATAATGGTTCCCCAGGTCTGTACGCTTCAGGAACTTAAATGGGTTCACCGTTATGTAATCAAGAATCAGAAAGAGGTTGAAAAAAAGTATAATATCAAGGTTCCATACAGGTTTGGCACTATGGTGGAGGTTGTTAGGGCATGCATGAGGGCAGGTCGCCTTGCTGAACTGGCGGAGTTTATGTCATTCGGAACCAATGATCTGACACAGGCTACATTCTCTTTTTCCAGGGAAGATGCAGAAAACAAGTTTTTGCCGCTTTACAACGAAAAGGGCATACTGCAGGATAACCCTTTTGAGATCCTGGACATAAAAGGGGTAGGCAGACTGATGATGATTACCGTTGAGTGGGCCAGAAAAACCAGGAAGGATATGAAGATTGGCATATGTGGGGAGCAGGGGGGTCACCCTGAATCCATCAGATTCTGTCACCACATCCATATGAATTATGTGTCATGTTCTGCACCAAGGGTTCCTATCGCCAGGCTTGCTGCGGCTCATGCCAAGTTAAAGGAGGCAGAGTATACCCTTGTATAATGAAACTCTTGAATAACGCCCCCTCGATTCCTGCAGGGTTTTTTCCCTGAGGACAGGAATGGCAAAATGGGGCATGAATCTTCCTGGGGTAAGTTTGCAGAAGAGACCAGACCGGAGGCTGGAACAGAAGAAACCATTTTCTGTTAAGGTCTCTTGTCCCCTTTAAATGGATACCTGTCTCAACGATCTTTAAGAAAATACTTATGATATTCATCTTCCGTCAGGTAATCCTTAAGAAGACGTCCTATCATGTCAAAAAGGGTATCCATATCCTCCTGTTTCATCCTTTTTCTGATCAGTTCAATAAACCTGTCATCAGAAAACTTCTGCAGGTAATATGTAAGGGTATATTCATCCGTTTCGCGATCAAGTCCGTAGCCTACAAGACCGTCATATTCTTCAACAAAGTTATGCGTGTGTGTTTTTTTGCTCAAAATCCTAATGCCTCATTTATTAATACTATTTCAACAGGCGTAAGCATTGGCCTGCGATGCAGTATGGTTGTAACGCGACAGATTCTTTGAGGAGAGTTGCAGTCAGTACATATACCTGTTTTTGCACAAGGTGTGTCCATCTCAAGGCTTTTGGCCCTTAAGGGGCCTGCAACCTCCTGTATTCTCCTTAAGGCCGATTCCAGGTCAGGCGTGACCTTGTTCATACCGCAGATGAGTATGACCTGCTTTGGGCCGAAGGTCATGGCACATGTCCTGTTACCCACCCCATCTACATTAACTATTTCACCTGTGGCAGATATTGCATTGGCGCTCGAAAGAAAACAGTCACATCTGCCGTGTTTAAGTCTTATTGCAAGGTCTTCTTCCTTTGTAAGCCCCTCCTGCCAGTGATCATACACCTCTTTACCGTCTTTCAGGAGCCGGTCAATGATCCCCAGCTTTCGTATTGTGTCTGATCCTCCGATGCCAAAGGTCTTAAAATCAGAAACCATATCGAATATAAAGTCAAGTGCCGATTTACGGGTATAAAAGAAATGTGCATTAAAATCATGCTTGTTCAGATTCTGGACGGTTATTCCCGCCAGCTTTTCCCATAACCATTCATTGCCATATCCAGACATATCGCATATCCTTTTTGTGTGTTACCTACATCCTGCAAGCGTCAAGTTCGTTCCTTATAGAATGCAGCGAAGTATCATAAACCAGCTTTTTACGACGCCATCAGGTTTTAGGTGTTATTTTTTTCTCAGAACTCTCAGGTCTCCTATCCTGACAGTCAGCTGCAAACGGTCAATATATTCTATCAGGGGGATTGCATACTTTCTTGAAACCCCTGTCATTTCCTTAAACTGCGGTGTTGTTATTTCTCCATGTTCCTTAAGAAAGGCAATAAGCTTCGACTTAAGCCCTTCCATGACCCTGGTATGAAAGAACATGTCTTCCTTGACCTTTATCAGCACACCTTCCCTGATCAGGACCTGAAGTACATCTTCTCCCGTGCTGCCGGGAAATTTCCCCTTTATCTCTTTGAAATATGGTGGCTTGAGGCCAGCCGTAAGATAGGTTTCTTCTATTGTTCTGCGAACATCTTCCTGGTCTTTTTCAAGTGTAACATGGTGATCTTTCATGTGAACGATATCTTTTTCAAGCACAATCGTTCCATCGTGATCAAGCATATTTATAAGATAGTTGAACAGCTTTGGATCCTTGGCCCTCCTTACCCTTGATCTCAGCTCTTCCTTGATTACGCCGGGTTTAAGGGGGAAATCCTTATGGTATCTTGATACAGTATCTATAAGTTCATCACGTGCCATGTTAAGATGTTTCTGATGGATAAATCGACTGTTTTCTTTGTCAAACTGAACCACAATCTTTTTGGCCATCATCTTTTTTAAATTTACAGCGAGTTTGTTCTTACTTATATTGGATAAAAAGGCCAAATCATCTATTTCTATTCCTTTAAACCCCCCTGAAAGGACATTCTGTTCAATAATTTCATCCATATTGCCGGAAAAAAGCGTCTTCAGTTCTGATATTACTTCCTGGGAGAATCGTTTTTTCTTTCTGCTCGGCAGCGGGTTAAGAATCTTCCCTCCTCCTATTGTTCTTACAGGAGAGTAGCTTCTTAAGACGAATCTGTCATCTCTTAAGACCGAAACCGGTTCATCAAGCCTGATCTGTGCAAAACAGGCCTCACCCGGATGCAGTTCTTCGGTATTTAGAAGAACCACTGTAGAAATGATTTCCGATGTGCCCGTATGGAAACGCACCTTTGCCCGGTTTTTGAGTTTGCGGGGAGAGCTTTTAAGAAGATCAAGAGATACATCCACCATGAAAGTGGGCCTTAGGGAACCTTGGGTTGCAACAACATCCCCCCTTTTTATTGTAGTGCGCTCAATTCCCTGGAGATTCAGTGCTGTTCTTAACCCTGCCCGTGCCTCTTCCACCTTCCTGTTATGCACCTGAATACCTCTGACCCGAGCATTTATTTTCTGTGGATATATGGTGACTGTGTCGCCCGTATGGATGTGTCCGGAAACAGCCGTGCCTGTGATAACTGTACCAAAACCCTTCATAGTAAAGACCCTGTCAACCGGGAGGCGAAAGAGGTGCCCTGTTTCTTTTTCAGGGATCTTTTCTGTCAGCTCTGCAATAACCTTTAAAAGATGGTCAATGCCTTCTCCTGTGGTTGATGATACCTCTACCATGGGACTTTGGGCCAAAAATGTGTCTGCAAGGAATTCTGTCACATCCTCACGGACAAGCTCCATCCAATCGGAGTCGACCACATCTATTTTGGTCAGAACAACAAGGCCGTGTTTAATATTAAGAATCTCACATATTTCAAGATGTTCCCTGGTTTGAGGCATCACGCCTTCGTCAGCGGCAATGACAAGGGCTACCAGGTCTATGCCTGTTGCACCTGCCACCATGTTTTTTATAAATTTTTCATGGCCAGGAACATCCACAATCCCTACCAACTTTCCGCCTGGCAGTTCTATATGGGCAAAACCAAGTTCAATGGTAATGCCACGCTCCTTTTCTTCCTTGAGCCGGTCGGTTTCTATCCCTGTAAGCGCCCTTATAAGGGATGTCTTGCCGTGATCAATGTGTCCTGCTGTGCCTAAAACAATCTGTTTCATATTATACCTTGTCTTAATAGCTTCCCTGGGATGTTTTAGAGACTGATTTTTCCCGCAGTATGTCTTATTGCAAATTTTATTCGGCGTCCATCCAAGGGGAAAGGATTGTCTTCAGAGGCCCTATATATTTCTGCATAATCCCATGTTTTTCTATCCAAGGTGGAATTGATCCGCGGATGGCCTATGTTCATATCCAATATATATCCAATATAATATGTAGGCAGGCTGATTGTCTAATCTTTTATTAAGCCATGAAGGCCGGGGCATGTCCGGATTCAAGGGCGAATGCTACCCATTGAGCAGGCCTGGGCACATCAAAGAACCTCCGGCCAGGCCCTGTGGTATTGCTGAAAGGGGGTTTTTGGGCCGACAGAATACATATGACCTATCAGCTCACACAGAGTCAATCACGAATCTTGGATGTTGACTATAACCTTATTGTCACCTAATATCAAATCTACCGCAAAAACACACAAAACCGATTGAAAAACCAGGCGGTATTTTCCTGTGGATGGCCAGGATATCTTGAATCCGGCCGTACTGGTTTAAGGAGGTATATAAAATGATTACCGGTTTTGTCTTAATAAAGGTGGAAAAGGGCAGGGTTCAGGAGATAGCGTCCAGACTAGGTGAATCCGAAGAGGTCAAGGAGGTGTTTTCAGTTACAGGCAGCTATGACCTTGTGGCCAAGGTGCAGGTCAAAGAATATGAGAATATGTCAGATATAGTTACAGATCAGTTCCAAAGGATAGATGGGCTTGTTTCCACCCAGACAGTAATGGCCTTTAAGACCTATAAGGTTATGGATTTGTCTGAGTCGGTTGCCCCTCCCGTTCAGGCGGGTTTGCCCCAAGAGACTGCCGGGCTTGCAGAAGAAGGAAAGACGATAGTAAAGTCCATCCTGTCAAAGCTTACCCAAGGCATAGATTTGAGCAGCAATGAGATATTCTCCTTTATAGGGGCGATAGATAAAGACCTTCTTACATCCGGTAAGAGCCCGGGCATATCAGTGACATCCGTCAACCACC
>JAGGTJ010000163.1 GCA_021163815.1 Deltaproteobacteria bacterium | reverse complement strand
GAAATTAAGCCTGATACGGAAATTGGGTAAAAGGGGACGTTATGCAAGGGATTCATCCTCAACCACATTTCTGGTCTTTTACAAAGCAGCCATGCCAGGTCTTTTTTTATTGTTCAGTTTTTCTCACTTAACAGTTACAAAGACGACCCTCATAAACCGGCAAGGCCGGATTCAATACACTCTGGTCACTTACTGATATGAAAACACAGTCTGGTTTTTCAACATGGTTTTGTCTGTTCACGGTAAAAATTAATTATTGTTTATACATAATTGGACATCAAGGAGTTTCTAACTGCACCCGTTGGGTACCCAATCTCCCTATTTGAAGGTTGATTCCCATTTTCAGAAACGATCATCTTTACGCAATATCAATAAATTTTGCAGATCAACCTTTCTACCGTATCTAAAAACCCTGTATCAGGTGCAGATATTCCAGAAAACAACCATCTATGGATGGGCAATAACCATATACAACAGCAAACTGGAGCAAGGCATGAATACTATATGGAAAAATGCAAAGATTAAAATGGCGGAAGTACTTCCTCAAAACAGTTTTTCTCTTTGGATAAGACCCTTAAAAGTAATGGGGTATGACGATAGTATGCTGTCTCTTGGGTGCCCTAACAAATTTTCTGCCAACTGGATAGCAGAAAACTATTTAGATATTATTAAAGACAATATCCACAGTATTGTCGGGCATCCAGTTGAAATCAAACTGACGACCTATAAGACAAAACAGGATCATTCAACTGACCCCGACACCTTAGATATCAAACAGCTTTCCTTGCCCAACACTGATCAATATGTAAACAAAAGGCATATCAATGCCCGATCATGTCTAAACAAAAACTTTGTCTTTAACCGTTTTGTAGTAGGCCCCTCAAACGAATTTGCCTTCTCTGCTTCCAATGCCTTTGCACGAAGCCAGTCGTGGGACTACCAGACACTTTTGATGCTCGCCGACACAGGTCTTGGTAAAACTCATCTTTCACAGGCTGTTGGGCATTCCATTCTGCAGCAAAATCCAGAAAGCAGGGTCTTCTATATCACAGCCGAAGACTTCACAAACGAGATGGTATTATCTTTAAAAACAAACAAAATAGAAGAATTTAAAAATAAATACCGTCGTATGTGCGATGTCCTTCTTCTTGAAGAGATTCAGTTTCTGAGCGGCAAAGAAAAGACTCAGATAGAGCTAGGATACACCTTAGATACCCTGATGAATGACAAAAAGAAGATTGTGTTCACCAGTTCCCTGCCTCCAAAAGACATCCCCAGAATATCCAAGGTGCTGTCCTCCCGTCTTACATCCGGATTGATTACTACCATAGACAGCCCCGATTATCAGACAAGGTATGATATTATTACAAGAAAATCTGCTGAACAAAACCTGCAGCTTTCCGAAGAGATAGTTTCATTTCTTGCAGACTGTCTCACACAGGATGTACGTCAGATAGAAAGTGTACTGCATTGCCTTAAGGCCAAGTCAGATCTTCTTAACATAAATATAGATATGAACCTCGTCAAAGACGTAATTTCCAGTTTTGTATCTGAAAAGCCCACAATAACACTGTCATTTATTCAAAATCTTGTCGCCAAATACTTCAAGGTCAATCCTGAACAGCTGCAATCCAAATCGAGAAAGAAGATATACGTGTATCCGCGCAATATTTACATATATCTTTCCCGATGCCATACAAACCATACACTTGAAAAAATCGGGAAAAGCCTCAACCGTAGCCATTCTGCTGTAATTTATGCATCAGACCTTGTTGAACATAAAATGAAAACCGATGCAAAACTGAGAAAAGAGATAAAATTTTTAAGCCAAAAGATAGAGGAAAACAGGCAATGAGCCTTGTACAATCGATGATGTCAAAAAAAAGCAGATGGTTATGGGTTATAGCTTTGATATTTAGTCTGTTAGCATCCTATCTTGCTATTGTTGCAGTAACGTCTATCATCGTATCCATTAGCCATGTCTCGGAGCAGGGTTTCTGGGTCCCCCTTGCCTTTGGTATTATCTCCTTGCTCGTTGTAATCCTGTTATACTACAGTGCTGTCAGGCTATGTTTGAGGTTGATAAAAAAAATACCAGACAACCAACAGCACTGACAGACTCTTTCAAACAAGGAAATATCGTAATAGCTCAACAAACAGGGGCAGGAGGCTTTTTCCCTCCTACCCCAGCGCTATGTTCGCTGTTATTTCCCTAATTATTGAGCTGATACAAAAGATCTTTACATGTCCTGGTTTTTCTCTGTATCCGCATAAAATGATTTGAGAAAATTTTCATCTTTTGGAGACAGATTAAACCGATTTGAGGCATCCTGAATCAGTATCGCTATATCCTTGTTAGCATCTTCTTTAAGTATGGCAGAAATCCATTTAACTGCCTGACGTATCTTTTCTCCCTTTACCTCTATTGTTGCCATATCATTCGCCTCTGTTATCAAAACAGGTTAATAAAAATGTCTCTGTTTACAAACAACTCCTTTTACCATGAAAACACACAAAACCATGTTAAAAAACCAGTCTGTATTTTCATATCCGTGGTGGCCAGGATATCCTGTCTGCGCCTGTCTGCGTGCATTGGCGCACAGGCAGATGCGATAACGCACAGGCAGCTTTAGATCCGGCCATGCCAGTTTAGCACTTGATGGCTTGTAGGCTCGCCAGTATCCAAAATTGATTCGTAGGTGAGCACTAACTGGCGTACCCATTTGGATTCCGCTTCTGCCACCGCCATGTGTCTGCACACATCTCCCTCAACCCCTTTTCCGCCTTCCATCCTAAAAACTGTTCTGCCTTTGAAGGATCTGAAAAACAAGAGGCAACATCTCCAGGACGGCGAGATGCAAATCTGTACGGAATGGGTTGACCACTTGTTTCTTCAAATGCCTTTACCATCTCAAGCACACTGTAACCTTTGCCCGTACCAAGATTAATCTCAAAACAACCTGGTTCACCAAGTTTTTCAAGGGCCTTTAAGTGTCCCCTGGCAAGATCAACCACATGGATGTAGTCCCTGACACCCGTACCATCAGGAGTGGGATAATCATTTCCCCAGATATTCAGGTAATCACGACGTCCGGAAGCGACCTGGCTGATAAAAGGCATGAGATTATTTGGGATATCCTGGGGATCTTCACCAATCAGTCCGCTTTCATGTGCCCCTACCGGGTTAAAATAGCGCAGGATTGCTATATGCCAATCAGGTTGGGCCCTGAACATGTCACGCAGCATATCTTCAATGATGAGTTTAGTTCGGCCATAGGGATTTGTTGCTGACAGGGGGTGATCTTCTGTAAGGGGAAGCCACTGAGGCTCACCATAAACAGTTGCAGATGAACTGAAAACAATAACATTTACACCACAGGCATTCATGGCCTCTAACAGGCGCAGGCAACCTACCACATTATTATCATAGTATTCCATGGGCCTTTCCACAGATTCCCCTACTGCCTTAAGGCCTGCAAAATGGATTACTGCATGGCATCTGTTATCTGCAATAGCCCGCTCCAAAACAGCCCTGTCACGAATATCGCCCTTTACAAAGACGAATCTTTTACCCGTGATACGTTCTATTCGGTGCAAGACCTCCGGATGACTGTTGCTAAGGTTATCGAAAATAACAACACTGTAGCCGGCATTAAGCAGTTCAACGCAGGTATGCGAACCTATGTATCCCGCACCACCGGTAACAAAAATCCTTGTCATCCTATCAGAATCAATCATAAGATACCTCCAGATGTATCTTCAGCAGCAAACAGGTAAAAGAGCGGTAAAAAAATTTTTCCTATGCTATTACTGATAAACCTGTAAAAAGTCGAGTCGATGGCTAAGTAAAAATCTTCATATACAAGGCATAGTGTTTGGTCATGCGTGAAGGCATACAGATAGTATGTCAAGCGTATGGACAACCGCTCACAGTAGATGGAGACTTTTTACGACGCCATCATTACTGTCGTTTGCCAAATATCCTCGTGCCTATCCTTACAAGATTTGCCCCCTCTTCAATAGCCACAATGTATGAATCGGACATACCCATGGACAGGTAAGTCATATTCACATTCGGAATTTCAAGGGCCTTTATTTTTTCGAAAAGTTCCCTGGTAATTCTAAAGTATGGCCTGAGATCTTCCGCATTAACTGAAAAGGGTCCCATGGTCATAAGACCTTCAACATGAATAAAATCAAGGGAAGACAGCTCCTTAATAAAGACCACAGCATCTTCCGGCATCACACCTGCCTTCTGTTTCTCTTTTGCACTGTTGATTTCCACAAGCACAGACATGGATCTGCCTGCATTTTTACAGGCATTGTTAATAGCCTTGGCAAGCCTAATGGAATCTACCGTCTCTATCATATCAAATATGGCCACGGCCTTTTTTGCCTTGTTAGACTGTAAATGACCTATCATATGCCACTTGGCCCTGTGCTCCACTACCTTAAATGCGGTCTCGGCCTCCTGCACATAGTTCTCTCCTATAATTGTTACACCAGCCTCCACCGCCTCTAATACCTCTTCAGGTGTCCTTGTTTTAGCCGCTGCTACAAGCTGAACACCATCAGGAAGCCCCTTTAGTATTTTTTTAACGTTTTCTCTTATCATCTATTTTCCTCTGCATAATTAAACAGGAATAAAAGCCTGTCTATAAAAGAACCTATTACAGATCAAGACATGCGAAAAATTTCAGGTAAATCGCCACTGTCTATTCAAAGATACGTTTTTTTGGTAATAGCTTAACAAATAGGGGCAGGTTCGCTTGTTATTCCCCTAATTATTGAGCTGATACTTTTTTTGTACCATAGAGCTTCTATTTAATACCCAATCAATTTTGGACACAAACGAGTTTCCAATCCAGAAATGAGATATTTTTTACAAGATCAAGGAAATCAAGGGATTACGCAGAGGCGTACATCTGGTACGCCGCACAAGTGATCCCGCAGATTGACATCGAGATTGTGAAAAAGAGCCATTTATGGATGGAAAATAGTTCGTACCAGGAACTCAATGGTAATTGATTGCCGAATGTGTTATGTTTATACCTATCCTAAACTGGATAGACAGCTTCAAACTATCCTGGCCACCCATGGAAAAGTACAGCCGGGTTTTTTAACACCTTCCAACGAACTTAATTCACCCGGAGTCACGTAACTATTTTATGTTATTTACCATGAAAACACACAAAACCATGCTGAAAAACCAGTCTGTATTTTCATATCCGTGGGTGGCCAGGATGTTTTGGATCCGGCCATGCCGGTTTAGCCTGCATCCTGCAAACGTCAAGTTCGTTTCTCATAGGATGCAGCGAAGCAGCATAAACCAGCTTTTTACGGGTTCATCAACTTTAAGTCCAACACCAAAATCGGACAAAAATGGTGGAATTTATTACTCATATTTCATAATGGTCACCTTAACATCAGGAGGAATTTAAATGTCAGAGAACACAAAAAAACATCATGACAAGCCATTACCTGAAGGATGGGAGCCAATTCCAGATGTAGTTGATGCATTAAAACAGGCGGCCACAAATGGAAATATTTCATGCCGGATGGCAACAAAAATTGCAAAAGATCTTAATATAAATCCAACAGAAGTAGGACATACAATAGACCTTCTCGGTATTAATATCATAAAGTGTCAGTTAGGCCTGTTCGGCTACAAACCTGAAAAGAAAGTAGTGCAACCAGCAAAATCGATATCACCAGAACTTGAAGCGGAAATTACCAAGGCCTCAACCGATGGACGACTTCCATGCAAGGCAGCCTGGGATATCGCATCCCGGTTAAAGATCAGCAAAATGGATGTATCCTCTGCCTGTGAGGCCATGGGCATAAAGATCAGGCCATGTCAGATAGGCGCCTTCTAACCGGTTGTATGGCCTCCACTTCCTTATAAATTTTATCAAGGTGTTTTGACATCTTTCCCATACGGATACTGAGCTTGTTATCTGATAACAGACGATATTTATCAGGCCGTCTATGAATCAGATTCACTATATGTTCAGCATCCATCTCATGGTTATCTGCAAAAGTAACAGAAACAGTCTTGGGACCAACATCTAATTTTGTTATATAAAGCTGTTTTAAAAGGATCCTTAAAGACATAAGCCCAAAGAGATTTTCAACCTCTTTGGGCGGGGTCCCAAAACGGTCTTTTATCTCTTCCTGCATGGCAAGAAGTTCTGTTATTTCAACGAGAGAGGACAACCTTCTGTACAGATTCAATCTTACATCGGTATCAATAATATAATCTCCCGGCAGATAGGCAGAAATATCCATGTTTATTTCAGGATTAATATCATCATACCATTCCTCTCCCTTAAGTTCCGCCACTGTACGTTCCACAAGCTTAAGGTACAGTTCATACCCTATACTGGATATATGACCGGACTGTGAAAACCCAAGTATATTACCTCCTCCACGAATCTTCAGGTCATGCATTGCAAGATGAAGGCCTGCTCCAAGATGAGAAAAGTCTATCAATGCCCTTAGCCTCTTTTCTGCATCCTTTGTAAGTTTCGTCCCATCGGAAACGAGGAGATAGGCATAGGATTTTTTGTCTGACCTGCCAACACGCCCGCGTAACTGATATATCTGTGCCAGGCCAAGCTGCTCTGCCTGATCAATTATAATGGTATTTGCAGAGGGGATATCAAGACCTGATTCTATAATAGAGGTACAGACAAGAACGTCAATTTTTCTGTCAAGAAAATCCAACATGGTTCTTTCCAGATCCCTCTTTTTCATCTGGCCATGTGCCACGCCTATTCTTGCCTCAGGCACAATCTGTCGCAATCTGGAGGTAATAACATCTATATCATATACCCTGTTGTGGACAAAAAACACCTGACCTGACCTTGCCAGTTCATTGGTAATCGCCTTACGGATAAGATCTGTATCATACTTTGACAGAACAGTCTGAATGGACAACCTGTCTGCAGGAGGCGTCTCAATCACACTAAGATCACAGACCCCCATCAGGGAAAGATGAAGTGTTCTTGGTATGGGAGTAGCAGTAATAGCAAGGACATCAACCGTTGCCCTGTATTTTTTCAGAAGTTCTTTCTGTTTAACCCCGAATCTCTGCTCTTCGTCAATTATTAAAAGCCCCATATCTGCAAATCTGACATCTTTTTGCAGTAACCTGTGTGTTCCTATGACAATGTCTATCTGCCTGGATCTGAGTTTCGCAAGGATCTCTGACTGCTGTTTCCTGGTTTTGAACCGGCTTAATATGCCAATACGAACGCCAAAAGGATCCATTCGTTTCTTAAAGGTCTGAAAGTGCTGTTCAGCAAGTACCGTGGTTGGAACAACAATACCGACCTGCTTGCCATCGGACACGGCCTTGAATGCAGCCCTTATTGCCACCTCGGTTTTACCAAAGCCTACATCCCCGCATATAAGCCTGTCCATAGGTTTTTCAGAAGTCATGTCATCAAGGACATCTTCGATTGCCTTGATCTGGTCCTCGGTCTCTTCATGTTCAAATGTGGCCTCAAATTCCCTGAAATAGTGATCAGGGGGTGAAAATGCATATCCTTTTTTATAGCTGCGAAGGGCATAGATCTCCACAAGTTGTTTGGCAATACGTGCAACAGCCTTTTTTGCCTTCTGTTTTACCAGACGCCAGGAATGTCCTCCCAACTGGTCAAGCACAGGTTCCCTGTCATCTACACCGGCATATTTCTGCAAGACACTGACCCTGTCGGCAGGGATATAAAGTTTGGCATTATCTGCATAGTGTATCAGGACAAATTCATTAACCCTGTTGTCCATTTCTATCTTAACAAGGCCATGATACTGCCCTATACCATGCTCTTCATGAACAATAAAATCGCCTGACCTGAGCTGGCTGAAACTGGACCATGCAAGGGCATCCTTATGTGTCTTTGTCTTACGTCTTGAATAGGCCTTTTTTGCACCAAATATCTCATCTTCACTGATTACAAAAAGCCCTATCTCTTCATAGACAAACCCCTTTGACAGGTTGCCAATACATATATACAGACCTGGTCCTTCAGGAACTTCAGACCATGATGATACGGTCTTGTTTACCTGAAATCTATTATAGGTAGCAAGCAACTCCTGCAACCTCGCTGCCTGTTTTTCCGTACGACACACAAGTACCACCCGTGCACGCATATCAAGCCACAGGGAAATCTTCTCCACAAGAGGTGCAAGGGAAATCTTTTTGCTGTCAGAAAGAGACAGATGCAGGTCGTCCTCCAGCTCAAACCTGCCAGTTATATGAATAGTGGCACCATTATCTGTTTCCAGATCCAAGGCAAGGGTATCGAGATGCAACTGCTGGTACGGCTTTATTTCTTCGACAATATCTTCATACTCTACCATCAGGCCGGCAGTATCCGGAAAGGGTACAGACTGGAGCGATGCCTCCCTGGAATACTTGTCTATCTCTGCCTTGTACTTCTTTTCAGTTTTTTCAAATATCCTGGGTGTCAAATGATGTCTTACAAGGGTAAGAAGGCAGTTATCAGGCACATAATCAAACAGAATATCGGGGTGTTCAAAAAAATGGTTTAACCATGCCTCCTGGCCTGAAAATCTCCACGTCTCTTTGTCCTGCACCGGAAGCCTGCCCTTTAATCTGGCCCGTTTTACATTCTCATCATCCGTTATAATCTCCAGGGCAGGAAGAATAATTGCATTCTTAAAATGCTGTACAGATCTCTGGCTGACAGGATCAAAGCTTCTGATGGATTCAAGACGGTCTCCCCAAAACTCCAATCTTATGGGCAGGGAATACATAGGAGAAAAGATATCAATAATACCCCCACGAACAGAGTAATCACCCCAATACTCTACAAGGGATACCCTCTGATACCCACCAACTTCCAATTTCCTTAATAATGAGTCCCTGTCTATCTCTTCTTCTGTTTCTATATACTCAGTAAAATCAACAAGGGCATGTTTCGGCATAATTCTGAAAAACAGGTTATCAAGGGATGTGACCACCACAGGATTTTTATTGGACACAAGGGCATAAAGGGCCTGAATACGTTTGGCAATAACCTCCCTGTTGGGACTCAACCCGGTTAAAGGTGACACATTGTAGGCAGGAAATTCAAAAAGACGCATATGTTCTGTTGATTCAGGATCACAGAAACGGGACATAAAAAAGCGGAGCTCCTTTATAAGCCGTAGTGCATCTTTCTTATCCGGAAGCACAATAAGGGAAGGCCTGTCAAAATCCATTAAAAAACACGAAAGGAAATAGGACAGCACTGTGCCATCCAGTCCTGTTACATTGACTTGTGGCTCGCCCTTTTGAACCGCCTTTTCTAATTTTGATAAAGATTTGTTGCCTTTTATCATTTAAGCTCTTGAATGTTAAATTGCTATGGCTGTATTCAACTATAACCTAAATCCTGCAAGCGTCGAGTTTGCCGAAGACCTGCCTGCGGCAGGCAGGTGCAAGGCGGCAAGGGCGCAGACGTACTACGGTACTTCAAGTCCTTGCCAACACCGCAGATTCGGTAAAATCGGCGCTCCGGAAGCGGTAAACTATTTTCAAAAATTACAA
>JAGGTJ010000043.1 GCA_021163815.1 Deltaproteobacteria bacterium | reverse complement strand
ATATTAAAAAAAGCGGCGGCCTTCTTCGCAAAAGAGTCGAATTGAGATTTGGCTTCATCCGGCGAATGAAGGAGGCCTATCCCACCACTTTGGATTCCCTTTCTAAAAATTGCCATCTTCACGTTACCATATTGTCCCATTTTTGGGGTCCACTACACTTCCGGTCTCTGAACAGTCAGGGATATTTGTATTTTTCAGGGTGGCGAAATATCTTGACAATATAATGTTGTAATGATATTTATTCTGTTTTCTATAGATAGATATTAATTTACCGTGAGAATAGATAAAACCGTGCTACGGTTTGACTCTGAAAGACCTTTTTTCGCAATTTCTACGTCTGTATCTGCCAGATATGGCAGACAGGCTTGAAGGAGTATTTAATAGATGAGATTGTATGAAACCATGTATCTTGTCAATCCCCGTCTTGACAATGAGGGATTATCCAATATTATTAACAAACTAAATAATGTTATAAAGAAAAATAATGGCGTAATAATTAAAGTGGATGAGTGGGGTAAACGGTCCTTGGCATACAAGATAATGAAGTTTGATACGGCATATTACGTTCTTTTGTACTATTGCGGAGATTCGGAAACACCATCGAAACTTCAAAGAGTAATGAAACAGGAGGATGGAGTAATCAAGTATCAAACAATCAAATTAAAAGATGAGGCAGATCCGGATGCAGTCAAGGCAGAGATGACACCCCAACAGAACACTGAAGAAAATAAAGACACAGTTGATCAGTCAGAAATAGGTAATGAGGCATAACATGGCATTTAACACAACAAACACCAGGCAAAGACCCTCCCGTACTTATTACAGAAGAAAGATGTGTAAGTTTTGTGCAGACAAGACACTTGTCATTGATTACAAAGAGGTAAAGACCTTGAAATATTTTACAACTGAACGGGGCAAAATCATGCCATCAAGAATTTCAGGGGTTTGTGCCAAACATCAAAGAGCCCTGGCTATTGCAATTAAAAGGGCAAGACACGTTGCCTTACTACCGTACACGACATCTCTTGTATAACTTATACAAAGAAGCCAAGACCATGTGTCTGTCCGACAGTATTTTTTGAACTGTGCATTACACAAAAAATTACTCTTTGAGAACCCGATGGTGTCGTAAAAAATCTCCATCTACTGTAAGCGTTTGGTCATACGTCGGACATATTGTATGCCTTCACGCCTGCCCAAACGCTATGCCTTGTATATGAAGATTTTTACTTAGCCATCAATTCAACTTTTTACAGGTTCATCATCGTTGTCTTCTCATATCCATCCACAACCAAATTTTGAGAAGGAACAAATTTTCAGATCCTTGAGACCTGGCAAGCAGTTTTACTCCAAAGAGGCTTCTGTTTCCATGGATGATGGCCTTTGTACAGAAACATGGCAATCAACAGGTCTCAGGTGGTTATGCAGGGTGTACCATAAATATGCAACATCTGTCTTGTAATACTCTCCAGGGCATGGAATGCACTTAGATTGTGAACAATAATCATTATAAAAAGACAATAACGTAGAACAATATATAAGAGCATTGAAGGCGCTGACTGAGCCTGCTATTTTTTCCTTCTACTTTTCTTTATGTGATAATTCAATGAAAGTGACCGACTTTATTGGGTGTATCGGCTGGATAGTCTTGTTCATAATATCCTCCATCTGCATCCCTGTCGTAGGTCCCCTGATAGGTCTTGTCACATCCCTACCTTTTCTCTATTATTCTGTTAAATTAGGTCCTTATCAGGGTTTAAAAATTGCGGTAACAAGTATCCTTGTTACTATACTGTTCGCCTACAGTGTTGGGCAGAAACAACTTGTTTTTTTTGTTATACAGTTTGCTGTCTTGGGTCTAACCCTGTCCATAATGTTTGAATATGGTTTTTCTCTGGCCCAGACTGTTGTTGCTGCCACTGCAGTCATGCTTTGTATGAACGCCGGTTTCCTTATTCTTGTCTGCATGTTAAAAGACACAAGCGTTCATAACATGATTGTAAGTTACCTGCAACACCAGATAAAGTTAACATTACAGGCCTATCGTGAAATGTCAGTCCCCAACGAAAGGGTACTTGAACTTCAGGCCCGTGCATCATCATTGATAAATATTATTGCAATTATCTATCCCTCATTAATGACAATTGGTTCAGGCCTTGTTGTTCTACTTAATATTGCAGCGGCCAAGGTCTTGTTCAGGTTAAAGGCCTTAAGATATCCGGATTTTGGGCCTGTTGACAGATGGAGAGCTCCTGACAGTCTGGTTTGGGTTGTAATCTTTTCAGGTTTTACCCTATTGTTAACCTCGGGTTGGATAAGATCTCTTTCCCTGAATATTTTTATCGTCACGATTATGATATATATCTGTCATGGCTTTGCTATTTTAGCATTTTTTATGAACAGATATAAGGTACAAACATGGGTTAAGATACTTGTTTATTCAATACTTGCTGTTCAGCAGATCTTTTTGGGCGTATTAGCCCTTATTGGCCTGTTCGACCAATGGATAGATTTCAGAAAAATACAGAAATCTGATCTTGGCTGATAAAAAAATTTCTGCTACCTAAAACTCTGGGAGAGTATGCTTCCCTCTCTGATAATCATTAATGCCCATCCACAAATCGATTTTGGGCACCAGCGAGTTTCCAATTCAGAAAAGGGATATTGTTTACCGTAAAAACACACAAAATCGTGCTGAAATGGCCAGAATATTTTGAATCCGGCCATGCCGGTAAGGTATAAACATATCCTGTAAGAGGCAGGCAAATGAAGTTTATAAAAACAGACAGAATCACAGTAAATTCTGATATAATGAATGGCAAACCCTGTATAAGGGGGATGAAAATAACAGTTGGTGCAATTACAGACCTCATTGTTTCGGGGGTCTCTTCTGAAGAAATTCTGGAATTGTACCCTTACCTTGAAAAAGAAGATATTAAGGCGGTTATTTCCTATACATCATGGTGCAAAGAAGAATATTTTCTTAAGAGTATCTAACTCCCTGACAGAGTTAATCTTGATGGCTATTTTGCCCAATATCTTTGTTATACAAAGGTCTCACACAGAGATCGGACAAAAGAGGGCATTATGTAAAAAAAACCGCACATAAGACTGAATATGGTTGACCTATCCAGGATATTGGCGGTTTATTATATTTTTCGATGGAGGATACAGATGCAGATTATTTTAAACACTGAAGTAGATAACCTTGGTTTTGAGGGTGATATAGTAAATGTTGCCAGGGGCTATGCACGCAACTATCTTATACCCAAAGGTATTGCAGTAGAGGCCACCACACCAAATATTAAGGCCTTTCAACTGAAAAAGAAAAAGATTGATGCAAAAAAATTAAAGGCACGTGAAGAGGCAATAAGGCTGAAAGAAAAGATTGATGATATTGTTATTAATTTGACTCACAAGGCAGGAGAAGAGGGCAAGCTCTACGGTTCTGTGACCACCATGGATATTGCATCAGCACTTGAAAAAGAGGGAGTTATCATAGACCGACGTAAGATTCTTCTGGATCGCCCAATTAAAGCACTCGGTACATACGATGTAAATATCCGGATCTATCCAGAGGTCACAGGCACTATTAAGGTCGTTGTAAATCCCGAAGAAAAAACAGAGGAGAACAGCTAAGCCTGAAATATGCAAATGCAAGGTTTGCTGAAGATATAAACAAGAGGGAATACAGATATAACAAACCGGCATGGCCGGATTCAACTTTGTCTGTGCATCACTGCATCTGCCTGTGCGCCAACGTACGCAGACAGGCGCAAACAGGATGTCCCGGCCGCCTACGGAAAAACACAGCCTGATTTTTCAACAGGGTTTCGTGCATTTTTACGGCAAAAACAAGACTATGCCTCAAACAATAACAAAGGTACCAGCAAATATCCTAAAGGTTCCGCCACATAATACCAATGCCGAAAAAACCATATTAGGCGGCATTCTCATGAATACTGACGCCATGAGTCAGGTCATTGATATTATATCCCCGGAAGACTTTTACAGTGATGCACACTCATTCATTTTTGAAGGAATGAGGATCCTGTATGACAGGGGAGAACCTATTGATATCATTACCCTTTCCAACGTACTTTCATCGAAAAAGGTTTTGGAAAAGGCCGGGGGACAGGAATATCTTGTTTCTCTCGTTGAAGCTGTGTCAACTTCTGCCGGTATTGCATATCATGCCAAGATAGTAAGGGAACTTTCCGTACGCAGGATGTTGATATCGAAATGCTCTGCAATTGCTGAATCCTGTTTCCATGAATGGGAATCAACAGAAGATCTCCTTGAAATGGCAGAACAATCCATCTTTGAGATTGCAGAAAATCAGGTAAATGAATCCCTTGACAGCCTGAAAGACGTCGTTACAGGCAGTTTCAAAAAGTTAGAAGGAATGGCCGCCATTGACGGTTTTGTAACCGGAACGCCATCCGGTTTCAAAGATTTTGACAAACTTACTGCAGGGTTACAACCGTCAGACCTTATTATCATAGCAGGCAGGCCAAGCATGGGTAAAACTGCATTTGCCCTGAATATCGCATATAATGCTGCAAAAGCGACAAAAAAGGCAGTGGTTGTCTTTTCTCTTGAAATGTCTAAGTTGCAGTTAGGTATAAGGTTGCTTGGCTTTGATGCCGGAATAGATGCTGCAAAACTCAGGGCGGGGTTTTTACGAAACAAGGAATGGGTAAAACTGACAGAAGCCGCAAGCAGATTGGCAGAATTACCCATTTTTATTGATGATACATCCAGCCTAAGTGTCTTGGAAATGAAGGCCAAATGCAGAAGATTGAAAAAAAAATTCGATCTTGGTTTAGTTGTTATAGATTATCTCCAGTTAATCCACGGTAAAAAACATTACGAATCAAGACAGATTGAAATATCCGAGATATCAAGGACACTAAAGGCATTGGCAAAAGACCTGAATACACCTGTTATGGCATTGTCTCAATTGAACAGGAAGGTAGAGGATCGGCCAGGAAGAAAGCCACAGTTATCCGATCTCAGAGAAAGTGGTGCAATTGAACAGGATGCTGATGTTATTGCCTTTATTTCCCGTAATGAAATGTACAACCCCGATTCCGAGGAAGATCGAAATATTGCAGAAATAACAGTGGCCAAACAGAGAAATGGCCCTACCGGAAAATTCAGGCTAACCTTTCAGAAAGAATTTACACGTTTCAGAAATTATGTTGAAACAAACAAACTTGCGGTTTAGGTGTAATACAAAAGCAGCAATATCCGGCAAGGTACCTGGTGGCAAAAGTAAGCGTTGTTATCCCGACATACAACAGGGGCAGAAGACTGTTAAGGGCAATTGCCTCTGTACTGTATCAAAGTTATAATAATTTTGAAGTAATTGTCGTTGATGATGGTTCCACAGATAATACCCGGGAACTGATAAACAGTTTTTTCAAAAATCATATAATTTATATCAAGCATAAACAAAACAGGGGCGTTTCTGCGGCAAGGAATACAGGCATTCGTGCATCAAAAGCACCATTTATTGCCTTTCTGGATTCTGATGACTACTGGTTTTCTGAAAAATTACAGTTACAGATGGATTTTTTTGCAGAAAATCCCATGGCCGTTGCCTGTCAAGGTGATGAAATATGGATAAGAAACGGGCGACAGGTAAACCCCGGAAAGAGACACATAAAGCCGAATGGCGATATCTTTAAGGCATCACTAAGATTATGCCTCGTCAGTCCCTCGGCTGTTATGATAAAAAAAAGCCTGTTTGATGAAATAGGGTTGTTTGACGAGACCCTGCCTGCCTGTGAAGATTATGACCTTTGGCTCAGAATTTCATGTCGTTATCCCATTCATTTAATAAAAAAGTCACTGGTCGTAAAAGAGGGAGGGCATAAAGATCAACTCTCAACACAGTACAGATCCATGGATCTGTTTCGAATCAAATCCATTGTAAGGCTTTTACGTTCCAACTGCCTGAATGTACAACAGATAACCCTAGCAATGGATGAGCTTGCATACAAGTGTCAAATATACAGCAAGGGATGCATAAAACGGGGAAGAAAGGATGAAGGAAATTTTTACAGGACCTTGTACGGGAGACTGAAAAAGGAACTTAACCTCCCTGAGGGGTCTGCACTCTAAACCGGCATGGCCGTATTCAAAATGTCCTGACCACATTCCTTCGGTTGAAATTTTTACCTTCCCTGTATCTCCCTAAATCTGCATCAAACTGAACATCCTGCAAGGGTCTTGAGTTAATACAGTTATTCGTATCAGCTCAATAATTAGGGGAATAACAACGAACGTAGCGCTGGGGTAGGAGGCTTTTTCTGACGCGACTGCCGAGAGGGTGCCGTTTCTTCGTGACTTATCAGTGGGGGAAACCGCAGCTCGACGAAGTCGAGAATGCGGAGGGGGCGGGTGTCCCCCGCAGATAAGTCACTGAAGAGACCAGCCCGGAGGCCCGGAGCGGAGGAAAAAGCCTCCTGCTCCTGTTTGTTGAACTATTACAGTTATTCCTTGCTGGGAATAATCACATCAATCTTTCCGTCCAATTCCTGTTTAAATCTCACTGCATCCTCTTCACTGCCAACAATGGCTCCATAGTGCATTGGAATAGCGAGCTTCGGCTTGATTGCCAGGGCTGCCTTTACTGCCTGGTCCGCTGTCATTACATATGTACCTGAAACAGGAAGCATGGCAATATCAACATTCAGATTTTCCATTTCCGGAATAAAATCGGTATCCCCGGCATGGTATATTCGGGTACCATCCATATCAATTACAAAGCCAAGCCAACCCTTCTGTTTTGGATGAAAATCCTTGTCAGTATTATATGCAGGAACTGCCTCTATGGTAACACCCTTGACTACTACGGATTCTTTTGGTTTAACAACTCTTACATCTCCACCGAGTTTTTTTGCCGAATCTTTTTCTGTTACTATAACGGTAGAGTCGCCCTGTATCTTTGACACATCTGCCGGCGAACAATGATCAAAATGTTCATGTGAAACCAATATAATGTCCGCCTCCGGTCCTCCGGATATGTTAAAAGGATCTATATATATGGTACATGACCCATCAATACGAAACCCATCATGACCAAGCCAGTGAATATTTTTAACAAAATCATTGTTTATCATAGTAATCACCTTTCTTTTAAACAAACACCTTACGAAACCTTTAGAGGATGTTCAGTTCTGTTTACATTTAAGGGATGTATTTCTCAAAAGATCAACAAGCCTGCGCAACTGTTCCTCTGATGAAAAATGAAGAACAATTTTTCCTCCTCTTTTCCTTGACTTAATCTCCACCTTTGTATCAAAGATCTTTTTCAACGATCCTTCAAACAACCCCAAATATTCTTCCCGCTCTGTTTTTGTACTATCTCCCTGGACCTTTTGTAACTTGATACGTTTTGCCATCATCTCCAACTGACGAACAGACAAACCGCTTCTGACAACAGCATCACGAAGCCTTTTCTGATCCTCAGGAGATTTCACACCCACCAAAACCCTTGCATGCCCCATAGTCAAACGACCATCAATCACATCCTGCTGATAAGATTTTGGCAACTTTAAAAGCCTTAGCAAATTTGTAACATAAGAACGGTCCCTCCCAAGTTTTCTGGCAAGAGTCTCCTGGGTATAACCAGCCTCTTCCATCAGTTTTTTATATGCAGCGGCCTCTTCAATTGCATTCAAGTCCTGCCTGTGTACATTTTCAATCAAGGCCAGTTCAAGAGATTCTGCAGGTGTTACCCCCCTGACAACAACAGGGACCCTATCAAGACCCACCTTTTTCGCAGCCCGCCATCGCCGCTCTCCTGCTATGAGCTGATAGCCTTCTTCCTGTTTGTTGACAAGGAGCGGAGTCAGGATTCCCTTTTCCCTGACCGACTGCACCATTTCATCCATCTCCCGGGTGTTGAACTTCTGCCTCGGCTGATTTGGATTAGGTTCAATGGCATTGACAGGACATTGAAAAAATCCGGACCCTGAGGTCTCTATTTTGTCTGCATCCGGAATAAGGGCTACAAGGCCCTTGCCAAGCGCTTTTCTTCTATTCATATCCCTAATCTCTTTTTTCTATCAACTCTTTGGCAAGAGACAGATAACTCTGGGCCCCCTTACAGGCAATATCGTATAGAATAACCGGCATTCCATGACTGGGTGCCTCACTCAAACGCACATTACGAGGAATGACCGTTTTAAACACATTCCCCTTAAAGTGCCTTCTGACCTCCATGTCTACCTGTTTTGCCAGATTGTTCCGCTTATCATACATGGTCAAAACCACGCCGGCTATACCAAGATCCGGATTCAGGGTATTTCGCACAGCCTTGACCGTCCTGAGCAGCTCCAACAACCCTTCCAGTGCATAGTACTCACATTGCAATGGCACGAGCAAAGAATCAGCCGCAGACAGGGCATTTAAGGTCAGCAGACCAAGAGAAGGGGGACAATCGAGAATAATATAATCGTACCTTTCTTTGAGTTTAGCAAGCCCTTTTTTCAAACAAAACTCCCTGCTCTCCATAACAGACAGTTCCATGTCTGCCCCTACCAAATCACCTGTTGCACAGACAACATCCAGGCCATGAAGGTCAGTACCCAAAACCACCTCAAAGGGATCAATGGCATTCAGCAAGAGATCATAAAGGCCTTTTGTTACATCTTCTTTACTAAACCCAAGCCCTGTCGTGGCATTGCCCTGTGGATCACAATTCACCAAAAGACAGCGCTTCTCTGCTGCCGCAAGGGATGCACCAAGATTGACAGCGGTTGTTGTTTTCCCAACTCCGCCCTTCTGATTTGCTATAGCTATAATATTTGCCATCACATACCTGCTCTACGTCACAACACTGCCCTACATACAAAAAAACAGCCTAAAACCTAAGATAACAAATAACATCAAAACATAACAGATCAATAAAGAGCGGCATAGATTTTTCTTCTTCTACCGCGGTCTTTCCTCCCATATATTAAACAAACACATAAAAGAGACATAAGACAACCATCAATGTTTCACGTGAAACATATAGAAACAGCCACAGGATTTGTGTTTATAGGTATTTACAAGTATTATCAACAGGTTATATATAGCAAACCATATCATCAACAGATGATTGCAACAATCACTCTTTATCTTTTTCAAAAGAAAGTTTAATAAGCCTGTCTACCAATTCAGAAAAAGACAGGCCATAGGCCTGGGCAGCAAGGGGGAAAAGGCTTGTCTTTGTCATTCCCGGAATAGTGTTGGTTTCAAGAAGATAGAGATCATCATCACGGATAATAATATCTGTTCTGCTCCAGACAGAACACATAAGGGCCTTATGGGCATCCTTGGCCATATTAGAGGCCTTGGTAGCAATATGTTCAGGGATATCTGCAGGGCAAATATCCTCTGTTTCACCTTTCGTATATTTCGCCCTATAATCAAAAAAAGAAAATTTCTTATCAGGTACTATTTCCACAACAGGAAAAACCTCAGGATTTCTATTACCGATTACACATACTGAAATCTCCCTCCCTTTAATATATTCCTCTACCAATACCTCATCGCCAAACCCGAAGGCCTTTTCAATGCCATCTCTCAACTCTTTTTCTGTTCGGCACAACGAAACACCTATGCTGGAACCCTCTGAGACAGGTTTTACAATCGTAGTATCCCCAAGATATGCCGTTATGGCATCCGGATAAAAGACATCTTCACGGCGAAGAACGATATCGTTAGGCACCTTAAATGCCCTCAGCCTGAAAACCTCCTTGGAAAGCCGCTTGTTAAAAGAAAGGGCACTGGCAAGCACCCCTGAGCCCACAAAAGGAACACCAAGAATCTGCAACATGCCCTGCATACTTCCGTCTTCACCATACTTACCATGAAGCAGACTAAAAACAATGTCTACGTTCTCCCTGTCCGTGACAAGACGACATATATCCTTTGAAGGATCTATCATAACAACATCATATCTGTTTTTGTCCAAGGCATCACACACAGCTTTCCCGCTTTCCAATGAAACATCTCTTTCCTCAGACCATCCCCCGGCCAAAACCACAACCTTTGTTTTTTTCATCGAAATTTCCTCTATTTTAGCTGAATTTCAGGAATATTAGGGGGTTTTTTTTAATAATCAGACAATATATCAACAAGGTTTACGGACTACACACTATATTTACATGTCTTTACAGGAAGATACAACATCAAAAAAACATATTAAAATAACCACAGCAAATTTTTATACATCAAACAAAACACAACAGAATAAAAAAAAACAAAAATGGGCGAAAATCAAAGAATTCAGGAGATATCAATTATTAACATTACTTACAACAACAAGGACAAAACGGTTAACCTATTGAATTGACAATTTAATTTTGCCAAATAAAACGACATGTCTTTTAAGGTAGTTATAAACAGCAACAAAAAAAATCCTATAAAATAATAAGGTTAGCTCCTGTAAAAAAACAAACAGCCCCTCTGGCAAAAAACATTGATCTTTCCTTTTGACAGAAAACCGTACAGCGAATAGAAGAACAGACATACTTATTTTGTGGCCATTAACTGCATAACAGGAC
>JAGGTJ010000029.1 GCA_021163815.1 Deltaproteobacteria bacterium | reverse complement strand
GGATCCAAAATATCCTGGCCACCCACGGATATGAAAATACAGACTGGTTTTTCAAGATGGTTTTGTGTGTTTTCATGGTAAAGACCATTGACAGTTCCAGGGTATCTGCTCAATACAGCAGAAAATATAAACCTATTGACACAAAAAATGCCGCATAATTTATTATCAGGAATCTTGTAGTAAAGGTAGCTATATTGTTTCTGTCTTCATGTGTAAGATATATTTTGTAGGCTATAAGATTTGCCAACGAACCGAACAGGCTACCAAACCCGCCTGTATTTGTCCCCCATAGTAATGCCTGCCAATTTGATGTGAATTTTGCAAACAATAATGTTGCAGGGACATTGCTCATGATTTGGCTTGCTAAGGCTGATAATAGGAAAATATGCCCTGAATGATTTATCTTAGAAATCAGTATGGCTTTTAGATTGTCGGCGGTACCAAAAAAGAACAGGAAGCTCAAAAGTAATGCGTAATCAACGCACAGGGCATTTCGGTCAAATATGAGTGCAAAAAAGATGACAACAACCCCAGTCAAAACAGGAAGGATATGAAAGACTGTCAGAAGGACAATGACAAGCATGCCCCCGTAAATATAGGTTTTTTTATTGATTCTTTGAACTGGCCTTTTTTGTGGATCGTTTTGCACCTTAATAAAAAGAGAGGAACCGATTAACAGCCCCAAAAAAACTAAAGAAAACGGAGCAATTGTTTTTATGAATATATAAGGAGGGACAGAATAAAACCAATAAAGGAAAAGATTCTGAGGATTACCAATGGGTGTAAATGCGGAACCTGCATTTGCGGTTAACGTTTCCAAAATTACCAGAATATCTTTTCGGTTGATGTTAAGCGATAACGTAAGTGGAACAATGACTATTAAAGCAATATCGTTTGTTACCACCATAGACAGGAAAAAGGTTATCAGCACCAGTTTTAATGGTATGGCTTTCCCCTTTTCTATGTTTTGGGCGATTTGTAATATGAATCCGGTTTTCTGTAAACCATTCACTGCAACAAACAACACGAACAGGATGAACAACACCTGCATTTCATTGATTGAATAGACTGGAAACTGTTTCGTATAAAAAGACGTCAGAGTCAGAGCTACGCCAGATGCAATGAGCAGCCATTCCTTCAAAACAAAATCGATTAATGTTGTTCTATCCTTCAGCAATAAGCCCATTTTCACTGTCACCTAAACCGGCATGGCCGGATTCAAAATATCCTGGCCACCCCTCGGATATGAAAATACAGACTGGTTTTTCAATATGGTTTTGTGTGTTTTCATGGTAAAATCTGTATAAACTATATAACATCCTGTTTTTTTTCTACACCTTTATGATACAGGATCAATCCCACAGATTGATGCCGGTTCTGTGAAAAACCTATATCTTCTGAATAACCCCTGTCAATCAGTTAAATATGTTTTAGCTTGACAAACATCATAACGACATGTAATTCGTTTACACAGCTGGAAATGTTTTGGCCGAAAGGACACTTCTACGTCATAAAGATCTTTCTGACGCTCTTTATGGAGCTGTTACAGATTTTGTTTCTTGTTGAACATACGTAATATTTTTACGGTAAAATGTATTCAAAGGAGGAATGTCTTATGTCTATGTTGGATAAGTCTTGCAAGGATTTTATAGAGGTGTTGGCATCAAAGGCTCCTGTGCCCGGAGGGGGCGGAGCAGCGGCTATGGGCGGTGCAATCGGTATGGCTCTTTCCAATATGGTTGGAAACCTGACCGTTGGCAAAAAGAAATATGCCGATGTTGAAGGGGAAGTAAAGGAGCTTATTGAAAAGGGGAACAGGATTATTGAAGAGCTTGAAACACTTGTAGACAAGGATGCCGAGGTGTTTGAGCCTTTATCAAAGGCCTATGGGCTGCCAAAGAATACCCCTGAGGAGGCAAAGATCAAAGAAGAGACCATGGAAAACTGTTGCAAGGTTGCATGCTCTGTCCCCATGGAGATCATGCGTAAGGCATATGAGGGAATCAAGGTACATAACAGGATGGGGCAGATTGGAACAATGATTGCCATATCTGACGTAGGTTGTGGGGTTGTATTTCTCAAGTCAGCCCTTATCGCCGGTAGACTGAATGTTATCATCAATCTTAATACAATCAAGGACAGTGATTTTATAAACAAGACAAGGGAAGAAATGGATAAACTTCTTGAGGAAGGAACCAAGCTTGCTGATGAAACCCTTGACCTTGTTATTTCCAAGTTAACCAAATAGTGCCTATCCATAAATGGATACTGGGCAATAGCGGATTTTTTGGTTTTTGTATCCGTTGAATGCCCTGTACCGCTGTTTTGCAGCAGGTGCCTGTTTGTCAGATTGATCCCGGTGAAATAGGTTTTGCCTTTTATCGGGCAGGGTGCAGATGTTGTGAAAAACAGCCATTTGTGGATGGAAACCAGATAAGGAGGTGTATTGATGGCAGAGATACTTAAAGGTAAACCGGTAGCAGATGCTATGAAAGAGGAACTGACCAAAAAGGTCGAGGCCCTGAAGGCACGCGGTATTGTACCTAAGCTCGGGATTGTACGGGTTGGTGCCCGTCCGGATGATCTGTTCTATGAGGGTGGTGCAAAAAAGACATGCAAGGCTATTGGTATGGAAAGTGAGGTTTTTGAATATCCGGAAGATATTGACCAGGCAGCATTTGAAAAAGCCATAACAGAGGTTGGCTCCAAAAAGGATATCAATGGTATTCTCATGTTTTCCCCTTTGCCCAAGCATATAGATGAACGTAAGATAAGGACATTGATACCGGTAGAAAAGGATGTGGACTGTTTAACGCTCGGTGGTGCTGCAAAGGTCTTTACAGATGATCCTACAGGATTCCCGCCGTGTACCCCGACTGCATGTATGGATATGATCCATCACTATGGTATTGCTGTCAAAGGAAAGAGGTGTGTGGTGGTAGGACGTTCCCTTGTTGTAGGTAAACCGCTTGCCATGTTGCTGCTCAGGGAACACGGTACCGTGACCATATGCCATTCAAGGACAGAAAACCTTCCTGATGTGTGTAAGGAGGCGGAGATCCTTGTTGCAGCCGTTGGCCGTGCAAAGATGATAAAGGCAAACTATGTAAGGGAAGGTCAGATTGTTATTGATGTGGGAATTAATGCGGATCCGGATAATCCTGGAAAGTATTGCGGTGATGTTGATTTTGCAGAGGTTGAGCCCATAGTAGAACGTATCTCTCCTGTGCCTGCAGGAGTTGGTTCTGTAACAACTTCCGTTCTTTGCAAACATACTATTATGGCCTGCGAGATGCAAAATGCATAACTGTTTTATGTCCGCAGCTCGGTTATGTTACATTTCTCTTTGTTGTGTTTGAACCTGAATCCTGCAAGCGTCGGGTTTGCCTAAGACCTGCCTGTCATAGGCAGGTCTTAGGCGGTAAGGGCGCAGATCTACTACGATCAAGCCCTCGCCAATGCTGCAGGTTCGGTAAAATCGGCGCTCTTGAAGGGTAAACTATCTCCAAAAGCTGTTTATACCCGCATTCAAATTGATGCATGTTACACAGGCACAACCTTACTATGATTCGTTGATATTAAAGGCATAATTTTTTTGAGAATAATTTATGCGGGTTTTAGGTTGAATGTTTTTGTTGGTGCCCATTGTACAAGAGATGTGGGCATTGACAGGTCTTACCGTAAAAGCGTGCAAAACCGGGCTGAAAAACCGCATGTTCGTGGGTGGTCAGGATATTTTGAGTCCGGCCCGGTTTAACTGCATAATAACATGGCTGAAGACAGGAACTCTATGGATGTTTTGAGTATAAAAACACCATGTAAGATAAATTTCAGGCTGAAGGTGCTGAATCGGAGAAAGGACGGATATCATAACATATCTTCCATAATGGTCCCTGTTGCCATTTATGATGATATTGATATTTCTCTTAAGAGTTCTTCAGGGATCAGGGTTGTTTGCCCTGTTCTTTCCATACCTGAAAAGGACAATATTGTATACAAGGCCATAGAGGCATTTTTTTCAAAGGCCAAAATTAACCATGGCGTTTCCGTTAATATAACAAAACGCATACCTGCAGGTGCAGGGTTGGGTGGAGGCAGCAGCGATGCGGCGGCTGTTTTGAAGGCCCTTAATACTATCCTTTCTAATCCTCTCTCACTTGATGTTCTTGAAGATCTTGCTCTAAAACTTGGAGCAGACGTCCCATTCTTTCTGAAAAACGTTCCATGTATTGCAAAGGGTGTGGGGAACATTATAACCCCAATAAAAGACTGGCCAAGATTCTGGTATGTTATCGTAACTCCCCGCATCAATATTGCAACATCGTGGGTCTATTCCAACCTTAATTTGAAGTTGACACAAGATGAGGATAAGGCTATAATTGGGTGGTTTGGGAAGATTAACTCTAATGTCTTTTCCATGCTTGAAAATGATCTGGAAAGAGTTACTGTGAGTATGGTTCCTTCCATTCAAATAATAAAAGACACTCTGATGGAGCTTGGAGCTGCTGGTTCCCTTATGTCGGGTAGCGGTCCAAGTGTGTTTGGGGTATTTGAATCTGAAGATAAGGCCAAGGCCGCATTTCCTTTAATAGCTTCCCGTGATTTGGGAGATACTTTTGTATGTGCAGGTCTTTAGGTAAAAGGTACACAAAAAGAGATCTTTGCATAATTTCACTTTTTTGTCTCAAGTTACCGTAAAACTGCACAAAACCGTACTGAAAGACCAATCTGTATTTTCATATCCATGGGTGTTCAGGATATAAGGTTTCATTTTTTTGGCCAGAGCGTGGAATTGTTGGGGTGTCGTCAAGTGGTAAGACACGGGTTTTTGGAGCCCGCATTCGGAGGTTCGAGTCCTCCCACCCCAGTCCATCATATTCTCTGTTTTTTTGATTTACCGTAAAACTGCACAAAACCGTACTGAAAGACCAATCTGTATTTTTATATCCGGGGATACCCAGGATATCTTGTCTGCGTACGTTGGCGTATAGGCAGGTTTGAATCCGGTCATGCCAGTTTTGGTTTTAATAACAAAATCGCCATTTTTTTATCGTGAATTATTATTGCACAATAACAGGGTGCTGCAGATGAAATTGTTTGGGGGAACATCCAATCCTTTGTTGCTTGCCGAGGTTTGTGACTATCTTGGTATAGCGCCAGGTAAGATTGTTGTAAAAAATTTCAGCGATGGAGAGATACAGGTTGAAATTGGGGAGAATGTCAGGGGAAGAGAGGTCTTTGTTCTTCAGTCCACCAGTCCTCCAGTGAACGATAACCTGATGCAGCTTTTGATTATTATGGATGCCCTGAAACGGGCATCTGCTGAACGTATAACTGCTGTTATACCTTACTTTGGTTATGCTCGTCAGGATAGAAAAGTAAAGCCCCGTGTCCCCATAACTGCCAAACTTGTTGCAGATCTTATAACTGTTGCGGGTGCAAGCAGGGTGGTTTCAATGGACATGCATGCCGGACAGATACAGGGATATTTTAATATTCCTGTAGACAATATTTTTGCTGCACCCATACTGTTGAGGTATATACAGGCAAAAATAAAAGATAATCTTGTTATTGTTTCGCCTGATGCCGGAGGAGTGGAAAGGGCCAGGGCGTTTGCAACCCGACTCAATGCAGGGCTTGCAATTATAGATAAGCGGCGTGAAGGTCCAAATGTATCTGAGGTAATGAACATAATAGGTGAGGTAAGGGGAAAAACATCCGTGATTCTTGATGACATGGTTGATACTGCGGGTACCTTGACGCAGGCTGCCATAGCCCTTAGAGAAAGAGGATCAGACAACATCTATGCCTGTTGTACACATCCTGTCTTGTCAGGTCCGGCCATTGACAGAATCAACAATTCTCCAATTGATCATCTTATTGTTACAAATACAATCCCTTTGAATGATAATGCAAAGGACTGTAAGAAGATCAAGGTATTGTCAATAGCCCAGCTTTTGGGAGAGACAGTAAAGAGAATATACTCTTCTAATTCAGTAAGTACCCTGTTTGTTTAATGTAGATTGCCGGAAATGGCAGCTTGCTTACTTTATATAGACACAACTCAACAGTAAAAGTTGATATTTTTTTGGAGGAAACAAACTAATGGCTTATATATCGCTCGCAGTTCAGAAAAGGGATGATAAAGGTAAAAGGGCTGCCAGAAAAATAAGGGCTGAACATAAGTTGCCTGCTATTTTTTATGGACCAGGGATATCTCCTGTAATGTTGACAGTTGATTATTCTGAACTGGAGGAAATTGTAACAAAGGGAAGTAGCGAACAAACCATACTTGATCTTCATCTGGATACAGGCAATGGGGTTGAGAATAAGAAGGCCATGTTAAAGGAACTTCAGACGGATCCGTTAAGCGGTGCCTATTTGCATGCTGATTTTTATGAGATTTCAATGGACAGGGATATCACCCTCAATATTCCGATTCAGCTTGTTAATGTTCCTGTAGGGGTGTCAAAAGGAGGGGTTTTACAGCAGATCAGGCGTGAAATTGAGATTACGTGCAAACCTGATAGACTGATTGAATCAATAGAAATAGATGTATCAGGACTTGATATCGGTGATTCTTTGCATATAAGAGATATTGATTTACCGGAAGGTGTCACGACATCGGAGGATGCTCATCTGACTGTTGCTGTCGTGGCTGCTCCTGCTGCTGAAAAGTCTGTAGAGGCAGAGGGAGAAGAGATGGAAGAGGCAGAAGTGGAAGAGTCGGAAACAGACGATAGTGAAAATCAATAAGATCAAGAAAAAGGGGGTGGTAAAAAGAGATAAGATATCCGAAACGTGCTTGATTGTAGCCTTGGGTAATCCAGGTTCAAAATATGTCGAAACGCGCCATAATGTGGGTTTTATGGTCTTGGATTACTGGAGCCGGAAAATTGGTGTAAGCATGAACCGTCAGTCTTTTAATGCGTATTTTGCTAGCACCAGGCTTCAGGATAAGGATATTATCTTATTATGCCCACTGACATTTATGAACTTGAGCGGAAAATCGGTCAGGGAGTGTATTGATTATTATAGGATTGAAAACAATAATCTCCTTGTAATTCATGATGATATTGATTTGCCTGTTGGTAGGGTAAAAGTTGTAAAAAACAGTGGCCCTGCCGGTCACAGGGGAGTGTTATCAATAATTCAACATATTGGCACAAAAGATTTTGCGCGTGTCAGGATTGGTGTTGGACGTCCTCAAAACGGTGAGCGGGTTGATCAGTATGTTCTATCGTGTTTTTATAAGTACGAGAGGGAGATTATTGAAAGGGCCATTGACCTGGCTGCTTATGGTTGTGAGCTGTTTGTTCTGAAAGGGGTTGATGGGGCAATGAATACTATTAATTGCCAGGATGTTTCTACATAGGGGCCATCCACATAAATGACCATCTTGCCCGATCTTTTCATGATGCTCAAATTTTCGCAAAATACTGTAATGTGTTTTTGTGGTTGAAATTTTTGCATGTCTTGATTTCGGACAGATTATTTCATTTATGGATGGGGATTTTAATCTTTTGCCATGAAGGATCGTTTTTTACGGTCTTGGAGGCTGTCTGTTCAACCCTGTAAAGGCAGATCAGATCATTTGTAAATATTTACCTTCGTTCAAACTCAGATAAGACGTAGATCATTTGATTTGACCTGGATAAAGGCAAATGTTTTGGAAAGGTCTTTGAATCTTTAACAACATTGACTTATTAAGCGTTAAAATAATTAAGGTAATGGAGAGGAGCTTTTGAGATTTTTAGCATGTATCTCTGAAAAGCTGTTAACTGTCAGCGAAAATTATTTAGGGGGAAGAAAAGAATGCAACAACTAACTGTTTATGCACCATTTTTGGGTATTCTGAGCTTGGTGATTGCCTTTGTTCTCTATCTTTATGTTAAACAGCAGCCAAATGGAAATCCCATGATGCAGGACCTGGAGAATATGATCCATGAAGGTGCAATGGCATTTCTTAAAAAGGAATATTCCATACTGGCTATATTTATAGCGGTAGTATTTATACTGTTGGGCCTATTATTGGGAGAATGGAGGACATCGGTTGCCTTTGTGACAGGAGCTATATGTTCTATGATAGCCGGATTTTCCGGTATGACTGCTGCAACAAGGGGTAATTCCCGTACTGCAGAGGCTGCAAATAAACATGGACAGGCAAAGGCACTTGATGTCTCATATTTTTCCGGTTCAGTCATGGGCCTGGCAGTTGGAGGCCTTGGAGTTTTAGGGGTTGGTTTCTGGTTCTGGATTTATGGAGGAGATCCTGCTACTGCCAAATACATTAATGGTTTTGCCATGGGTGCAAGTTCCATTGCACTGTTTGCCCGTGTAAGTGGCGGTATATACACAAAGGCGGCAGATGTCGGTGCAGATCTCGTTGGTAAGGTAGAAGCAGGGATTCCTGAAGATGATCCCCGAAATCCTGGAGTTATAGCGGATAATGTTGGTGATAATGTTGGTGATATCGCAGGTATGGGCGCTGATATCTTTGAATCATTTGTGGGCGCTGTAATTGCTACTGTTGCCATAGGTGCAACACTTACTATCTCTCCTGCATTTATAGCAAAATTTCCCGTCTTAAAGGGTCTTACACCTGTTGCTATCAAACTGAAGTTTATGGCCATGCCGATACTGATTGTCATGGCAGGTTTGTTCAGCTCCTTTTTTGGTGTTTTTTCAATAAAACTTTTCCAAAAGGGTAACCCCGCCTCGGCACTAAGATATACCACCTTTATAGCTGCTATAATCTTTGTAATATTGACGGCTATAATTACAAGGGCAATAGGTATGCCCATGGGTGCGTTCTGGGCTGTTTTTTCAGGGTTGCTCTGTGGTATTGCTATCGGTCTTTTGGCCGAATACTACACTTCAGGTCCTCCTGTGCGTAGGATTGGCGAACAAACAAAGACAGGACCGGCAACCGTTATTATTGCAGGTTTGGCCGTTGGAATGGAGTCTACCTATCTCCCAATGTTGGGTATATGTATAGCCATCTTTATTGCATTTCACGCTGCCGGTATATATGGTATCGGTCTTTCAGCAGTAGGTATGCTGGCAACAGTAGGAGCAACAATGACTGTTGATGCCTATGGCCCGATCGCTGACAATGCAGGCGGTATTACTGAAATGGCAGGCCTGGGAGCTGAAACAAGGAAGATTACAGACGGTCTTGATGCCCTTGGCAATACAACTGCAGCAATTGGAAAGGGTTTTGCGATAGGTTCTGCTGCCCTTACGGCACTGGCTCTTTTTGTGGCTTTTTCTCAGTCCGCGGGCCTGGATATTATAGATATGAGAAACCCGATGGTTGTAATAGGGACATTTATCGGTGCCATGGTTCCGATGCTTTGTGCTGCATTGACAATGACGTCTGTTGGTAAGGCAGCATTTGCAATTGTGGAAGAGATTCGCCGTCAGTTCAGGGATATTCCGGGACTGCTTGAGGGTAAAGAGGGGGCAAAACCTGAGCCGGCAAAATGTGTCGCCATTGCTACTAATGCCTCCCTTAAAGAGATGATAGCCCCGGGGCTGGTTGCTATCCTTACTCCCGTATTAGTAGGTTTTCTGCTTGGTAAAGAGTCTTTGGCAGGTGTACTCCTCGGTGCAACTGTTATGGGTGCCTTTCTCGCCTTGTTTATGGCTAATGCGGGTGGCGCATGGGATAATGCAAAGAAATGGATTGAAGAAGGAAATATGGGAGGAAAAGGTTCTGATAACCATAAGGCTGCAGTTGTAGGAGACACCGTTGGCGATCCTTTTAAAGACACATCAGGACCGGCAATGAATATTCTCATCAAGTTGATGTCAGTTGTTTCTCTTGTTATTGCTCCTACCCTCCCTGCGATTGGTTGGTTGATGTCAATTATGTAAATGTTACACAGTTAGCACTCACCTGCGCAATAGGATTTGGGTGCTAACTGATTTTCATTTTCAAAGGACATTTCTCAGACAGGTGCATTATCTTGTACGTTTTTGTGTAATATGTTGATTGTACTGGTTTTGTTAAAAGGTGCCATGTTTATGAAAATTGGAAGTCCAATGCAAGGCAGTACAACTGGGTATCCGACGGGCAAGAAAAATTGAAATCTTTGCTGTTCCCTGAATATGTTTGCAGATGGACATTAACGGTTTTAATGTCTGTAAATAAAACACACTGGTTTCATAAAAAGCTGTGGGGGTTGTATGCGGTTTTATCAGCATTGAACTTGATTGTGCCTTGGAGAAAGTTAATTCATAGGGTATTACAATTGATATGTTGTTTTACCGTGAAAATACATAAAACCGTGTTTAACAACCAGGCGGTGTTTTCGTATCCGTGGGCGGCCAGGATGTTTTGAATTCGGTCTCATGCCGGTGTGGCAAAGGGTCTGTTTTCTGGTTGCTTTTTTATTGTTGAGGAATAACCAATCAATTGTTGGGCAGTATAAGGTTTCAAACTGGACCTATACCGTGAGATCTTTGCTATAATGTCTTCTTTTGCCCAATTCCTGTGCCTGCCTGGTGGTAGACAGGTCAGCCTCAAATTTGATGGCGTCGTAAAAAGTCTCCATCTACTGTGTTATAGTGTTTGGTCATACGTT
>JAGGTJ010000160.1 GCA_021163815.1 Deltaproteobacteria bacterium | reverse complement strand
TGTATTTTCCTCTTGTTATTGTTTTAATATTGTTGAGGGGGCGCCAGTTGTCGCCATTGTTATCGCTTATTATAAGAGTAGATGCGATACCTGAGGCTATTGCAATCCCCTGTTTTGCATAGCACACGGACCATAGGGTATTTTCGTTTGATGCAATGCCATTATCCTGCAGTATCCAGTCTCTTCCGTTTTGGGTCATGTAAACCACCCCAAATTCTCCCACAGCCCACCCATGGCCATGAGGAGAAAATACAATGGAATTCAGTATGACATCATCACCAGTGATCTGTGTCTGCCACGTGGTTCCGCTATCATGGGTGACAATAATGGTCCCATGTTCACCTGCAATCCAGCCATGATTTTTGTCTTTGATCCACACAGACTTCCAATAGTAATTGAATGAAGATTTTTGTCTTTCCCAGTTCTTACCGCCATCTGATGTATGGAGTATCGTTCCTCCATATCCGACAGCCCAGCCGTATAGAAGATCTGTAAAACTGATGGCTGAAAGGGCCTCTTTTGAAGGGACTGGCTGTAATGTCCATGACTTGCCTCTGTCAGATGTAACCCATATATGTCCCAACATACCGGACAGCCATCCTGCATTGGATGCAGGGAAACTTATACTAAATACCGTGTACAGCCTGCCAGGGTATAAAGGAGATGTGCGTTTGCAGATTACCGGATTATTATCTGCATAAAGATGTCCTCCTGTAATCAGCGGATAAAACAGAAGCAGACATAACAATAAATATGTCTTTTTTTTAGTATTGGACATTTTTTGTTTAAGTTTATAACTATGTGCCATCAATTTTTGGAAGATGTAAGTTAAAATTGTATGTTAGGCTGTTTATTGTTGGTTTTATTTCCCTGTTATTTATTACTGGATGTGCAGAAAAACGGCCTGTTCTCTATCCTAACTATCACCTGAAACAGGTGGGTATGTCAAGAGCCGAGGACGACATAAATGAATGCATATGCCTTGTATATGAAGATTTTTACCTATCCATCGGTTTTACTTTTTGCGAGTTCATCGATTTTTACTTTGTAATAGGAGGTATAAGTATATGCTGGCTACCAACAACACCAAAATCACCTTTATAGGGTTGATGATTGTGTGTATTACTGTGCTGCACTATGTTGCCCTGGCCGAGATGCAATATGAACATGCCTTTCTGCGGCTTCTCTATTATGTTCCACTGATATTTGCAGGGCTGTGGTATGGATTAAAGGGGAGTTTGGTTGTTTGTGTGACCGTGATCGTACTATTTACCCCTCATGTTTTTATACAGTGGCACGGGTTTTCTGCTGAAGATTTTGATCTGCTAATGGAAGGTGTCCTCTTTGTTGGTATAGCAATTTTGCTTGGAATTCTTATGGACAGGGAGAAGCGGCACATGAAGGCACTTATGGAGTCCAGGAACCTTGCTGCGGTTGGACGGGCCGTGAACGAGATTGCCCATGATATGAAGTCTCCCTTGATGGCCATTGGAGGTTTTGTCAATCAGGTGGCAAGAAAGATGCCGCCGGAGGACCCAAGACGAAAAAAACTCGATATTGTTATCAAGGAGACCTCAAGGCTGGAAGAAATGGTCAACGAAATGCTTGAATTCAGCAGATCGGTGAGACTCAATAAATCACCCGTGGATATAAACGAGCTGGTGATGGATATGGCAAAATTATTAAGCCATAGTGGTTCACAGTCTAACGTCCAATTAGTCACGGAGATAAGCCCTGATTTACCCACGATAATGGGAGATCGAGACAAGATTCAAAGGATCCTGACAAATATTATCACCAATGCTATTCAGGCATCTCCTGAAGGTCAGAAGGTAAGAATTATAACAGAGAGCCGTGCAGATGGAATAGCAATAAAGGTGGTAGATTACGGTGCAGGAATAAAGGCTGATCAGCAAGAGAGTGTTTTCCATCCTTTTTTCACAACAAAGAAGGGTGGAACGGGTCTGGGTCTGGGAGTGGCCAAGAAAATAACCGAGGCCCATGGCGGGAAAATTTACTTTTATCCTAATCAGGGCCATCCCGGTGTTACCTTTGTAGTTGAGCTTCCCGTTGATTTCCCACCTGACCAAAAAGGAGCAGCTCATGGAAGAACATGAACATCACCATCATTATAAAGGTATGGCTCCGCAGGTTGAATTTAGACCCTGTCTGCGGAATGAAGACAATGCAAGTAAGGGTCTCAGTTCATGAAGTATAAACATGAGGGATAGGCGTTTTACTTTTGCAGCGATACGTGCCAAATACACCCTGAAGTCCGCCAGAGTGGCCATGGATCCTACCCCTGTTTGTTGAGCTATTGCTCTTTTCCCCGGTGGTTTTCTGGAAAAATTTGCCTTGATACGAACCTATGGGGGTTATAGCTGATTCTTGCCACTCCCGTGGTCTTATGGGCAAGATGGCCCTTTCTTTGTGAGGGGCGGCAGTCCACCCTCAACAAGAACCCCATTTTTTAAGCAGCATCCAAAAAAATATTATTTCTAATTGTTTTTTTATCAGGCTATAACAGAGATGTACGTTTGCAGATTACAGGATTATTATCTGCATAAAGATGTCTTCCTGTAATCAGCGGATAAAACAGAAGCAGGTAGAACAATAAAGATGTCTCTTTTTTTAGAAATGGAGTTGATGTATGTCAAAATTGCATGTTAAGTTGTTTGTTGTTGGTTTTATTTCCCTGTTGTTTATTACGGGATGTGCAGAAAAACGACCTGTTCTCTACCCTAACTATCACCTTAAACAGGTAGGCATGTCAAGAGCCGATGCCGACATAAATGAATGCATACGCCTTGCCAATGAATATGTTAAAGACAGGGTAGGGGAAAGGGTATTGAAAAAAACGGCAACCAACGCCGCTGTTGGTGCTGCGGCAGGTGCGGCAGGAGCTGCTGTATTGGGGCACAATGTCGGGAAAGGTGCAGCGGCAGGAGCTGCTGTAACAGGCGCTGCAACACTAACGAGGGGTGTGTTAAAATCGAATGATCCTGATCCCCTGTTCCGCCGGTACGTGGAAAAATGCTTGCGTGAAAAGGGCTACAGTGTGATAGGCTGGAGATAGCCAAAAAGACCATTTTTTTACCGTAAAAAAGCATAAGGCCGTGCTGAAAAACCAGGCTGTCTTTTCATATACGTGGGTGGCCAGCATATGAATCCGGTTATACCGGTTTATTGATGACCTTTAGGGTCAGTTATTATGGGACATATAACAAACGGAAATATATACAGAAAACTTGGCAGAAAGATCGACAAACTTTCCATGAGAGCCCCATGGACACAAACTTTATATGAGATACTTAAGGAATTGTATACCGAGGAAGAGGCCTCTTTTGTGGTTCAGATGCCTTACAGTCTGTCCGGTTTCAGAAAAATAAAGAGGGCCACGGGATATGAAAAGAAGAAATTGCACAGGATCTTGGACCGGTTATGTGCAAAGGGCCTGGTGATGGATCTGAAAATACGGGGATCATATTACTATATGCCATCCCCTATTGTTATTGGGGTGTTTGAATTTTCAATGATGAGAACAGGAGACTCACAGGGCATTAAAAAACGGGCCGAACTTTTTCATACGTATTTACAGGGAGAAGATGCCTTTCAGAATCGCAATTTTAACGGTAACAACAATATATCCTTTATGAGAACCCTTCCGCATGAAGAGACTGTCATTCCTGCAGATTACACCGAGATACTGGATTATGAAAAGGCCTCTGCCCTGATTCAGGAGGCAGATAGGTTTTCCATCGGAATATGTTCCTGTCGTCATGAAAAATTGCATCTTGGAGAAAAAGAGTGTGATGTGCCTTTGGATACCTGCTCCTCATTTGGAATGGCTGCAGATTTTCTGATCAGGAATAATCTGGCCAAAGAAGTTGACAAGGCCGAGATGCTTGACAATCTGGCACGGTCAAAAGAAATGGGCCTGGTGCTTAATGCCGATAATGTTCAAAGGAAAATTACCTATATATGTCATTGCTGTGGATGCTGTTGCAATGTCCTTTTGGGAATCAGTAAATATGGATACTCCGATATTATTGTTACTTCCAATTTTATTGCTGAAGTGGATGAAAACATGTGTAAGGGGTGTGGGAAATGTGCAGATTCATGTCATATCAACGTTATCAGGATGTTACCTTCAGATGATATCAATGGAGGGCGCAAAATTCCTTCTGTTGATGAATCCCTGTGTCTTGGCTGCGGGGTATGTGTTTTGAGCTGTAATACAGGAGCAATAAGGCTTGTAAGACGAAGTCACAGGGTCATTACTCCGGAGACTACTTTTGAACGAATAATACTTCAGTGTCTTGAAAAAGGGACGTTACAGTATCAGATATTTGACAATCCATCTGACGTTACACAGAGGATAATGCGGACATTTCTTGGTGCATTTTTAAGACTTCCGCCGGTCAAAAAGGCCCTGTTGAGTGATCTTTTCAGGTCATCATTTTTGGACTTTATGAAAAGGGGCAGCAATAAACAGGGGAAATCCTGGCTTACTGAAGTATGAGAGAGATATCCATGCACAAATGAGTTTTTGGACACTGTTCCTTTTTGTTCTGTCTGTGCAGATGCAGGTATTGCAGAAAGGGTCCGTTTATGTGTAGAAACCAAGGTGTAATACAATGCAGGATGCGGACTTAATAAGGAAGCAGGATATTCTAGCAGAAAAACTCAAGGATATGGGGTCTGTGGCAGTGGCGTTTTCGGGCGGAGTGGACAGTTCACTGCTTCTTAAGATGGCCCATGATGTTTTGCATGACAACGTCATTGCCATTACTGCATGTTCTGTCATACATCCACAACAGGAACTGATTGATGCCAAGAGGATTGCAAGGGAATTGAATGTGCGTCATATCCTGTTTTCTGCAAAGGAGATGTCGATTCCGGAATTTGTCATGAACAGACGGGATCGATGTTATCACTGCAAACGGTATCTGTTTAGCTCCTTTTTTGAGATTGCCCGCAAACATGGCATCGTGCATCTGGTTCATGGCGCAAACATGGATGATCTTGATGATTACAGGCCAGGTATGCAGGCTGCCGTTGAACTTGGAGTGGTTGCACCCCTTATAGATGCATGTTTTTACAAGACGGATATTCGTGCACTGTCAAAGATGTTAAATCTTTCAACCTGGGCAAAACCGGCACGGCCATGTCTCTCTACGAGGATACCTTACGGTACCCCCATTACGGTTGAAAAGTTGAGGCTAATTGAAGAGGCAGAGACCTTTATCATGAACCTCGGGTTTAATGATCTCAGGGTCAGATATCTTGATCATCAGGCAAGAATAGAAATAAACAGAACACGACTTAAGGATATTCGTGATCCGGAGATTTATGACTGTATCATGGAAAAGTTGCATTCTCTTGGTTTTAAGGATGTTGTAATCAGCGTTCGTTCAAAATAATCATTATCCATAAATGATCTTTTCAGGGATGGAATATTCCCGGTTCTACTTTTTACGACGCCATCAAAATTAAGATTTTAATATCAACGAATTATAGGAAGGTCGTGCTTATATAACGCACATCGATTTGAATGTGGGCATAAACAGTTTCTGGAAATAATTTACCCTTTAGAAGCGGCATTTTTACCGAATCTACAGCGTTGGCAAGTGCTTGAGGTTGTGAATATTCTGCAAGGGTCTTTTTATGCAGGGTCTTCATCTTATTTATAAATGGAGCAGTATATGAGTGATCATATAAAATTGAATGATGTTTTCAAAAGGTCTACCAACGATCTTGACAAGCAGATACCGCCGGAGGAAACGGTTGAACGTTTCAGAAAAAGATTGGCCGGTATTGATATGGATATACTTGAAGAAACGGTCCGAATTGACAATGGCAGGCTTGATATACCCGTGTACTTCAGTGTTTGCGGCAGGGATGCCGTTAATATAATGGGGACAAAAAAGCAGATGGGAAAGGGCGGAACAGAGGCTCAGGCCGAGGCAAGCGCAGTTATGGAGCTTGTGGAAAGATTCAGCCTTTTTTCGTTTATGAACAATCCAGATTCTTTCATTTTCAGGGAATACAGGGAGATCAGGGACGATGCCCTCTCTTTTGACTATCTTGCCATTTCTGTTCAGGATGAACAGTCTCCTGATGTTGACAGGCTTCGCACGATATTTGAGACTCTGCCCCAGAGATGGTGCAGATCGTACAACCTGAGCAAAGAAAAGGATGTGCTTATTCCCTTTGACTGGTTTTATTCAATAAACCAGTTTAACGGGTCTTCTGCGGGAAATTGCAAGGAAGAGGCAATTTTGCAGGGTTTATGTGAGGCAATCGAGAGACACGTGTCGTGTATAGTGAGCCGCAAAAAACTTCAGGTACCATTGATTGATCCTGATTCCGTTACAAATCCCCTTGCAATGGAACTGATTGAGAAATTCAGAGATGCAGGTATACGGTTGTATTTGCATGATTTATCGATGGATATGAATATCCCAACCGTCAGTGCTCTTGCCTATGATCCTGTTACTTTTCCTGATAAAAGCGAAATCGTATGGACAGCAGGCACCTGTACCGATCCCGAAAAGGCCCTTATTCGTGCCCTCACCGAGGTGGCCCAGTTGGGAGGAGACTTCAATACGGGTTCTAAGTATGTGGCAAGTGGTCTGCCCAAATTCAGAGAGATCGGTGAAATGGATTTTCTTACGAAGAACAATCCTGTTGTGTCCATTGACAGTCTTCCAAATATATCTGATCAGAATATCAGGATAGAAATTGAAAATTGTATAGCAGCCCTTGAAAAAAAATCGATGGATGTGATGGTGATTGATGTAAGCAACAGTCAACTGAAATTGCCTGCTTTTTATGTTGTTGTTCCGGGGGCGCAGTTCAGGGAGAGGGCTGAAACTGCCAGTCTTGCCATGTTTATTGCCAAACTGATCTCTGAAACCCAGCCTCCCCTATCTGCCATAGAGCATTTAAAAGAGATGGAAAGACTTGTTGGGGCAAGATATTATACAAGGTTCTTTCTTGGTCTTTCATATATCTCCCTTGCAAAATTCTCTGATGCAGAGAGATATTTGAAGGATGCCATTGACCTTGAACCCTCTACACAGGATATCCCTCTTGTATACTCTTATCTTGGCATTTGTCTGAAAGGGCTTGGCCGTTACAGGGATGCCATTAAGGTACTTGAAAAGGCTATAGAATATGACGATGAAAGGACCGATATATATAACCTGATGGGATTTTGTTTTTTTAAGGAGAAAGAATATGAAAAGGCAATTGCATGTTTCAAAAAGGTCATAGAAATTGATCCGTCTTCGGCCATTGATTATGCAAACATTGCTTCAAACTACAGAGAGCTGGACAGGATAGAGGAGGCAATTCAATATTATAAATTGGCTCTTGAGCTTGATCCTTCAATAGACTTTGCGCGGGAAAACCTGAAAAAGCTGAGCCGCTGACATGGAGACATTTTAATAACACCTAAACCGGCATGGCCGGATCCAAAATATCCTGGCCACCTCACGGATATGAAAATACAGATTGGTTTTTAACATGGTTTTGTGTGTTGTTATGGTAAAATGTCGTTATTCAACAACTGTACTATCAGGGAGTCATAAAATGGAGTTAGATACTATTATATTTGAAAAAGATGAAAATGTAGCGATTGTAAGATTCAACAGACCAGAGGCGCTTAATGCCGTAAACCCACAGATGGTAACGGACCTTAACAGGGTAATGGAAGATGTGGAAAAGGACAGATCTGCAGGGGCCATGGTTCTGACTGGTAACGGTAACAGGGCCTTTGTGGCAGGAGCTGATATCAGTGTGATGGCAGACTTTACTCCCCTTGAGGCCAGGAGGTTTGTTCGTGATATGCAGGATGTCCTTTTTCGTATCGAGAAACTGCACATCCCTGTAATAGCATGTGTAAATGGATTTGCCCTTGGCGGTGGTGTCGAAATAGCTATGGCCTGCGATTTTATCTATGCCTCTGAAAAGGCAAAATTGGGACAGCCTGAAATTAATCTTGGTTTGATCCCGGGTTTTGGGGGAACGCAGCGTCTGTCACGGCTGGTAGGCAAGGCAAGGGCCAAGGAAATGTGTATGACGGGCATGCCCATAGGTGCAACGGAGGCAAAAGAGATTGGTTTGGTGAACAAGGTCTTCAGCCCTGATAAACTGTATGATGAAACAATTCGTACCGCCAAGTTAATGGCAAACAAGGCAAAAACCGCCTTACGGGCAATAAAAAGATGTATTGATCAGGGGGTCGAGATAAACCTGAAGGCAGCATGCTATCTTGAAACAGAATCGTTTGGTATATGCTTTACCAGTCCGGATGCAAAGGAGGGAATGTCATCTTTTCTTGAAAAACGCAAACCCGCATTTGAAAAAGAACTGCTTTAGAGCAAACTGGTATGACCGGATTCAGACCTGCCTGTGCGTCAACGCATCTGCCTGTGCGCCAACGCACGCAGACAGGCGCAGACAGGATATCCTGGCCACCCACGTATATGAAAATACAGCATGGCTTTTCAGTACAGCTTTATGTGTGTTTTTACGGTAAGCCTTGGCAAGTTACCTGGAAACATCTATTGCACAGGAAATATTAATGACTGAAGATACGGACATTACTCTTAATGCAGGAAAGATCAACAGCGATCTTACCATTTGCACGGTATCCTACGAATCGCTGGACTATCTGAAGTTGAATATAGATCTAGTCCGTACTATGAATTCAAACATCTCTTACCGCTATCTGGTGGTTGAAAATTCTAGACAGGATTCTCTTAAACGTGTTCATCCCGGCATTGGCGATATAGAGATAATACAGGGTCCCCCTCATAGAAAAAAGGTACATGGTTCGGCAAGCTATCACCATGGAGAAGGCCTTAATCTGGGATTGTCAAATATAAAAACGAGGTTTTTGCTTGTTCTTGATCCGGATTTTTATATCATTCTGCACAACTGGATATACAAGGTTATATCCTATATGCAGAATGAAAATATTGGTATCCTTGGCGTGCCATGGCATCCGTATAGATACAGGAAGTGGCGATATTTCCCGGCTATGCACTGTACTTTTTTTGATCTGTCTGTGGTTCCGCCAGATATCCTGGATTTCAGACCGGATTATGAAACATATCCTCCCATGGAAAAGAATTTTTCTGTTGTCAGAAAAAAACTGAAACGATTTGATCCCTTAAAGATGCACAGACGAAAATATATAGGTTGTTCTGCTGATACAGGATTCAGAATCTATAAAAGATGTTATAAGGACCCTGAAATAAAAACAGTGTGTTTTACTCCTGTATACAAACCATTGGTCCGTGCACGATTAAGGGATCTTTTGTTTCCTGACAGAATCAGCCTGCTTCCAAAACAAAGAGGCTATTATTCTACCGCCTGTTTTGCTGATTATGGCCTTCCGGATTTTCAGGGACTGGGTTGCGAGGAGTTTTTATGGAACAATGAGCCCTTTGGGTTCCATGTACGTGCCTTTCCAAAGAACAAACATAAAAGGCATGATTCCATTAAGGCCATTTTTTACGAAATAGAGAAATTCATGGTCAACAGCCATAAATGACAATGTCTCTAAAAACCCTTTTTGTTCAACCTTGATGGCGTCGTAAAAAGTCTCCATCTACTGTGTTATAGTGTTTGGTCATACGTTCGACATACTACCTGTATGCCTTCACGCATGCCCAAACACTACGCCTTGTATATGAAGATTTTTACTTAGCCATCGACTCGACTTTTTACGGGTTTATCAACCTTTAATCTATGCCTGTCCGCCGTTAAGACAGACATAGAGATTGGCAAGATAGGATCTTATGCCTTTTTGTCGATATGCCTTTTCCAGCCTGAAGATCTGAACGTTCTGTTTTTTGTGTCCAGAACAAGACATTCACGCCCTGGCAGAGAGTCTATAAATTTGGCGCCCTTTTCCGAATCCATGATAAAAACTGTTGTGGAAAGGGCATCTGCATCCATGGCAGTGTTTGACACAATTGACACGCTTGTGTCTGTACTGGCAGCAACCCCTGTTGAGGGGTTTACAATATGATGGAACATTTTGTCCTTGGCAAAATGGACTTCGTAGTTTCCTGATGTTGCTATAGCGCCATCTGTCATTTTTATTATATCAGGGTACCTTCCCCTTTTATGAGGATCCTGTATGGCAATAACCCATGGCTTTCCTTGTCCTTTTGCGCCTTTGGTCCTTATGTCTCCGCCTGCATTTATCAGGTGATGTTTGATATTGTTTTTTGTAAGTACCTCGGATGCCCTGTCTACTATATAACCTTTGGCAATACCATCAAGGGTAATACCCATTCCGTGCCGGCCAAAACGTATTGATCTGCCCTTTGTCCTGATCATATCGGCACCGATCAGACTCAGCGCCCTGTTGATTTCTGTTGTCTTTGGAAGCATTCCCCTGTTTACCTTTGGGTCATCGAAAAGGTCTAATAGAGGTTTTACGGATATGTCAAACACCCCACCACTTATACGGTAATAGTCGAGAGATTTCCCTACTACCTCACATACCTCTGGAGATGAATCCTCTATGTATCCATTTTTGTTTAACTGGGCTACTTCAGCGCTGTCGTTAAAGCGGGTCATTATCTTTTCCAGTCTGGCAATTTCCTCAAATGCTTTGCCCATTGCATTTTCAGCCTCAGTTTTTGATGGATGAATAAGTG
>JAGGTJ010000023.1 GCA_021163815.1 Deltaproteobacteria bacterium | reverse complement strand
GCACACAGGGTGCTTACAAAATTCAGGTCTCTGGAGTTGAAATTCCCACCTATCCGTCTGATAATGCCAATGTCTTTAAGCCTGTTGATTCGTTCAATAACATTATCCTCTGAAAGTCCCAGTCTTTTTCCCAACTCGTGGTATGGTCTGGATACGATAGGAAAATTTGATTGTATTTCATTCAACAGGGTCCTGTCGACACTGTCCATGGAGATCACCTTTTTCTTGTATCTTTAAACAAAAAACTGGCCGCTTTATAACATCTGGCAGTTTATCATTACTTGTCCTTGCCATTTATATACAAAAACCCAGGCCTTACCCCTTTTTTGGCTCATAGCTGCACAAGGGTTCTTCGGCAAGAAAGTCCCCTGTCGCCTCAAATGCCCTGGCCCGACAACCTCCGCATACCCTTATAAATTCACACCGGCCACACTTTCCCCTGTAAGACGAAAAATCACGCAGCTTATTAAAGATACTGGATTTAAACCATATATCCCTGAATGAATCCTTCCTTAGATCACCGCATGTAATCTCAAGATAACCGCAGGGCTGAACAGTGCCGGCTGAAGAAATAAAACAGAAGCCGGTTCCTCCAAGACAACCGCGTGTCACTGCATCAAGGCCATAGGTGTTAAAATCCACCTTTTCTCCTTTTTTACGGGCCTCCTGGCGTAATATTCGGTAATACTGGGGGGCACATGTCGCCTTTAAATGAAGAGGGGTTTTTCCCCTCATATCATAAAACCAGTGCAGGAGTCTCTCGTATGCAAGGGCATCAATCTCCTGGTTTACCATCTCCTTGGCCCGTCCTGTGGGGACAAGGAGAAAAATATGGTGTGCCACTGCGCCAAGACGGACGGTAAAATCAAGGATATCCTCCACCTCATCAATATTATGCCGGGTGATAGTGGTGTTAACCTGGAATTCAAGCCCTGCCTCTTTCAGAACCCTGGCCCCGTTTACAGCGCCCTTAAAGGCGCCCCGTTCCTTCCTGAAATCATCATGCCGATCTTCCCTTGCACTGTCAATCGATATGCTGGCACGCCTTATTCCGGAAGAAATGGCCTTTTGTGCAATGTCAGGGGTAAGCAGCGTACCGTTAGTTGCCAATACCATCTTCAACCCGAGGGATGAACCATATTCCGCCAGATCAAAGATATCCTCTCTTAAGAGAGGTTCACCTCCGGTAAGGATGACAATGGGTTTTCCAACCTCAGTTATCTCACCGAGTATCTGAAAACACCTTGCAGTGTCAAGCTCTTCAACGCAAGACTCTCTCTTTGCCCCTGCCCTGCAATGTACACAGTTAAGATTGCACCGTCTTGTAAGCTCCCAGGCAACAAGCCTTGGCCCGTTTGCCTGTCCATGTAAATTCATCATAATCAGCGCCCAACCAGATATAAACCGGCATCTTTCAGCATGGTTTTGTGTGTTTTCACAGTACCTAAAACCTGTAAAAAGTATAACCGAAAACGTTATAACACAGTAGATGGAGACTTTTTACAACGCCATCAGGTTTCAGGTGGTAATTTTTTGGGTCATACAGTATCAACCCATAAGATGTGCATATTCTTTGGCAAAATAGGTAAGGATCAAATCCGCCCCTGCCCTTTTTATGGAAACAAGCATCTCTGTCATTGCCCTTTCACCATCTATCCAGCCGTTTTTCGCAGCAGCCTTAAGCATTGCATATTCTCCGCTAACATTGTAGGCAGCCACAGGAACGGGAGAGATATCAGAAACCCGCCTGACAATATCAAGATATGGTATGGCAGGCTTTACCATGATAATATCTGCCCCCTCTTCTATATCACAGGATGCCTCTCTTATGGCCTCACGCGCATTGGCCGGATCCATCTGGTAGGAGCAACGGTCACCAAACTGTGGTGCAGAATCGGCAGCATCACGAAACGGCCCGTAAAAGGCAGATGCATATTTAACCGCATACGAAAGTATGCCCACATTATAATAACCCTTTGAATCAAGGCCATCACGAATGGCGCCTACGCGGCCATCCATCATATCAGAAGGCGCAACAAAATCCACACCTGCATCAGCATGTGTAATGGCCTGACGCACCAACAGCTCCACAGTGGCGTCATTGTCCACGGCACCGTCCTTTATAACACCGCAGTGTCCATGATCAGTATACTCACACAAACATACATCCGTAATAACGACCATATCGGGGACAGCCTTTTTTACGGCTGAAACCGCCTGTTGAACTATTCCTTCCCTATCCCATGAACTGCTGCCAACAGAATCCTTTCTGTCCGGGAGCCCAAATATGATAATGGACAAAACCCCAAGGGACCAGAGATCCTCGGCCTCTTTAACAAGCATATCCACAGAAAAATGATACTGGCCTGGCATTGAAGGAATTGGATCCTTAACATTGTTTCCGTGTTTTACAAAAAGGGGCGCAATCAGGTTTTTTACGGATAAACCGGTTTCCCGTACCATATCCCTGACAGCAGATGTCTTTCTGAGCCTGCGTGGTCTTATCTTCATTGATCATTTCCTCTATCAGTTAAATACTAAAAAATCGAGCTTGCCAAAGACCCGCCTGCAACAGACGGCTCAGATGCCAATCTCTTCATCCGTTAAATAACAGGCAGGATCTTCAGCCCAGACATCACCTGTTACTGCCTCTGCCCTGACCCTGAAATTACCTGCACATATATCAAGCCATCGGCAGCGTGCACAACGTCCTTTCACATATCTTTTCCTATCCTTCAGCTTTGCCATCAATGGATCGGAGGTATCCATCCATATCTCGCTGAACGGCCTTTTACGCACATTGCCGAAACTGTAATGTCTCCAGAACTGATCGGCATAAACATTTCCATCCCAGCTTACACAGCCTATACCCCTGCCCGAACTGTTTCCCTCGTTCATCTCAAGCAGGGAAAGCACCTCTTTTGCCCTCACAGGATCTTCCCTCAATACCCTGAGATAAAGATACGGGCCGTCTGCATGGTTATCCACAGTCAGGACTTCCTTTGGCTTTCCTCTCTCATGGAGGTCTCTGGTCCTATCCATAATAAGATCAACCGTTTTTCGTGTCTCCTCGTGCGTAAGATCCTGTTTCACCATATCTGAACCACGGCCTGCATAAACAAGATGATAAAAGCATGCCCTTGGAATGTCCTTCTCCTCCAAAAGATCAAAAATCTTTGAGATTTCAGCAACATTCAGGCGGTTCATGGTAAACCTGAGACCAACCTTAAGGCCGGCCTTCTGGCAATTATCTATGCCCCTTAGGGTATCATAAAAGGCCCCCTCTTTTCCCCTGAACCGGTCATGAACCTCCCCTATGCCATCCAGGCTCACTCCAACATACGAAAGGTCTATGTCCCGCAACTCCATTGCCCTGTCTGCAGTGATCAGGGTACCGTTAGTTGAAATCACGGCACGTATCCCTTTTTTGACCGCATAGCTTGCCAAATCGACAAGGTCAGGTCGCATAAGAGGCTCTCCTCCGGAAAACAGGATAACAGGAACCCCAAAATCAGACAGATCATCAATAAGGATCTTGCCCTGTTCATTGGTAAGCTCATCTGCAGGGCTTGTTTCTCCGGCACGGGCATAACAATGCACACATCTCAAGTTACATGCCTTTGTAACATTCCATACCACAACCGGTTTTTTGTCTATTGAAAACTGGAGAAGATGGGAGGGAAGGTCCTTTGAATGTCTGTTATAACGAAGAACATCAGAGGGCTCAACTGCTCCACAGTAAAGTTTTGAAATACCTATCATTTATTTAATATCCTTTGCACTGGCGCAAGGCCTGGTTCAAAAAGGCACCTCATCTTGGTTTGATGGCGTCGTAAAAAGTTTGTCCCCGGCACTGTTTTTCTGGCAAACAGGCTCATCTTATTGATGATAGTACTTTTTTATAAGGTTATTGATATATCCATCCATATCTGTCACTGCATCAACATCGATAACAAAGCCATCAATACCTGACCGATCCTTTACAAGGTTAAGGCCGTACTCAAGCCGTTTTACAATATCAAAAGCCAGGTCCCCTGCATCACAACCGGTTTTTATAGCCTCTTCAATGATCTTGTCAATCGCATCTTCATCAAAGGATAAATCCATGTCAAAGGTCTTAAGAAATGAAGATTCCTGTGTCTTGACCTGATCATACATCTGCTTAAAGACAGAGTGGGCCGTATTTATGTCCGACAGATTTTCAAGATAGAGATTTGCAATCAGTTCTGTTCTCTTTTCGTTCAGCTCAAGACCTACAATATTCTTAAAATCATTGGCCGTATTTGCTATATACTCCTTCAACTCTCTCAGCTCCGTCTCAGCAGCCGCATCAAACCTGTCCTGGAATTCCTTGCTATTTGCAACATTCAACAGATATTCTAGTTGTCCTTCAGGGTCAGTAACCACCTCTGGAGTAACAAGAAATTTTTTAATGTTCGTGGAAGGCAGCCTTTTTTCAAAAGGAATCAGAACCTTTTCCATGGCACTGACAAGGCCCCTGGCCCCTGTCTTCTGGAGAATCGCAAGATCTGCTATTTTGACAAGAGCCTCATTTTCAAATTTAATATCAATGCCATAGGCCTTAAAGTCAAGCCGTTTACTGATAATTATAGGATTATTAGGATTCTTGAGGATTTCAACCAGATCATCTCTCGTAAGCTCATCAAGAACCACTATTACAGGCAGTCTGCCAATAAACTCGGACTCAAAACCAAACTCAATAAGATCCTGAACCGTAATTTCCTTGAGCAGATCCCAGTTGACATCTGACGATTTCACATCTGCCTCAAAACCGATCCCCTGAGACTGAAGCCTCTTTTTGATAATCTTAGCAAGTTCTCCAAAGGCACCACTCATAATAAACAGTATGTTTTTGGTGTTAACAACCTTTTTTTCTCTCTTACCCGTCTTCCTGTAATGTTCAATGGCCTGTATCTGTGATATGGGATCATGAGGGACCTTCAGGTCAACATCTGTCTCTTCCATCGGCTTTAAGAGGGCCCTCTGAACACCTGTCCGTGAGACATCATGTCCTATAATATTCTGGGACGATGCAATCTTGTCAATTTCATCAATGTATATTATACCGTTTTCCGCAAGTTGTATATCTTCCTTTGCATCATAAAGGAGATCACGGACAAGATCTTCCACATCTCCTCCCACGTAACCTGTTTCACTGAACTTGGTAGCATCCCCTTTTACAAAAGGCACACCGAGTTTATGTGCAATAAGCTTTATGAGATAAGTCTTTCCGACACCGGTAGGACCAATCAGCAGGACATTGTTTTTGATCATACCTACGCCCGAGGCATTGTTTCCCCGCATCTTTTCTGTATGCTTGATCCTGTTGAAATGGGTACATATCTTAGTAGCAAGAACAGATATGGCATCCCTTTGCTTCACCACAAAGCTTTTCAGATATGATTCCAATTCCTCGGGCAACATGTCAAACTCCAACTTTCTGTTATTTGAAAGATTGCCCTCGGTTTCATCGGAAGAAGCAGCCTCTGATCTTGGAAATACAAGGGGCGATATGATCTTTATTCTACCGCCGTATTTCTTGGAGAGGTACTCACTGAGTTCCTTTTCCAGTTCTTTCTGGTTAGGAATTTTTTTGGTTTTGGTTTCATCACTATATGTTTCTTTATTCATAGATAACTCCTCATTAGGACTATCAAAATCCTGAAGCAAAAATCTTACGGCAAAATCTGCCCGTGTAAGATCATATTTGCCGTTTATAACCTATTTTTCATATATTTTCCATCCATGAATCAATTTTGGACAACAGCAAGTTTCCAATTCCTTACATCCGCGGGGCTCTCAATCCTATTGCATATAAACGGGTTTCCGTTTTCAAAAACAGGAATTTTTGCCCAGAAATCAAGGGGCCCAGGATTGATCTGCCTGCATACCCGGCACAGCAGACACAGGGATTGGAAAAAAGGCCTTTTATGGATGGGGACTATAATCTTATGTATAAAACACAACAACAGACAGGTATTACGGAAAGGACCATTAATGGGCAGAAAATTTTACAGTGCCCATGATCTGTGCATAAAGATTAATCCTGCACAGCGCTTACGGAGAAAAACAGCCTCATTTTCCAACACAATTTTGTGTATTTTTACAGTAAATATATATATTCTCAAACAAAATTTCAACCCATCCATATCATTACACCCAAATCCTGCAAGTGTCGAATCTGTCAAAGACCTGCCTGTAGCGGCATGCACAGGGCAGCAAGGACACAGACGTACTACCACACTTCAAGTCCTTGTCAACACCGCAGATTCGGTAAAATTTAAAAATAGCTTATGCACCTTTTAGGTTACATAATTTGAAAGGTGCTCATCCATGAATCAGTCTCCGGTCTACCAGGAAGTTTTCAAAAAAAGCACAGGCATCAGTAGTGCGCCCACGGAATATTTTTACAGCAAAGATATTGACTACATTTAGGCTTTCCATTAACGTCTCTTTTATTTATGGGGACTTTTCATAGCATCCCGGCACATAACTACAAGTCAAAAACCCTGCAAACAATCCCTCCTAATCTGAGACCTGAATCTTGCAAGCCTCGGGCCGGAAGGAACAAGGCGACAAGGGTGCACATGCAGGGGTCTATGTAAAAAATCGGACCTGTCTGGGATGATTTTTTTGTGCAGGTGAAAAATTGCCATTTATAGACAGGTTCACGCTTAAACACTGTTTAAATCACAAGGAAGAAAATGACTGCAAGACTCGAAATAAAACTTAAAAAGGATCTGACTGACGCCGAAGGCGCTGTTGTCCTGAAAAAGACCCGGGAATATTTCGGTTATCAGGTCAGAGACATCCGGGTTATCAGGGTTTTGACCATTGACGCAGACCTGGATTCCAGCCAGTTGGAAAAAATAAGGGTTGAGATATTCACCAACCCCGTAACAGAGGTATCGTCCTTTACCCCCATTGCGGATAATTTTGACTGGCTGATATGGCTCAGATTCAAGCCAGGTGTAAAGGACACTGCGGGCAGTACCGCCCAGGAGGCAATAGAAGACCTTCTGGGCATAAAATTTACGAAAGATGAGGCGGTTTACACATCGAAAATATACCAAATAAACGGAACAGTCTCTGAATCCGAGGTAAACACAATAGCGACAGAACTGCTGGCAAATGATCTGATACAGCAATGGGAGATATTCTCCAGGGCCTCATGGAACAGGGAAACAGGTATAGGATATCATATTCCAAAGGTAATCCTGAATCATGAGCCCCAGGTCAAGACTATCCCCATATCAGATGATCAGGAACTGAAACGGATCTCCATGGAAAGGAACCTTGCCCTCAGAGACAGTGACATACCGGTCATAAGGCAGTATTTCATGCGGGACGACATCAGGGCAAAAAGAAAAGAGCTTGGACTTGATCTGCCTACAGATGTGGAAATAGAGTACATATCCCAGGCAAGAAGTGATCATTGCAACCATAACACATTTCGCGGCCTCTTTCGGTACTATGACGTAGAGAGCGGCAAAAAAGAGACCGTGGACAACCTATTCAGGACCTGCATAGAAGCCCCTACCCTGCTTATAAAGGAAGAAAAGGACTGGGTAGTCTCAGTACTCTGGGATAATGCCGGGGTGGGACGTTTTGATGAAAACAACTACTATGCAATTACCGGCGAAACCCACAACAGTCCGTCAAATATGGAGGCATACGGCGGTTCCATTACGGGGATAGTCGGAGTTTATCGTGATCCAATGGGAACAGGAAAGGGTGCAAGGCTTGTTTCCGGAATGTACGGATTCTGTGTAGGGCACAGGGATTACAATGGAGAGATGAAACCTCACCTGCATCCACGAAGATTGCTTGACGGGATTGTTGAAGGCGTACGGGATGGAGGAAACAAAAGTGGCATTCCGACTACCTATGGGCTTCTGCTCTTTGATGACAGCTTTATAGGCAAGTGTCTCGTGTTTGTTACTGCGTTGGGTATCATGCCGGCCGTTGTGGCAGGAGAATCATCTCATAAAAAGACCACTGAACCTGGAGACCTCATAGTCATGTCCGGCGGACGAGTGGGGAAAGACGGGATACACGGTGTTACCGCTGCATCCGAAACATTCAGTGAACACACTCCTGCAGGTCATGTACAGATTGGAGACCCATATACCCAGAAAAAGATGCACGATTTTCTTATCGAGGCAAGAGACATGGGTCTCATATCTTTTATTACCGATAACGGTGGAGGCGGCCTTTCCTCATCAATAGGTGAATCTGCGCAGTTCAGCAATGGATGCCATGTGCATCTCGACAGGGTTCCATTAAAATATGAGGGACTTGATCAATGGGAGATATGGGTGTCCGAATCCCAGGAAAGGATGACCATAGCGGTTAAACCTGAACATATCGACTCTTTCATGGCCCTGTCAAAAAAGCATGCAGTAGAAAGCACCGTTATAGGCGAATACAACGACTCGGGATATCTCAGACTGGACTACAAAGGCAAAACCTGCGCCTACATAAGTATGGACTTTCTGAAGGCAGAGTTTCCTCAGTGGGAATTTGATGCAGAATGGATTCCACCACACCTCAGGGGACTGACAGAACCGGTTATTGAAGAACCTGAAGATTACACAGCCATATTAATGGCCATGCTTTCCAGACCCAATATATGCGAAAGAAACTGGATCCAGAGACAGTACGATCACGAGGTTCAGGGAGGCAGCGTAATAAAACCGCTTGTAGGCAAAAATGCCGATGTTCCCGGTGATGCAGCAGTTATCAGGCCAATACTGGATTCAAAACGGGGAATTGCCATGTCCCAGTCATTAAACCCGTTCTATTCAATGATAGACACATACAATATGGCGGCAGCAACTATTGATGAGGCGGTCAGAAAGGTCATATCCGTCGGTGGTGATCCCTATCACCTTGCCGGTGTGGACAACTTCTGCTGGCCAACCATTGTATATGACCCTGTAAAAAACCCCGACGGAAAGTACAAGGCGGCCCAGCTTGTCCGTGCCAACAGGGCATTAAAGGATATCTGTCTTGCCTACCGCATTCCCCTGCTCTCCGGAAAAGACAGCATGTATATAGACGGCAATCTTGAAGGGCCTTTTGGCGAAAGACGCAAGGTCTCTGGCCTGCCTACCCTTATGTTCACGGTCAGCAGTGTAATAAAGGACATATCCACATCCCTGACAATGGATGCCAAGTCCCCGGAAGACCTTGTATACATAGCAGGCACAACAGGAAACGAATCAGGAGGAAGCGAGTATTACCAGATGATGGGATACACAGGGCTTAATGTCCCCAAGGTAAACGCAGAAGACCTGTGGCCTCAATACCAGATACTTCACAGGGCCATTTCAAAACAGATTGTATCTTCCTGTCATGCAGTAACAAGGGGAGGCCTTGCCGTTCACCTTGCCATGGTTGCAATGGCGGGAGAGCTCGGCATGGAAATAGACATTGAAAGGATTCCGGTTGCAGAGGAACTGTCAACAGGGCAGAGACTTTTTTCAGAATCATGCGGAAGATTTATCATAACCGTGCCCCCCGAAAAAAGGACCCACTTTGAAAGGACATGTTCAGGGATAAAGATAATGTGTGCAGGCAAAGTTACGGCATCACAACGTCTTACTGTCAATGCCGGCAATAAAGGCCCTGTCATAGATGAAGATGTCTTAAGACTCAAGAAAGAATGGAAAAAGAGATTTGGAGCTCTGATATGAAGAAAGTAAATGCATTGGTATTCACCGGGTATGGCCTCAACTGCGATTATGAAACAGATTTTTCCCTGAAACAGGCCGGTGCAGTATCCAACCGTATACATATAAACGAGGTTATAGAAGAGAGCCACAAAAGCCGGGGAACATTTCTCGACCAGTATCACATAATGGTCCTTGGAGGGGGCTTTAGCTGGGGAGACGACCATGGTGCAGGAATGCTTATGGCCTCAAAACTGAAACACCACATGGGCAGGGAAATAAGACGATTTATTGACAGGGGAAAACTGATCATAGGCATATGTAACGGCTTTCAGGCCCTTGTAAACATGGGGCTTTTACCCGGTTTTGACTCAAATTACAATGAAAGACGCATTGCGCTTGTTGCCAATGACAGGGGTAACTTTATTGATATCTGGACAAGGCTAAGGATCAATGAGTCATCGCCATCGGTATTCACAAAGGGTATGTCTGTTATTGATCTTCCGGTCAGACACGGAGAAGGAAAATTTTATGCAAGCCAGGAAGATATGGAAAGACTCATCAAAGGTAACCAGATCGTGATGCAGTATGCAGCAAAGGATGCATCACCTGCAAACGGCAGATACCCCATGAACCCGAACGGGTCTCTTGAGGACATTGCCGCCATATGCGATCCTACCGGTCACATACTGGGGATGATGCCACACCCCGAGGCCTTTAACCACTATACCAACCATCCTGAATGGAACATAAAAAAATGCAGGCAGAAAAATGCCGCAGAAGAAAAACCGAAAGAAGAAGGTGATGGCATCATGATATTCAAAAATGCCGTAAACTACGTTAAAGATCACCTGCTGTAAAAGTTAACCCATATCCATCCAACTTATGGATACCATAACAGAGGGAATCAACCGATTTTTTGACCGTCTTGCCACAAACAGACACCAAAGCTGTAAAAAAAACAGCATATTATAGTATCAGCTCAATAATTAGGGGAATAACAGCGAACGTAGCACTGGGGTAGGAGGCTTTTTCTGACGCGACTGCCGGGAGGGTGCCGTTTCTTCGTG
>JAGGTJ010000112.1 GCA_021163815.1 Deltaproteobacteria bacterium | reverse complement strand
CCAAATCTCAATTCGACTCTTTTGCGAAGAAGGCCGCCGCTTTTTTTAATATTTTCCGCTCCATACGCAGCCGTTTATTCTCTTTTTTCAAACGCCTGTTTTCTGCTTCTATCTCACGCTGAGTTGCTCCGTTTAGAGAACGCTCTTTATGTTCTTGCACCCACCTCATAACATTGGATATAGGAACACCAAGAAGCCTGCCAACATCACCGCTGCTGTATCCTTGGTTGACAACCAGATAAATGCATCCCGTTTGAATTCTTCTGTGTAATCGGCCAGTTTCCTTTTCTCACTCATAGAACACCCTCCCTTCGTTTTTATTGTTCTTAACAGAGTGTCCATTTCAATTAAACTACTTCATATTTCTTGTGGTATATTAGATGTGAACAGGATTTCAGTCAATAAGATACTGGTATTTTGATAAACCGGCATGGCCGGGTCAAAGATATCCTGGCCACCCACGGGAAAATACAGCCTGGTTCAGCAGGGTTTTGTGTGTTTTTACGGTAAAATAACGACACAAACATACAAGTATTAACTGCTGACTGTTTTATCTTGTCCTGTCCTCTGTGGGATTTGTACAGTACTGTCAGGGAGTTTATAAAACTTTCAGACAGGAAAAACGTTTTCGGATTCTAGAAAACTGGTTGCATTTTTTGCCAATATACGTATAGTAACAAACCTGTACAGGTATACTGTATATTTATGTGTTAACCCCAAAATGGAGGAATCGCCATGAGCGACCCTGGTGGTGGCAGTTGTAGCTGTCAACACATGGCCAGTGAAGAGACTCAATATGAGCCAGAAGATCCTATACCTCGATGCTTGAGTTTTGTGGTCAGTAGTGTGACCGGTAGGCATTCCATCCTGTAGCCCATCGGTTCACCTTCGGCCGCATGCTCTTGTTGTGACCAGACGGAGGTGAACCATGAAAAATAAAAATCCGTTCCTCGTTACCAGCTGGCATAATGTCTTTGTGCCCTGGAATTCAAAATCCCTTCAAAAATTTTGTAACTTCCTGTTTCCCTTTATTATTGCAAGGCAGCTCTTCTTTGGCGGCGATACATTTTGTTATGCGCCTATTCCCTTTGTTTTCCTCTCTTTCTTTACTGTACTTGATAGATTGGACAGTCTGATTGGGATAAACCACTATAACTGTGTATTGTCTGTCGGGAGGGTTGCCATATGAAAAAAGGCTTTCGTCTGAACAGAGATATCAATCCATCCGGTGGCTTGACGCAACGTACCTTGACTGAGCATGAACGTCGACTGATAGATCTCTGCAGCGTTCCTGTTAATAAGGCCTTTGATGCCCTCAAAACAGCTCCTGCCGGCCTGAGTGCCGAGGAGGTGGAGGATCGTCTCGAGGAATACGGTCCCAATGAGTTGTCATATCTCAAAAGGCTCGGATTTTGGGGAGATCTTTTTCAGAGATTCAAAAGTCCTCTTGTGATTCAGTTGCTTGTGATTGCCATTGTGTCGGCATTCATAGGAGAGCTGAAATCAGCTGTTATTGTTGGTGCCATGCTCCTGCTTAGTGTTGGCCTGTCGTACATTCTTGATCGTCGTTCCAACCAGGCAGTGGAAAATCTTGGCAAACGGGTACAGTCCAGTACCACTGTGTTAAGGGATGGGGTTGAAACCGAGGTTGGTATTTCAGATATTGTTCCCGGCGATATTGTGTTTTTGCATGCCGGTTCTATTGTTCCGGCTGATCTTAGATTGATATCTGCCAAAGATTTTTTTGTCAGTGAATCTGCCCTGACCGGAGAATCCATGCCGGTCGAAAAAACTGCGGCAGCACCTGAATCTCCTGTCTTATCGGCCATGGATCTGCCGAATGCCTGTTTTTTGGGTACATCGGTTACCAGTGGTACTGCCCGGGGTCTTGTTATTAACACCGGCGTTCGTACCCTGTTTGGAGCCGTATCAGAACGGTTGGCTGAAAAGGGCGGAGAGACCGATTTTGACCGGGGTATTCGTTCCTTTACCTGGCTTATGATCCGATTCATGGTGGTGATGGTCTGTGCGGTCTTTTTTATCGTGGGGATAACCAAGGGGAATTGGTTGGAGGCCCTCTTGTTCGGTCTTTCCATTGCAGTGGGCCTTACTCCTGAAATGTTACCCATGATTGTCACGGTTAACCTGGCCAAGGGTGCTTTGACCATGGCAGGGAGAAAGGTGATTGTAAAAAGACTACCTTCCATACAGAATTTTGGGGCCATCAATATCCTGTGTACGGACAAGACAGGGACATTGACCCAGGACAAGGTGGTCTTGGAAAAGCATGTCGATATCTTGGGGCAGGTCAGCGAGGAGGTGCTGAACTATGCATATCTAAACAGTTATTTTCAGACCGGCCTGAAAAATCTGATAGACCGGGCGGTCTTGGAATATGCTGATCTGGATACCCGGCAATGCCGGCTGGTAGATGAATTGCCTTTTGATTTCCATCGCCGAAGGATGTCTGTGGTAGTGGAGTATGAAGGAGATCATGTCCTTATCTGCAAGGGAGCTGTGGAAGAAATCTATGCATGCTGTAACCGTTATCAGATCGATGATGATATATATCCCCTTGTTGACATGATTCGCGGCGATCTCTTTGAAGAGGTGGAAAAGCTTAATCGTGACGGTTTCAGGGTCCTTGGCATTGCCTATCGTGACTTTTCAAAAGAAAAAACCACCTTTTCGGTAGAGGATGAATCCCAGCTTGTTCTGCTCGGTTATATCGCATTTTTTGATCCGCCTAAGACAACGGCCTATGAGGCTATTGGTCTGCTTTCAACCGCCGGTGTAAAGGTCAAGGTTCTTACCGGTGATAATGGACTGGTGACCGAAAAGGTCTGCAAGGATGTTGGGCTTGTTGTAGATCAAATGGTTACAGGATCCGATCTGGCCGGACTGTCTTCGGAACAGTTTTCTCAGATGGTGAGGGATGCCAATGTGTTTGTTAAGCTTTCACCATCACAGAAGGAGGAGATCGTCAAGGAGCTTCGCAGGCAGGGTAATGTTGTGGGGTTTATGGGTGATGGCATAAACGATGCTCAGGCACTTAAGGTTGCCGATGTGGGTATTTCGGTTGATGCGGCCGTGGACGTGGCCAAAGAGTCTGCCGATATTGTGCTGTTGGAAAAGAGTCTGCTTGTGCTGGAAGAAGGTATTATGGAAGGGAGGCGGGTGTTTGCCAATATCATCAAATATATCCGCATGGGATCAAGTTCCAATTTTGGTAATATGTTCAGTGTGGTAGGGGCAAGTTACCTGTTGCCTTTTCTCCCCATGCAGCCGGTTCAGATTCTGACCAATAACCTGTTGTATGATTTTTCCCAGACTGGTATCCCGATGGATAGTGTGGATGAGGAACTTGTTGCAAAGCCTCTTAAATGGAATATAGACAATATCAAACGCTTCATGGTTTTTATAGGTCCTATAAGTTCTATTTTTGATTATGCCACTTTTGCCCTGATGTGGTTTTTTTTCCATTGCAGCGCCTTTGTTGATCCTGCTGCCACGCTTGTACAGAAAGAGGCCATAATGAGGTTTTTTCAGACAGGCTGGTTTGTTGAATCACTGTTAACCCAGACACTGATTGTCCATATTATCCGTACACGGCGTATCCCGTTTTTTGGCAGTCGGGCATCCGGTCACATGATGATAACTACACTTGTTGTCATGGCCATCGGTATATATCTGCCTTATTCGCCATTTGCTCCGGACTTGGGGTTGGTTCCATTACCTGTTATCTACTGGGCATGGATTGCTTTTTTTCTTGTAGCATATTCTGTTCTGACTCATATTGTGAAGACATGGTTTTTTAACCGTTACGGAGGTGATTGATTATGAATACGATTCTGGATGCCCTTCAGGAAGGCCGCCTTTTTGAATTACCGGATAATAACAAGAAATCTGCCCTTAAATTTTTGGCTCATATCATAGAGGCCTTTCCTGAAGTTCCGGCTGGTACGGACGTGGTAGGTTTTATTATGAACAGGGAAGAGATGACCAACACGGCGCTTGGCAAAGGCTGGGCCTGTCCGCATGTACGTGTGCCGATAGATGAAGATCTCATGTGTGTAATAGGATGGAGTCCATCAGGGATTGATTACGGCGCTGCAGATGGACAACCCGTTGAGATAATTGTCATGTACCTGGTTCCGGAAAACCAGCGCAATCGTTTTTTACGCGAGATATCGTTATTGGCCAAGGCCCTTGAAACCTATCCCAGTCTTGACAAGATCCAGGAGGTTAGGGATCTGGATGATGTTCGTAATTACCTGCTTGACCTGATTGATGTTACAAAGAAATCAGAGGGTCAGGATACCCGTGCCAGGATGATCCGGCTACAGGCAAAGCCTTCCTCAGAGACGCTGGCCTTCAGGGATCTGTCTAATCTGATTGTGGAGCCCGTTACCATTGTTGCAGGACCGGGCATGAAGCCCGTGGTTCTTACCCAAAACCCAAGTCTGATGAAATGGCTTGATTCTGCAGATGGTCTCACGGAGAAGATAGACGTTGAAGGTTCATATCAAAATGGTGGCTGGCGGGTTTTGCGACGTGGAACCGTCAATTATCAGGGCGATCGTGTGTCTTATGACTGTATTGCTGTTAAACTGAATCCCAAGGTATGATATGATGCCTTTGCCTAAGATTCTATGTTTTCCGGTTAAAGTGTCGATGAACCCATAAAAAAGTAGAACCGATAGAGACTTTTTACGATGCCATCAAGTTTTGTGTCCATTTTTTCTTGACCACTACACGCACGGCGATACGAAAGACGGAGGACGCAATGGTAGATTGTGAAAAACTCCCGGAAGCAGGAGGCAAGTACTATGAATGATTCCCTGGAAAAGTTTCAATGGCTCTTGTGGGAGCTCTTTCAGTTTGATTCTGCTGACCTGGACTTTGGCATCTACCGCATCATGAACCATAAGCGCGGCGTGATCGAGAAATTCATCACGCAGGACCTTCCGAAAGCTGTTGCCGAGGAACTGGATCGTGGGGCGCTTGCCGACCAGTCTGAAACGGCCAAAGAACTGAAGGAAGTCACCGGACAGATTTGTGAGACGTTGGGTAAAGACGCTCTCGATGCTGACGGTAACTTGGTAGAAACCTACCACGAAACCCCACTTGGCAAGAAGTACCTGAATCTGAAAAGGAAAGCCGCAGGTGGCCGCAACCGTGAGGCGTTGCAGGCAACCATCTTCAGCCATCTCTACACCTTCTTCAGCCGGTACTATCAGGATGGCGACTTTATCTCCAAGCGTCGTTACTCCAAACGCCAGAAATATGCCATTCCTTACAACGGAGAGGAAGTCTATCTTTACTGGGCCAATCATGATCAGTACTACATCAAAACCGCCGAACATTTTCACGACTATACCTTCACTTCTCACGGTGTAACCGTCCACTTCAAACTTGTGGAGGCCAATGTCGAGCAGAACAACGTCAAAGGCGGTAAGCGGTTCTTTCTGCCTCGCTATAATGAAATCATCATTCAGGATTTATCACTCATTATTCCTTTTGAGTACCGGCCGCTGACCGAGCAGGAGGCCATCACATACGGCAGAAGCAGGCAGCAAGATAAGATCATCGAGGAAGCGCTGGAGGAGATTCCCAAACGGTTCTCGCCCCAAACGGCTGCTCAAGTCCTGGTCTCTTTGACAGCCGAAAGGCATAAAACCGCCGATGGCAAGAGTGTGTCATACCTTGCGTACCACCTGCGGCAGTATACCCGGCGAAACACATCCGACTTCTTCATCCACAAGGATCTAAAGGGGTTTCTCACGCGCGAGCTCGATTTCTACCTGAAGAACGAAGTGCTGAACCTCGACGAGATCGAGGCCGCAGGTGAAGAGCGCGCTGAGGCGTGGTTCCAGTTGATGCGCGTCATCAAGGCCATCGGTGGGCGCATCATCGATTTTCTGGAGCAGATCGAAGACTTTCAGAAAATGCTGTGGGAGAAGCGCAAGTTCATCACCGAGACGCAGTACTGCATTACGGTCGGGAACATTGACGAGCATTTCTACCCGGACATCGCCGCCTGCGAGGCCCAGTGGACCGAGTGGAAGGAATTGTTCCACATCGACGAAATTGAAGGCGATATGTTTTCTGGAGATATCGGGACGGAAGGGGACCGCGTCGCTTTTCTCAAGGCTCATCCGACGCTGGTGTTGGACACGAAGCACTTTGACCAGAACTTCACTGACCGCCTCCTGGCCAGCTTTGGCGACCTGGACGAGATGACCGACGGACTTTTGGTGCACAGCGAAAACTGGCAGGCCTTGAATTTGATGGAGAAGAAGTATCGGGAGCAGGTGAAGTGCATCTATATTGATCCGCCGTATAATACGGGCGACTCGGAAATACTTTACAAGAATGAGTATCTCTGTTCTTCCTGGTTATCTCTTATGGAAAACCGACTTGCTCTCTCTATGCGGTTGCTATCTGACGATCCCGTTTTATTCATCGCTATTGATGATTTCGAGATGGCTGACCTTTGTGAATTGGTCGACAAGCATTTCTCCTACCTCCGCAGAGAGATGATCGTAGTCAATCACCATCCTCAGGGTGGGAAGGCCAAAACGTTGGCGAATACTCATGAATACATGCTTGCCTGCGTCAGTCGATCTAGTGATCGAACTCTTACCGGGTGCATAAGCGAGGATGGTGTCGAGCTTCGCCCTTTCAAGCGAAGTGGCACCGCAGAAAGCAACTTTCGCTACGGCCGCCCCAATAGCTTTTACGCCATCCTTGTTGATTCTGACACCAAGAAGATCGTTGGTCTCGAGCCGCCACCAGAACGCGGATCTGAGTATCCAAAAGGCAAAACGAAAGAAGGATATATCAGGGTGTATCCATTCGGCGGTCAAGGTGAAGAGCGGGTCTGGCGAAGGTCCTACGAGTCTTGTTTTTCTTTAGTCCAAGATGGCAAACTGCAGTGCAGTAATAATTTGACAATCTATCAACGTATTCAGGCTGAAGAGCGCACTCCCGCCTTATTCAGTAATTGGGTGGGGCCCAGATACAATGCAGGTATCTTTGGAGCAAACCTGTTAGGCGACATCATCGGGGAACACAACCCTTTCTCTTATCCCAAATCGATACATACAGTCGAGGACGCAATTTTCTCGGTGGGAATAGAAGATGATGCCATCTGTATAGACTACTTCGCTGGCTCCGGCACCACAGGCCATGCAGTCATCAACTTGAACCGCGAGGACGATGGCAAGCGCAAATTCATCCTTGTGGAAATGGGTGACTACTTCGACACGGTTCTTTTGCCGCGCATCAAAAAGGTCAGCTTCACACCGGAATGGAAGGACGGCAGGCCCAAGCGCATGGCCACGCAAGAGGAGGCCGAGCGCAGTCCCCGCATCGTGAAGTACATTCGTCTGGAGTCCTACGAGGATACGCTGAACAACATCGAGTTTGATGAGGCGTCCGGGCAGCAGGCCCTCAAGTTCGATGATTACATGCTCACCTACATGCTCAAATGGGAGACACGGAAGAGCGAAACGCTGTTGAATGTGGAGAAACTCGCAAGTCCGTTCAGTTACAAACTACACATTCACACCGACCTGCCTGCCGAAGCCTTGGCGCAGGCAGGCGACCAGACCCGCGAGGAGGTGGTGGACATCCCCGAAACCTTCAATTATCTGCTCGGCCTGCATGTCAGGACCCGGCAGGTGTTCTACGACGGGGACCTGTCTGCGTGCGGTAACGCACAGGCAGGCAGGCGCTACCTGGTCTATCGCGGGCGTATCGATCATCGCGAGGTGGTGATTATCTGGCGAGAAAACAAGGATTGGACCAAGGAAGACCTGGAACGGGACAAGAAATTCGTGGCTGAGCAGAATTTGACCGAGGGAGCGGACGAGGTCTTCGTCAACGGCGATTCCTTCATCAGAGGGGCCAAGGCGCTGGAACCGGTGTTCAAGGCCCGGATGTTCGCACCGGTGGAGGCGTGAGCAATGGACAGACGAAGACGACAAGCACTTGGAAGCGCCAATGACACTGCGGGCACAGCGCAGTACGACAAGCTTGAGCGGCGGCTTGTCCTGCTGGCCTGGCTGAACAACCTGTTTGGTTACAAGAGCAACCGCGACTTGCTGGCGGACATGAAAGAGGCAGCCGAGGGTTTTGACTCTTCGGGGCGCAGTTATATCTACTACCGCCTGGAGGCACGTGGAAGCAAGGTGAAGGTTGCATTGGCCGATCTGGCTCGCTACGATGACAACATCCGCGAGCATTTGCGGGCGATGAATGCATATAGGGCGGAGCCGATTACATTACGCTATTTCCAGCACCTGGCTGTACTCTACACGGAGATTTTCCTGGACCGGTACTTCAACCATAGGGCTAAGTTATTGCGGTCATTGAACGCCTTTGTCGAGAAGTACAACGCCACGAAACCGCCAGGAGAGCCGATGGATTCGAAGTTTAACGAACGAGACCTGACAAAGCTGGCCTTCTGGATGGCCACGGGAAGCGGCAAGACGCTCATCATGCACATCAATTACCGGCAGTTTCTGCATTACAACAACCTGCCTACCTGCCGAAGCTCCGGCGCAGGCAGGCCGCTGGATAACATTCTTCTCATTACACCGAACGAAGGTCTGAGCGAGCAGCACATGGCCGAAATGGCGGCATCGAACATTCCCTGCCGACGGTTCGATTTAAACGAGAGCGGTTTGGGATACGCTGAAAGGGACGTGGTTCGGGTCATCGAAATCACGAAACTGGTGGAGGAAAAACGCGGCGGCGGGGTGAGCGTACCGGTGGAGGCCTTCGAGGGAAACAACCTGATTTTCGTGGACGAGGGGCACAAAGGCTCTGGCGGCAAGGCATGGCGGAGCTTTCGTGACGCGTTGGGCAAGACGGGGTTCACATTCGAGTACAGTGCCACGTTCGGTCAGGCGCTGACAGCCGCCCGAAACGACCAACTCACTGCCGAATACGGCAATGCTATCATTTTCGATTATTCCTACCACTACTTCCACGGCGACGGATATGGAAAGGACTTCCGCATCCTCAACTTGAGGGAGGAGACTACGGAGGATAAAACCGAGATCCTCCTCCTGGGTAATTTCCTTTCGTTTTACGAACAGCAATGCGTGTTTGAGGAACGGACGGACGAGTTGCGTCCGTATAACCTGGAAAAGCCACTTTGGGTCTTTGTCGGTAGCAGCGTAAACGCGGTCTATAGCAAAAACAGACAGAAGCGCTCCGATGTGTTGACTGTTATCCGCTTTCTCCAGCATTTGCTTGAGAACAAGCAAGACTGGGTTGTAGCAGCAATTCGCAGGATTCTTACTGGTAGAAGTGGCCTTGTCACCCCGGATGGGCAGGACATATTTGCGGAAAAATTTATCTGGCTACGCGATATCGGTCTGGATGCCGATGATGTCTATCGGGATATTCTGGTGAAGGTGCTCCATGCTCCAACTGGTGGTGGGTTGCACCTCTGTGATATGCGTGGTCACCCGGGGGAGTTGGGTCTGAGAGCCAGTGGTGCACAGGAGTACTTCGGCCTCATTTATATCGGCGACACGAGCACGTTCAAAAAGTTGGTTGAGGGTGATGATGCAGGGATAGTTCTGGAAGAGGATGCCATCACTGATTCGTTGTTTGCTGGTATAAATGAGCCCGATACTACCATCAATATCCTGATCGGGGCGAAGAAATTCATGGAGGGCTGGAATTCATGGAGGGTTTCTAATATGGGCTTGCTCAACATCGGCCGCAGTGAAGGCTCGCAGATCATCCAGCTCTTCGGACGCGGCGTGCGGTTGCGGGGGAAGCATCTTTCGCTCAAGCGAAGTTCTGTTCTTGAGGGAGAACATCCGAAATATATTGGACTGCTCGAGACGTTGAGCATTTTTGCAGTACGCGCCAACTACATGTCCCAATTCAGAGAGTACCTGGAGAAAGAAGGTGTTGAGACTGAGGGTTACGTCGAGTTACCGCTTGCAATCAGACCGAACAAAGATTTCCTGGACAAGAACCTGGTCGTACCGCGCGTGCCGGAGGATCGAAGCTTCGTGAACGAGGAGGACATCATACTGGAGCCAGATCCAAAGGTACGGGTGCGGGTTGACATGTCACTCAAGATTCAGGCCTTTGAGAGCGGTAGTGAGGGAATCACATCCGTTGCTATGCGCAGCGGGCAGGAACGCCCCATTCCTTCCGCAAGCCTTGAGCTTGTTGACTGGGAAAAGGCCTATATTGATCTGTTAGAATACAAAAAGCGAAAGGGCTTGATCAACCTTATTATTCGACCGGATGTGCCGAAGAAGATTCTGACAACCACGGAACCGACCAGACTCTATACCCTCATCGCAGATGAAACAGTGGTCAGGCCGGATTTTTTTGCAGCCACTACGCTATTGCAGGGAGCCGTGGAAACCATCCTCCGGAAGTACGTGGACAAGTTTTATCGCATACAGGAAGAAGGTTGGAATACGAGAAACATGGATTACAGGGTACTCGATGACAAAGATCCGAATTTCCGAGACTACATTGTCAAGATTGCCCGTGGCGAGGATGAACTGATTGTTGCAGTCCAGAAACTTATTGAGGAAGGTGAGCGCATCTATAAAGAAGAAATGAGTGAACTGCCTACGATTTACTTCGATCGCCACCTATATCAACCACTGTTTGTTGAACGAGGAGACAAGATTAAAAGCGAGCCGCCTGGCCTGAACGACAGTGAGCAACAATTCGTGGATGATATGCGTGCATATTGCCTGGACGAAAAGGACAAATCTCTGGCAGACAAGGAAGTCTATCTGCTGCGGAATCTGGGCCGAGGCAAGGGTATCGGCTTTTTCGATAAGAGGGGCTTTTATCCGGACTTCATTCTGTGGATCCAAGACGCCTCTACACAGCGGATCATCTTTATTGAACCGCACGGAATGATTCACGCCGAGGCGTACCAACACGATGACAAAGCGAAACTACACGAATTCTTGGGACAACTGGTCAAGGAAGCGATTGGGTACCGAGCAGGGCTTAAGAACGTGATATTGGATTCCTACATAGTTTCGGCAACACCCTATGAAGACTTGCGCACGAGGTACGATGACGGTACTTGGGATAAGAAACGTTTTGCTGAAGCACATATTCTATTTCCCGAACGGAATCGTAATTGTGACTATATTGAGCTGATAATGAAGTAACCGGAGTTGGCCTATGCAATTAAGTTTAAGCTATGTAGATTGAGAAAAACCTGTACTCACCATAGAAACACAGAGAACGCAGAGATAAATGATCAAAGATTATAGTTTATATATCGAAGCGGAGCTAACTCAATAGTCATATCAACCTAAGCCCAGAGTAATCATTGTAATTAATTGGAATAATTAAGGAAAATCTAAACATTTTGTTACAAAAAGGGCTCCAACAGGGTATAATTTTTTTAAAGAAAGAAAACAAACCCAAGAAGGAGCCCATTTATGAAAATAGCACGCCAGGTAAGGAGAAAACAAGAGAGAAAAA
>JAGGTJ010000117.1 GCA_021163815.1 Deltaproteobacteria bacterium | reverse complement strand
ATATTATTTCTCATGTTTCTCATGAGCTGAGAACTCCCCTGGCAATAATAAAAGAATCTGTGAGTCTTCTTGCATCTGCTGATAAAACATCTTCTTCTTTGGAACGCCAGCATAGGTTGTTGGATATTATTGCAGAAGAATGTGAACGTTTGATTGCCACTGTAAAAAGAATTCTTGATCTGTCAAAAATGGAGGCAGGCAAGATCGGTTATCAGTTTGGCAGGGCCTCTATAGGAGTACTGATAGGAAGGAGTGTCTCAACAATAAGACCGGCCTGTAACAAGAAAAATATAGATATTGATATACAGATCGATTCCGATGTGCCTGCTGTTAATGTGGATATTGACAAGATAGGACAGGTTTTGAATGTGCTGTTGGAAAATGCAGTCAAGTTTACCCCCAAAAACGGACATATTGCAGTAAAGGCATCTTTACGCAACCCGGATCAATCTGCCGATGATGGGCTGTCAAAGCACGTTGTAGTGTCTGTATCCGATGACGGATGTGGAATTCAACAGGGGCATCTTGAGGAAATATTTTATAAGTTCAAGACATTTGACAGCCGTGGAACGGGGCTTGGTCTATATATAGCCAAGAGTATAGTCAATGCTCATGGAGGTAAGATATGGGTAAAGAGTACAGAAGGAAAGGGAAGCACATTCTATTTTACTGTACCGGTATATGTATAATAATGATGATATGTGCGGGATGTGCAGTCAAAAAGGTACATGTTTTAAATATCAGCAAAACAGATAGAGGTATAGACAGGGCATATGAACAGGCGTTGCATGGGCGGTACAACGCTGCATTTCGGACATATAAGGCGATCCAGTCAAATTTTCCTCATAGTTCTCCGGGGGATAAGGCACTGTTTTATATGGGCATCATATGGGCTTATCCGGATAATCCAAGGATGAATTATAAAAAGGCCCTGGCATGTTTCAAACGGGTGTTGAAAAATTATCCTGACACAAACCTTAGGATGAATGCCAGGGCATGGATTCATGTCCTTAATGATGTAATTGCAAAAAACCGGAAGATTGAGGAGTTAATACAGGTAAACATAGAGATGAAAAAGAGACTTGAAAAATTGAGGACGGTCAATTCTACGCTGCGGGAACAGTTTAAAAAAATAAAGGAAGTGGATATAACCACACAGAAAAGAAAGCTGGAACATTGATGTCTTTTACAAAAGGTGTGTTCCCATGGAATGGACATTATATAGGTTTTAGGTGCAACAAAAAATATGGAACAACATATACCCAAAAAGATACTGATAGTTGATGATGACGAAAATATGCTTCAGGTCCTTAAGTTTCGTATTGAAGAAGAGGGATATGAACCTGTTGCAGTTACGAATGCGAAAGATGCCCTGGAACTGTCTTCTAAGGATGTTTTCGATCTGGCATTGGTGGATTTGAGACTGGTAGGGACAACCGGGATTGATTTGATGAAGGAACTGCACTCCAATGTGCCGGAAATGCCTGTTATTATCCTTACTGCCTATGGCACTATAGAAACCGCTGTGCAGGCAATGCAACAGGGAGCATACAGCTACCTTACAAAGCCCTTTGATTACCGTGATCTTATTTTTCAGATAAGAAAGGGCCTTGAAAAGAATCAGCTTGCAAGGGAAGTAAAACGCCTCAGGGCCCTTGTTGGCGAGAGCTATGGATTTAGCAATATCATAGGCAAAAGCAAGGCAATGCGTATTGTGATGGAACAGGTGGCAAGGGCTGCAGAAACCGACTCAAATGTCTGTATATACGGTGAAAGCGGTACAGGAAAAGAACTGATAGCCAAATCTTTACATCTTTTAAGTAGTAGAAAAGACAATGATTTTGTGGCTATTAACTGTGGGGCAATTCCTGAAAAACTATTTGAAGCAGAACTCTTTGGCTATAAAAAAGGCGCTTTTACAGGGGCTATTAAGGACAAAAAAGGTTATTTTTCCCAGGCAGACAAAGGAAGCCTGTTCCTTGATGAAATAGCTGAGTTACCGGAATCCGTACAGGTTAAACTGCTGCGTGTTTTGCAGGAACACACCTTTTACCCTCTTGGAAGTGAACGTCTGGTAACGGTGGATGTGCGTATTATAGCAGCAACAAATGCAGATCTGGAAGACAAGGTCAGAAATGGGGCTTTCAGGGAAGACCTTTATTACCGGGTGCATATAATACCTATATACATTCCTCCGTTAAGAAACAGGAAGGATGATATCCCCCTGTTATCTGATTATTTTATAAAAAAATATGCCAAAAGAATGAAGAAAGAACCAAAGGAGCTCTCCTCTTTAGCCCTCCAAAAACTGTTGTCGTATTCATGGCCTGGAAATGTAAGGGAGTTGGAAAATACCATAGAGTATGCCATGGCCATGTCTGAAGGTCATATTATCAATGAAGACCTTGTATTGCATAATAGACGTACACATATAACAGACAGGGGAAAAATCAGGCCATTGAAAGAGGCAAGGGCCGAATTTGAAAAGGAGTACATAAGAACTGTTCTTTCCATAACGAAAGGAAATGTGACCGAAGCAGCAAAACTGACAGGCAAATACAGATCAGATTTTTATGGGCTGTTGAAAAAATATGATCTTCAGGCATCGGATTTTAAAAATGCCAATAATATACCGAATTCATCATAGAACTGAACAGGGAGGCTTGCTGTTGGCAATCCTGGTGTTTTACTTTTTGCATACTTAACTTTCCATATTCTACAGGAACCGTTGACCGTATCAGCTCAATAATTAGGGGAATAACAGCGAACGTAGCGCTGGGGTAGGAGGCTTTTTCTGACGCCATCGGTTTTACTTTTTACAGGTTTATCAGGATCTATGTGCAATTAATTATCGCTCATAACGAAGAGATATTATCAACCGGCCTTCGGTAAACTCTGTCATACAGGATTTTGGATAGATGCGTTTTATTGCTGATTTTCATATACATTCCCGTTTTTCCAGGGCAACTGCAAAGAATCTTACGCCAGAAAATCTGGATATCTGGGCCCAAAAAAAAGGGATTACGATTCTTGGTACGGGGGACTGTACTCATCCGTTATGGTTTTCAGAACTTAGGGAAAAACTTGTTGAGAAGGAACAGGGCCTTTACAGCCTGAGGCATAAAACAGATGTCCCTGTATCAGGAGCAAGACCTGTCCTGTTTATGCTTTCAGGTGAAATAAGCTGTATTTATAAAAAAAACGGCCGTGTTCGCAAGCTGCATCATGTTGTTCTCATGCCCGATTTTGAGGCCGTAGATCGGCTTAACAAACGGTTGAGACAGATAGGCAACATTTCCTCTGACGGGAGGCCCATACTTGGGATTGATTCAAAGCGTTTGCTTGAAATCGTCCTTGAGGCAGATGATCAGGCATATTTTATCCCTGCACATATATGGACCCCATGGTTTTCCCTGTTTGGCTCCAGGTCCGGCTTTGACAGTATCGAGGAATGTTTTGAAGATCTTACGTGTTATATCCATGCCCTTGAAACAGGCCTGTCCTCTGATCCGCCAATGAACAGGATAGTTTCCCAGTTGGATAATTATCTTCTGGTATCAAATTCTGATGCGCATTCACTATCCAAGTTAGGCAGAGAGGCAAACCTGTTTGATACCGATCTGTCGTATAACAGCATAATAGATGCCATGACTACGGGAAATGGCTTTGAGGGGACAGTTGAATTTTTCCCGGAAGAGGGCAAGTACTATCTGGATGGGCATCGTAGGTGTAATGTCAGCCTTAGACCGGAGGAGACACAAAGGTTTGATAACATATGTCCTGTTTGTGGAGCCCCCCTTACAGTTGGTGTCCTGAACAGAATCTTTAGCCTTAGGGATCGTAAAAAACCCCTTTTATCCAAAAAATTTATCAGTATGCTGCCATTGCACGAGGTGATTTCCCAGGTTATTGGTGTTGGGCCTTCATCAAAAAGGGTTGCCAGGTTTTATGAAAGACTTTTATCAACCTTGGGCCCGGAATTGGATATCCTCATGAATGTTTCACTTGATGACATAGATGCTGTTGCAGGTCCTTTGTTTAAAATGGCAGTGCAAAGGATGCGTAAAGGAGAGGTTATAAAGAAGGGTGGGTATGATGGGAAGTATGGAACCATACATCTGTTTGATGAATCAGAAAAAGACGAAATATCCGGCCAGATGTCCCTGTTTGATTCCCATTCATAATATCCGTACCAATGAATTCAGTGTATGCCCCGGGTGTAGGCAAAAGCCTCCTGCCCCTGTTTGTTGAGCTATGACAAGCTCCCTTTATTGCCTGCGGTCAAATGTGCACGACAGGTGATGAGATTGAGAAAAGGATATGTTCATGGGTAAAAACTAATTAGCTATGAATTCCAGTTTCCCTCCACCGGGAGGCAGGGTTACATCGCCCTCAATATTGATTGCAACGCCGTATTTTGTTTCAAGATCATACAGCTCTTTTCGTTTGTTGTTTTGCAGATAGTTTGCTACAGCGAGTGGAAGCACACCTTTGATACAATGTTTGTTCTTTTGTGATGCACCTACCCATATCTGGCGTAAAAATGATACTGCGGCTGATTCTACAGACAAAACAAGGCCGCGTCCCTGGCAGTATTGACATCTTTCGTAAGACCGTGATTCAATGGATGGGTGTAATCGTTGCCTGGAGAGTTCGAGGAGGCCAAACTTGGATATGTGGGCAATGCTTATCTTGGCACGGTCAGGTTTTGTACTCTCCCTGAAAATCTTTTCTATCTCCCTGATATGGTTTTTATCTTTCATATCAATAAAGTCTATTACAATAAGGCCTCCCATATCCCTTAAACGTAACTGTCTTGCTATCTCTGCAGCGGCCTCCATGTTTGTTTTGTAGGCTGTATTTTCTATGTTTTTTTCACTTCTGCCGCGTCCGGAATTAACATCAATAGAGACCAAGGCCTCTGTTGGTTCTATGATAATAGAGCCTCCCGACTTCAGTGAAACCTTGTTGGCATATATGGCATCAATCTGTTTTTCCAGGGAGAAATGGGCAAAAATTGGTTCCTCTCCCCTGTATAGCTTGACTCTTCTCTGATGTCTCGGAGAAACAATCTTCATGTAATCCTTGACCTTGGTATAGATCTCCCTGTTATCAACCAGCACCTCGGTTACCTCACTTGAGAAATGGTCCCTGAGTGCCCTTAAACAAATATCCTGCTCCTTGTGTATAAGGGATGGGACAGGTGCCTCTTTTACCTCTTTTTTGATCTTTTTCCACATTCTTACAAGACGGTTAAGATCTTTTGAGAGTTCTTTTTTACTCTTTTTGTATGCCGCTGTCCTGACAATAACGGAGACGCCTTCGGGTAACTTCAGATGATTTATCAGTGACTTCAGCCTTTCTCTTTCCTCTTCATCCTCTATTTTTTTTGAAACGCCTCCCGTTCCTCCGGGCACAAGCACGAGATATCGGCTTGCAAAGGATAGATATGTTGTTAACTGGGCGCCTTTTCGGCCAGGCATTTCCTTTGTAACCTGGACAAGGAGCTCCTGTCCTTTCTTTAATATCTTTTCTATGGGAGGCAGTGCTGTCCCATCTTTTCTGTCGTATCCATCCCTGTAATATTCAGGATGTATTTCATTGATGGGCAAAAAGCCGTTTTTATCACTTCCAAAATTGACAAAACATGCCTGTAGGCTGGGTTCTATTCGTTCCACAACGGCCTTGTATACATTGCCTACCTTTTCTTCCTTTGCCGCGGTTTCAATATAAAAACCTTCAAGTACGTCACCATTAACCAAGGCAACTCTATACTCTTCCTTCTCAATGGCATTGATCAACATCTTTATTGCCATGCATAACTCCTTATTTTTTTAGTATCATCTAAATTCTGTAAGCGTCGAGTTTGCCGAAGATCTGCCTGCGACAGCTTTTGGACTCTGTCGGATCTTTAGCTTTTATAGTCCAGTTATAGATGAAAACTAATTATGTTTGTTCCCTTTATGTTGATAAGCCTGATACATAAATGTCCTTATGTCTGATTCTCTTCCGGGCTGTGCCGTTGCATCATATGGGGTATCAAGATATGGGATTTTTGCCCTGTGCATGACCGGCCTTATGACAGCAGAGGTAATGGTGCTTGGCATACAGGTCAAGGGATATACATTTACCACGCCATCAAAACCATGTCGTACATATTCTATTGCAGCAGGGATACTCAGACATGCCTCTGTTCCTATATCAAACGAAAAGAGATCCTCCTCTTTGAGTATATTTTCCATATCTCCTATTGCATGATCTTCTTCTATATCAATCAATTCTCTTACATGCCTGTAAACGTGTTTTTGTACCCTTTCCTGATAGAAAAATACCAGACCAAATCTGACAATATCTTTTAAACAGGATAGCATATTGGCATAACGGTGCTGTTTTATGTTCAGACTGAGGTCTGTTTTTGCCTTTCTCAGGGCATCATAGGCCGTGTAGTTTACCCATTCCGTAATGGAGGCATTTACAACTTCTGCTCCATATGCCTCGAGCGTTTTTATAAGATCCTGGTTTGCAATGGTATGTGATCTCAGGTATATTTCACCGATGACACCTATTTTTGGCTTGGGAGGAATGGCCGGGTCCTTTATCTTCTTGGCCTCCTCGATAATCATATCGAGCCTTCTTAAAACGTTATCAATATTTCTGTCAGATCCGTATCCCTCAAAGGTCCTTTCCATGGAACATATGGCCCTGTCTATAAATTCGTCTGCCATGCCCGGAGATTTTTCATACGGTCTTATTTTCCACAGCAGCCTGTCAAGGATATCCCCCGTTACTACGGACAAAAAACCGATCTTTCTAACCTGTCGTATCTCTTTTTTGCCAATTACACCTGCAAGTGAATAACCATCATCAGAAGAAAGAGAGGTTATCCCTATGTCTGTAAAAGAGGGGATAGAATCAAGGACCATTCTCTGATATCTGTTATACATCCCAAAACGGCAGGGACCGGAGGCATCAGGCATAAAGTATGTATAATTTCCTGCGTCAAAGTTGTTGCCAAGGCGCTCTTTTTCATCATATAAAAATGACAGTATGTCTCCAAGTGTTATCATGCAGGGATAACACTCCTTGCCTGATGTGTATTCCTTTCCGAGATCAAGTCCCTTGCCGGTGGGGATTACCCTGGCGTCCACATCAAATGCCCTGAAACTTGCCGCAAGAAGACGGCAGCCTATACGATTCATCTCAGGGATCAGAAGGGTTTTTTTATGATCTTTAAAACCTTCCGGATTATCTTTCAATGACTTGAAATCAGCTATATCATCGCCTGTCATAAGATTTTTGTCCGTTTTTATAAATTGTATCGGCTCAATAATAGAGAGGAAAGACCGCTACAGGATAATTTTTTTGGCTCCTCGACGTTTTGTGTGGATTTTATTATATATGTCACCATCGTTTCTTTCGCAGTCTGAAATCCGAACGTTTATCTGATTACAGATTTACGACGAGACAGGCAGCCAGAATGGAAGTCCTGGATTACATATTATATTACACCTAAAACCTGCATAAACTATTTTCAAAAAGGAATTTATGGTTTTAATATCAACGAATTATAGAAATATTGTGCTTGTATAACACTCATCAATTTGATGCGGCCATAAAGGTTATGATTTTTGAAAATAGTTTACCCTTAAGGAGCGTCGATTTTACCGAATCTGCTGTGTTGGCAAGGGCTTGAAGTATCATAGTACGTCTGCGCCCTTGCCGCCTTGCATCTTCGGCAAACTCGACGCTTGCAGAATTTAGGTTACAATTAAATCTGGCTCCATTTTACTTTGGGTTACAAAAGCCCTTTTGATTATGAGAAAGAACAAGGCTTTTTTGCGGCTTAATTTGCGGTGTCCGTTTTTACTTGACCATTACATGCCACGATGTTTACTACTTTGCAGTTTATCTTCACGTTTTTTTATTGGTGGTTGTGTTTGACCTTTATATATTTTTGATCCACCGTGATAAGCTTTTCTATGCCCACGATCTACTGCCTTTGGATTTACAAGAAAGGGAAAAACCATCAGAAAGATAGAAACAATTACAAATATCCAGCAACCTCTTTTTCGAATTTTAGGAGAAGGTATCAATTGCCGATATAAGGTCCGTATCATCTTCCAATGCAATAGAAGATGTAGAACCAAGAGCCCAAGCAAAGTGAAACCTATATAAAGGTGAAGTGTGCCCCATTGATGTCTATCCATGCCAAACAGAAACAAATCAACATTCCTACCATATATTTTCCGTGCTTCTCTACCAGGTATAAGTGTAAATTTTATCAAGAACCCTATATTTGCAACCAACATCATACAGATAAACATAAAAATATCGATTATGAAATTAAGTTTTGCTCTGTTCATTTAAAACCTCCATCCATGCGGCCTAATGTCATGGGTCAGTGGCTGGCATGTAGCGTCAGCGGAATGCCAGTCCACTGCACCCAATTGTGTACGCCTGACATGGGCGTGAATTAATGGGGTGAAAGTCCCCTGTGTGTGAATCCGATTAATATGTTGAATATATTAACAAAATACTAACTGAAGACAAGAGTATCGTCGTGAGGCGATGTCTGAAGGAAGTCCGAGTGCAAAGCTATGAGCCGACCTGTCTGTGTGCCTGCCTGAGCGAGGACGCTCGCAGTCAGGCGATGCACAGGCAGGGTAGGGTAACAGAGCAGGAAGGAGCCTCTATGAACTCGCAAGACACAAGGAAACCGACCGGTGGCGCGGCATGTCATGGAATTGTCCAACCCAAATATTCACTATCCAGCTACGGCTCGATAGGCTCTGGGAAACGCCCAATGCGCCTGCCTGCAGCAGGCAGGGACCCGCATGCTGGGTGTTGTGGGGGCAGGGCTACCCGATTAGAGAAATCATAATTTTTTCATAAACTTGTCAATCGAAATCCTTGCCTGTTTTAATATATGGGAAAGTGTAGAATGTTTAATTGGTTTATGCGCCGGAACTATAATCTTCAATGTTTCAGTTCCCGTATGTTTTTGTAATCTTATATGTGAACCTTTCTGTCTAATCACTACCCAACCATCTCGTTGTAAGGCTTTTATAACTTTTTCATAATTGATGAACCTGTAAAAAGTAGAACCAATGGCTAAGTAAAAATCTTCATATACAAGACATAGTGTTTGGTTATGCGTGAAGGCATACAAGATGTCGAACGTATGGCCAAACGCTATAACAGAGTATATGGAGACTTTTTAGAACGCCATCATAATTTAAGCTCGGAACTTTGCTCATATTGCCAATTCCAATTCTTCCATATCTTGATTAATTACAATATCATCATCAACTGGTTCTAAATAGAGCTCAATTACTTCTTTAATATTTCTTATTGCTTCTTCCTTAGTATTGCCTTCAGATATACAGCCAGGTAAAGAGGGTACTATTACTGTGTAGCCACCTTCTTCACTTGGTTCTAAGTATATTTTGATTTTCATAGCTTCTCCTTCTACTTTTATTTGTTGTTAATGCCGCAAATCACCGGCGTTAAAAAGTAGAGCGACGAAGGAGCGGCGCTTTTTGACGTCCGAGTACATTTGCCTTGTTAGCCGACTTTTCTCACCTTTATTGCGCATGGTCCTTTATCATTAACTGAATCTTCATATTCCACCCTATCTCCATCAGATAATTCGTTAAAATCATCATTTAGCATGGAAGTATAATGAAAGAAGAGATTTTCGTTTCCTTTGTCTGGCTTGATAAATCCATATCCTTCTTTGAGATTACATATAACTCCAACCTTTGTATTTCCATCAGAGGGAAGGATATTATCTTGATTAATTCCCTTTTTTTGGGTTTTTGGCACAAAAAACAGATTCTCAATAATAGGATCAGATTTTCTTGATCTATCATCAATAACCGTACTCATCAAAATGGGATATGTAGCCTCATCTAGAACTGTCTGTGCTGTTCTCGTGGTTTTTGTATTACCGTTATTATCTGTATATGTAAAATCCCATCCTAAGACCATTACCCTGGTGCCTAGAGTATTTAATTTGCGGATTAGTGGTAAATAGTCACCATCACCTGCAATTAATACACTGACATCAAAACGTTTGTAAATTGCCAGCTCGAATGCCTCTAGAGCAAGCCAAACATCTATTCCTTTTTCTCCGTCGCCAGATAAAGGGAGATAGTGAGTAATTATACCCTCGCGCATGAGTACTTCATCAAATACCCTTTCCCTATAAAGAGCATCTCTGGATTTTGCCTCAGAGGCATTCAGCCTGCCCCTAAAATAGTGAGCATCGACTATTCTACAATGGCGAGCAATAGAGTCCTCTGCCTTAGAGACTTCAGCAATCAAGAATTGATGCAATCCTGGGATGCTGATTCGCGCTTTTCTTAAATGATAATACATATAATAGTTGCTTACATGTGAAAAATAGTTCCCATCATAAAAAACACCTATCCTTGTCAGTTTTCCTTCATGGCTACTCAAAATATTCATTAGATATCTCCACTCGATAAACGGCTAACGCCAAGGGTCACTTGCCGAGATGAAGCAAGCCCGAAGGGCGCAGCGGAATGTCGGTCAACTGCACCCGCTTGTGTACGCCCGGCATAGGCGTGAATTAATGGGGTGAAAGTCCCCTGTATGTGAATCCGGTTAATATGTTGAATATATTAACCAAAATACTAGCCGAAGACAAGGGCACCGTCGTGAGGCGATGTCTGAAGGAAGTCCGAGTGCAAAGCTATGAGCCGACCTGTCTGCGTGCCTGCCTGAGCGAGGACGCTCGCAGTCAGGCAATGCACAGGCAGGCAATGTAACGAAACCCTGTATTCAGGAGACCTGCCTGCCGGTAGGCAGGTAGGGTAACAGAGCAGGAAAGGAGTCTCTATGAACTCGCAAGACACAAGGAAACCGACCGGTGGATTATGCGGCGTGTCATGGAACCACCCAACCCAACTCGATAGGCTCTGTGAAACGCCCAGTGTGCTTGCCTGCTGCAGGCAGGTACCCGCATGCTGGGTGTTGTGGGGGCTGGGGGATTAAAGACCACTGGCTACCTGGTTATACGTCTTGGGCAGGTTCAACATTTTCGCTTGGACGGTTTCCAGTATAGAATCACGAATAAAGGAACTTGCCTCCAGAATTTCTATACCAATCAATTCGCCCTCTTCATTCAGTTCCACTGTAATATTTGGACTTAATTGAACGCTACCAGCCTCTTTCTCATCGGAAATGACTAGATGCAAGATGTCTTCTTCTTTGAAATAGTTCATTTTTGGTTTATCCATGCTTAAACCTCCCCGCCTTGAGGCGGAAATTTATTTGTTGCCGAGTGGTAGTATGAATAGTGGTTGGTGTTACTTCATTCCCTTTTTCTTCATATGGAATCAGAACCAGCGTATCATTATGCCTTCCCACTACGATTGTCCTTTGCGTTATTGTATCAAAATACCTCTCTGTAGAATACCGTATTATGTCATCAATTTTGGCCAAGTCAAAGGTTCTCAACTTGGCCCTGTACTTCATATAATTAGTCCACGTGATGGAAAATTTCTCAGGGATGTTCAAATTCGCCTCCAGGTTTTATCCTAATCAATACGTATAACAT
>JAGGTJ010000146.1 GCA_021163815.1 Deltaproteobacteria bacterium | reverse complement strand
CGCATCTGCCTGTGCGCCAACGCACGCAGACAGGCGCAGACAGGCGCAGACAGGATATTCTGTCCACCCATAGATATAAAAATACAGCCTGGGTTTTCAACACGGTCTTGTGTATTTTTACGCCAAATGAAGCATTGATAATATGGCCTTGATTTCGGGGCAATTCAGCAACCTTGCGGTGATAAAATAAATCATAATTCCGGATACAATAAGTCCTGAAAGATCCAAAACAGATACCCATATGTTTATCCCCGGGCCTGTTGTAAGCCATTTGAGATGCAGATAATATATGGTTATTCCCATAATAAGGGCAGACAAGGATGCCTTTAATACGGATATGATAACCGGTTTAATACTCCCCATGTTGACCTTTCTATTTAAAAAAATCAATAGAAGAAGCAGTTGAATACCAGAAGCAAGGGAAAGCGCAAAGGCAAGACCGGCATGCCTCATCTTCCCCATAAGACACAGGGCAAAAATCAGGTTGGCAATCATGGCCACAATGGCAATTTTAACGGGAGTTTTGGTATCCTTAAGCGCATAAAAGCCTGCAACTGTTACCCTTATACCTGCAAAGGCCCAGAGACCAACCGCATAAAACAAAAGAGCCTTATAGGTCATTACAGAGTCATATGAATCAAAGACCCCATGCTGAAAAAGTATTTGGATAACAGGTTTTCCAAGTACAATCAGACCTGCCATTGCAGGGAGAGTAATAAAAAAAATGAGCTGAAGAGAATGTATTACCGTGTCTCCAAATTCTGCAAGCCTATTTTGTGCTGCCTCTTTTGATAAAGACGGAAGGACAGCCGTGCTGACAGATAGGGCAAAAACTCCCAAAGGAAACTGAACGAGACGATCGGCATAGTACAGCCAAGAGATACTGCCTTCCGCAAGGAATGAGGCCAGAAGTGTTCCTATAAATTGGTTTATCTGATAAACGGCAGAGCCAAATACTGCAGGCAGCATTAACCTTCCTATCTGTTTTAGGGCAGGATGATTCAGATTCCAAGATGGCAGAAGAATAAAACCTTCCTTTATAACCCATGGTATCTGAAGAAGAAGTTGAAAAAGGCCTCCAATCAAGACACCTATGGCAAGCCCTACAACAGGTTCCTTGAGTTGTGGGGATATAAGGTACGCAGCACCTATTATTGAAACATTCAGAAATATTGGTGCAGCAGCAGGAGCTGCAAAATGCCGCAACGAGTTTAAAACTCCCATAAAAAAGGCAACAAGGCCTATAAAAAATATATATGGGAAGGTGATTCTCGTCAATAAAACAGTGAGATCATATTTGGCTCCGGAACCACCAAAACCAAAGGCCTGGATCCTGACTATCCATGGAGATAAAAGTATACCCAGTAATGTAACAAGAATAAGGATGACAGAAAGCACAGTCAGTATAACCCTGGCCAGCTCAAAGGCATCCTTTTTGCTCTTTGTGTACAGATAGTCAGTAAAAACAGGGATAAAGGATATGGTAAGGGAACCTTCTGCAAACAGACGTCGTAACAGGTTGGGGATACGAAATGCCACAAAAAAGGCGTCCGTAAGCATTCCTGATCCAAACATGGAGGCAATTACCATATCGCGAACCAGCCCCAGGATACGGCTCAACAGCGTAAAAAAACTGACCACACCTGCGGCCAGATTTATTTCTTTTTTTTCAGATTCAGACAAGTTCTATAGAGTTTTATAAAAGGGAGTGTTATCCAAAGGACTTGTGGCACAGTTACAGATCTCAATTGGCAAGGAACCTAATCAAATCCATCCGTACTGGTTAATATGTGAACGGATCCGTTCGTACAGTGGGCTGAACTCCTCCCACAGTTGAAGGCCAATATCGTTATGCGTGCTTACAATCTCCCTTAAGATATCTCTTGTTGTTAAAGGATTAATCAGCACTGCCCTTAACACAACTATCTGTTGTGGTCGGTAAGGTGTTGACTCCAGCTTTGTCCTTGATACAAAACTGGAATCATCCATGCGCAAGGACTTGTGAAGTTTTATGTTCAATGCATTTATCAGCCGATTTATATTTTTGACAGTACGCGTAATTTCTTTGATTTCCTGATCATGCCCGGATAAAGTCAGCTCTTTCAGGACGATAAGATCATCCCTGACTGTTTTGGGAATAAACCTGTATATGAGGATAAAAAGTTCAGGGACGTTAAATGTTTCAAAATTTCCACAGGCATCCAGCATTGCCTTAAGGTTGCTGGCCGATTTTTTGGCCTGTTTAAATAAGATACTGTAGCCTTCTTTTCCCAGGATCTTCAGTGCTGCCCATGGCTTAAGGCAGGAAAAAGGCCTGGAGCCCTCTATAGTAAACCGTCCAAGGTCCACAGAATTTTTACGAATAACATATTGAGAGGAATGGCGTGTCAGGCAAAGATCTTTTTCATTTCTGAACAGGGCAAGTCCCATAGACATGGGACAGTAAAGGAGTTTATGGGAATCAACACTTACCGAATCCGCCTTTTCAATTCCTGAAAATAAATATCTGTATTCATCTACAAGAAGCACTGATCCGCCCCAGCAGGCATCAACATGAAAATGGGTACCGACCTCTTTTGAGATTTCTGCAAGTTCGTCCAAAGGATCAATATTTCCCGTTTCTGTTGTTCCCGCTATACCAATAATGGCCATGATCTTTGTCCTTGCATTGTGTCTATATCTGCTAATTTTTTTGATCTTATGCCTCAATTTATCTATATCGATACGATTATTATTATCTACAGGGATACTTATAACATTTTTCTCTCCTATTCCAAGCAAACTTGCAGACTTTCTTAAAGAGTAATGTCCTCTTGTGGAAACAAGTATAACAGCCCTTGTATACCCATAATATCTCAAGGCAGCTTCTATGCCTGCATTACGTACGCCAGGAAACACATCATCGGCAGGGAAGGCCTTTTCCCTCGCCACAAGAAGGGCCGTCATATTTGCCATTGTTCCATCTGACGTTACACTGCCAAGGGCAACCTTGTGGTTTTGAATGTTGTTTTTGTAAAAATTGTCTGTTCGTCTGAAAATCAAACGATGAAACCATGCTACAAATTCTTTTTCAACAAAACTGGATGCCTTTGCTGTCTCTATCTTGACCTGATTCTGATTCAAGGTAGCTATTATCATCTCAAGAAGAATCATAAAGTAGGGAATGGCACTTGTCATATGCCCTATATAATATGGACTTCCAACCTTTACCGAATGTTTTATTATCTTGTTCTTTATTTCTGACAAGACATCTTTTATCAAGATTGGTTTGTCCGGCAGATCTGACTCTTCAAATATCTTACTCAATTCAGGCAAGGTAATGCTGCTGTGTATACCACCCTTTTCCTGAAAAAAGTCATGGATCATTGCAAGGAGTTCATTTCCGAATTCAATAAACTTATCCGGAGAATCGGGCATAATAAAAAGCTTGCGCAATCGTCCCAATTCAGATTTTATTGTGTCATTATTTTTATTCATTGGATATATTTTTATCCGATCTTACTTATTCAAATATCAGGCCTTTTCTGAACATGGAAAGGAGATAATAGCTAAACTGGGGCAGGAGGTTTTAGGTTATACTCAACATATTATCTACTGCCCGTTTGGCCCTTAACCGTATTTCCTCACAGACCTTTACTTCAGGCGACAGGGTTTCTAATGACCTGAGAATATCATCCAAACGGATCTTTTTCATATCCTTACAAACCAGATCAGACGAGGCAGGAATAAAGACCTTATCAGGATTTGCCTTTGAAAGAGGATAAATAATGCCTATCTCGGTTCCAATAATAAACTCCCTTTTGTCTGATTTTTTTACATATTCTATCATGCCTGAGGTGCTTTTTATCTCATCTGCCAGATCAAGGACCTCAAAAGAACATTCAGGATGAGCAAGAAAAACGGCATCTGGATGTTTCTCTTTTATTTCACAAACCTGATCTTTTGTCAGATTATCATGGATAGGACAGTACCCATTCCAAATGTGAATATCCCTATGTGTACAGTTCTTGACATAGGTTGCCAGGTTTTTATCAGGAACCATAAGTATCGGAACAGATGACTGTACAGAATTGGCTACAGAAACAGCATTGGCCGAGGTACAGCATATATCGCTCTCAGCCTTTACATCTGCAGTGGTGTTTACATATGTTACGATACAGAGTTCTGGATATTCCATCCGCTTTTTTTTTAACAAATCCGCTGTAATCATATCTGCCATCGGACAGCCCGCATTTTCGACAGGCAAAAGAACCTTTTTATTCGGAGATAAAATGGATGCCGTCTCTGCCATAAAATGGACACCGCAGAAAACAATTATATCTGCATCTGTACTGGCTGCCCGTATTGAAAGTTCCAGAGAATCACCACAAAGATCTGCCACATCCTGAATTTCCGGCGGCTGGTAATTGTGTGCCAGGATTATGGCATTTCTTTCCTTACTCAATCTCTTAATCTCATCATGCAAAGTCTTATAGTCTGTCAAATCTTTTTTCATAACACACCTCATGGCAGGTTGTGCCTGATACGGAAAACCTCTGCAGAAGGTTCGGCCTTGTTAAAGGTTAAACCGGCATGGCCGGATTCAAAATATCCTGGTCACCCACGGACATGGAAAACACAGTCTGATTTTTCAGCACAGTCTTGTGTCTTTTTACCATAAATAATGTATCATACAATACAAAGCAGCTTTTTGCAAAACCACACATTCACACGCAGAAAAACCTATAAACAGATAACCATGCATAAATGGTTATCTTTCACCTCAATGCCTCCTGTACATGTTCACAGACAACAGATCGATATATAAAGATCACTTGTGTAATGTTCTTTATCCCTACATCTATTATCTATAGAGACTCCACTGTTTTTTTTTAAAGGCGTAAGGTATATTTTCTGTTCTGGCAGCAGAAAAGTAAGGCTTGATCTTATAAAAAAACATATCATTTTTGACAGGGAACGGGATAGATGCTATTCAAAAAAGGACTGTGTTTGAAAGGAAGAGATATGTGTTTATTAATACCAAAACTTATCTATCGCGGGAAACGGAGATGATATGTTTAAAGATGTCATGTGAAACATATTGCATAGGTATTGCAACATAAGATCCGATTTCACGACAAAATTATCCGCAAAAGATCCTTGAAACATATTTTCATTCAAATCTACAAATGACCGAATTTTGAGCGACAGAAAATTAAAAATTTTGAAGATTGAAATTTAAGGCCCACCTGCCTGGATAACAGACAGGCAATACACAAACCTTCCTATCACAAGCAGGATATTGTACCGCATGAATTAACCCAATATTAAAACTGACATTATTTTGTATCTTCTGTCTCAATCAGAGTGCATACAAGTTCCAATGCCTTATCCAGACCAATCCTTCCCATATGCAGTACTAAATGATAAAGCATGGGGTCCTCATAATCTTTTTTACCTAATCTGCTGTACAGATTAATCCGTCTTTGGTCCTCATTTTTTACAGCATTGTACGCCTTACGTTCTGAAATTTTATAGTGCTCAACCAGAAATTTCACACGGTTTTCCAGTTCATCAACCAACAGGATATGAAAGGCATCAGGGTGATCGTTCAGGATATACTGGCTGCCACGACCCATAATAACTGCATCACCTTCATCTGCTATCTGAGCTATAATCAAAACCATATAATCCAGATATATCTGTTCATCAAGATACCCGCGCTCTCCCCCAAGAATACAATCCAGCCAGCGTTTTGAAACTACTCGTGAAACCATCTTTGACATCCTGCTACCGGCCTCTTTTTCAAAAGATTTGATCCAGTTGGTAGAAACATTCGCCTCTTCGGACAGCCTTTGTATAATTTCGTTATCAACAAAAACATAACCCAACTTATCGGCGATCATTTTACCAAGTGTTTGTCCCCCTGACCCAAATTGTCTGGATATGGTTATTACCGCCATAAAATCCTCCTTGCAATATTTCAATCTTCCTCAAAAACATGTGAAAGAATTAGTTATCCCCCGACAGGCTATTGATCAACTAAGCCGGCATGGCCGGATTCAAAATATCATGGACTCCTACGGACATGAAAATACACCCTGATTTTCAGCACAATTTTGTGTATCTTCACGGTAAAAACAACGTTTGACAAAAGCAATAAGATTCAGAATGTCACAGGCAACAGTACAAAAAGCTACTTTCAACACCCTGAAATCTTAATGCAGAACAAGTCAGCCTGTATTAAAGATATTTGTAAATGTTCATGCCAGAAACTTTTTAATGGTATCGGCAAGTACTTCAGGATCAACAGGCTTTTCAAGATAGGCGCTTGGCTCAGGAACCTCGGAACCTCCAAATTCAGTCAGGGCCTTCTGAGAACGTAAAAAAGTCTTCTTGGCAATACCTGAGACAATAACAACAGGGATATGTTTTAATGCCTTTTGATCCATAAGTTCCCTGTACATACGAAGTCCTGTCTGTTTCGGCATCATAACATCGAGAAGAACCAAATCAGGTCTTTCTTTTTTCACCATGTTCAGGCCATCCACTCCATTAGACGCCTCAATAGGTGTATAACCCAAGTCTTCTACGACACTGGAATTGAATACCCTTACATCAGGATCGTCATCCACAATCAATATTTTTTTGGTCATAGCATGTACTCCTAAAATAATATTCGTTAGTGGGCACTAAATTCTCTTAAAGGGGAGTCTGACAATGAAGGTAGTACCTTTACCCAATTCAGTCTCTACATCTAAAGTTCCCTTATGCTCTTCTATCAACTTACGGGTTACCAACAGACCTAATCCTGTTCCCTTGGCCCCTTTTGTGCTGAAAAAAGAGGTAAAGAGCTGGCTTTTTACCTCTTCGCTCATACCTGAACCATTATCAAAGACCTCTATTCTCAGGATGTTGTTGTCTTCACAGGCAGATTTTACCTTGACATAATGCTGCTTATTGGTAGCCTCGTCAGATATGCAGGCGTCAATAGCATTAGAAACAAGATTCGAAAGAACACGACTAATGGTTTTTGGATCCATCGAAACTTCACCTATAGAGGGTGAAAGATCCTTTTTCAGTTCTATATTATTTTCATTGGCCAACTCTGCAAACAGATCGCAAATATCATTAATAATCTCATTAGGGAAACATTTTTCGAATTCAGGTTCTCTCTCCTTTGAATAGGAGAGCAAATCTATAACCAGATCAGATGTCCGATCAATATTCCTCTGTATCATCTGCCAACCAGTTTTTAACTTATTGGTATCATTATTGTCAAGCCCAGCATTTATCAAATAGCTGCCTCCTTTAAAACCATGCAGAATATTTTTAACATCATGGGCCATTCCAGCTACCATTTGTCCTACTGCAGCCAGCCTTTCAGAGCGAAGCAGATCTCTTTCCAGGGCTTTTATCTCCCTGAGATCCTGAAAGAATGCCACACTGCCTATCATAATTCCGTCTTCAATAAGAAGTGTTCCGGAAACCCTAACAGGAATCTCCTCTCCATCTTTCGAAACAATTGTCAACTCCCGCCATGGCAGATCTCCATTATCCGTATGAGAGGTCAGACCTTTTTTAATGAGATCTGTTACTGTGTCAGGATAAAGATCTCTCGCATCCATGGATCTTATAACCTCTGCCCTTGAATAACCAAAAAGTCTCTCTGCTTCAGGATTAAATGTTACAATTTTCCATGCCTCATCGGTTGCAACAATAGCGCTCGTTGAACTTTCAATAAGTTTTGATTGAAACTCTGCATCTCTTTTTAACTCTTCCTGAAGTCTGGCATTTTCTATAGCCGCACCAATCCTGTTGGAAATGAGATCCATGACCTTTTTTCCTTCTTCGGTAAAAGTCTCTTGATCATGGCCTGACACTAACAAGACTCCAAACACATCGGCCTTTCTGTCGGTTATGGGTAAACCTACAACAAATTTCAGTCCGGTTTTGCCAAGGTACCTTAGCTCATCAAAATCAGATGTGGAAATATCCTCAACAATCTCCAGCTCCCCCCTATTTGCCACATGACATATAAAACCATCTCTGTCAGCAATCCTGTTCTTCTCGTAGAATTCATCAGGAAAGTTACAGTTATATGTAAAATAATAGAGTCCGTCATCTTCCTTCAGAAAGATACATATGGCATCCGCATATAAAACATTCTTGATTTCCCTTATCGCTATATTTATCCTTTCATTTATATCCCTTGGTGCATTAAGAACGGAATATACAGAACATAGAGTTGCGAGCTTCCTTGTATGACGATCCCTTTCCTCTTCTGCCTTTTTCTCTTCGGTCTTATCCCAAAGCGTTTCAATGGCCCCTATTATCTCACCATCTGTTGACCTTATAGGGGCTGCCGTAAAAAAGAGCCACTTACCTTCTTTGCCAACATTTGGGAAAAACTCCTCTGCCTGATAGGCACCCTCTATCAGAGGTGATTTCTGCCACTGTGAACCATACAGTTTGTCTATTTCTCCTTCCATTACCTGATCCAGAATAATATCTGCCATAATAGGCCGAGGTTCTTTTCTAAAAGGTTTCCAGTGGTTACTTGTTCCTACGATCTCATCGGCAGAATAACCGGTCAATTTTTCACAGGCCTTGTTCCAGTGAACGACAATATGATTTTTATCTATAGTAAAGGTCGGAATGGTACTTCCTTCAATTACCTGTGATATGGCCATTTGACTCACTAAAAGGGCCTTACGGGTCTTTTGCGAATACTCATTTCTTTTTTTGGCAAGATCAAGAAAAAAGCCGGAGAATTGTTCAAAAATATCTTTAATTTTTTCTGTATCATTTCCACATGCATCAAGCTGTTTCAAGACACTGTACTTTCGTTCCTCAATCTGAAAATAATCCCATAGGGCCCGGGCCTCAAAATGATCTACAAGTTTCACTCCAAGCGGTTTTATCTTTCTCAAATATACGGCGAGATCGTTATCCTTGGTAAGTTCTATAATGATATCGATATGTTTAAACCTAAAAAGTTTGGTATAATCATCTGTAGTATATATACCCAATTCTTTGGCATACTGGATACCCGGAGCATTTGGATCATTATCTGCAATACCCAGTATAACAGGTCTATCCTGTGAAAAATTTGCATTTAACAGGGCATGAATAAATGTCTTGCAAAATCTCCCCCCGCCTATAAAAAAAATCCTGGATTTCATTAAAGATCTTACCATAGTGTGACCTCTCCTGAAACACCACATCCCTCTCAACACAAGTAATTGTGAGAGATGACTCTTTAATATCTGTACCCACCTGAGCCGGACACATAAAGCATACCAATCTGAGACATTTGCAACCTATCTACAGATGTTCTTCTATCTGGAAATTTCAAGCTCACGGGCAAAAAGAGCTGCCCCATATGCACCTGTTAACTGCGGCATCTGAGGGACAATTACTTCTCCTGATATCCTGTCTGACAGGATATCAGCAATAAATGGATAGTATGTCACGACCCCTCCACACAAAAGAACAGGGCCTTCAAAAGGTATCATTTCAATTAGTCTGTCTACCACTGACTCAAGCACTCCTCTTGCCAGCTCCTCCTTGGAAACACCTGCCCTTACATGAGCAAGAATCTCTGTAGAGGCAAAGACTGTACAGTAACTGTTTATCTTGAAATGCGTCCTGGCCTTGCGCGCAATCTTATCCAATGAGTCAAGAGGTATCTCTATCCGATGAGCTATTTCCTCTATAAAGGCTCCTGTACCTGCTGCACATTTACGGTTCATCTTGAAATCGATTCTACGGCCAAACTTATCCAGTCTTATTATTTTATTATCCTGGCCACCAATATCCACAATGGTCATGGCCTTTGGTACAGAGGCAAATGCCCCTTTTGCATGACAGGCTATTTCAGTTTTACGTACCGATGCAAAGGTCACATTATGACGGCCGTAACCGGTTGAAACAATAGAAATTACCTCACCGCCGGAAATACCATTTATAGCCTTGTTCAATGCCTTTTCCGCAGATTTCAGATAATCGATGCCAGAACGACAGACATAGGACCCCGTTATCTTTGCATCCTCATCGATTATTACCGCCTTTGTGGTACAACTACCAATATCAATTCCTGCAAAAAATTTCATAATGCTTCTTCAAGTTGTTCAACAAACGCCTCAATATTTGTCCGTGTTTGTTCTTCTGAATAGCAACGCAAATCGTTAAGATCGGCGTTTATTATAAGATAAGGAATATTCAGCCTTTGTTTAAGCCGTTCTGGTAACCCATAATGCGTGTTGGTATTGTTGGGACATGTCTTGGAATCATGATAAATAATACCGTCAATTGCAAAGTCGACCTTTTTTTGGGCAATATATCTTTCCTTGAAATTATCATCCTGACCTATAAATATAGAAGCATAGGCCCTGGCCATACTCTTAAAGGGGTCAGAAGGATCAAACTCGGAAAAAACCCAGCTATTACAATAGCTGCTTGCCACTACTGAACATTTCAACTCACTGAACAGATTGCTCAAACTGCGAAGTTTGCCCCATATTGGCATACCATCCCAGTAAAAACGATGACGCTCGCCCTCTACAGCCGCAATCCCTGCTTCCACCCGGTCTTTCATTTCCTGAAGCAGCAACTTATAGTAGTCTACTGCCGTTTTACGCCCCCTTAATACAACCGCAGGCCCCATATGAATGCAATGATCAAAAAAAGTGGCAGGAGATGGTATGTGTCTCGCTATATCAAGTGTTTCTTCCCATAAATTACTGCATTCAAGAGAACATGCCAACACCTCCCTAAATCGATCCACATCAAAGGCCTTACCAGATATGCTTTCAAGAACAGGAACTATCTCTTTAAGTTGCACTGTACAGGCCTTTACAACATCATCCCTTACCTCAGGCTGATCACGAGGGGTGTTAATACCTGCAATGGGGACATTATATTCCCTGGCATAAAAGTTCATCCAGTCATATACGTCACGACATTGGTTCGTATTATAGAGAACTATATCCGGTTTAGGTACCCGCTCCAAACCAAAGGCCTGCGTAAGAGGAGTCTCACCCTTAAGATATGCCCCAATATCACTGGTAAGATAAGAGCATATCTCAGGAGAATAACCGTGTGCATTGGCTATGGGGATATAATCCATAGCAGAACGGTTGGCGCCTAAGATAGCAGCATGGTTTTCAGGAAAATACACAAGAAACCCGGTAGCGATAGCCAATTCAGCAGGACCTACGCTACTGCACCATGCTATTTTTTTGTTTCCGGTCCTTGTTGCCTCTCCAAGTTCTACGAAGTATTGTGCCATAACAGCCTTTAGCTGTTTTGCCGCCTTAATTTCTGTTGATTTTTCTTTCTGCATTCTTAATTGATTCCTCAAAAAAATATAAAGTAGATAGTGCCAAAACCGGCATGGCCCGATTCAAAATATCTTAACCACCCACGGATATGAAAGTACAGCCTGGTTTCTCAGCACGGTTTTGTGTGTTTTCACGATAAAATTGATCCGTAAACGGGTAATGCTCCGCATAACCGGCTGGCAAAGAAGTGCAGCGGATTTGCCAGTCCGTGTTCATACGGTTGTTCGCTTAAAATTTCTTTTTGAGTTCTTCTTTTGTGATATCGCAATCTCGCAAAATTTGAGC
>JAGGTJ010000086.1 GCA_021163815.1 Deltaproteobacteria bacterium | reverse complement strand
CATGAAAACACACAAAACCATGTTAAAAAACCAGTCTGTATTTTCATATCCGTGGATGACCAGGATATTTTGGATCCGGCCATGCCGGTTTATTAACGTTTGATACTGATCAGGTCTCCAAGCATCTCATCACTGGTAGTAATAACCTTGGAATTTGCCTGAAATGCACGTTGAGTGGTGATCAGCTTAACGAACTCCTCTGCCAGATCCACATTAGACATTTCAAGTGCTGCAGGCACAACGACCCCAAGAGTTCCTCTGCCTGCCGTACCAAGTACGGGCTGCCCCGATGCAGTAGATTCCTGATAAAGGGTATCGGCCAGCTTTGTAAGACCGTAGTAACTGGGAAAATCTGCCAGAGCAAGTTGGTACAGAGGCACATGTTCTCCATTGGAATAACTGCCGCTGACAATTCCGTCTGCATCGGTTGAAATCTCCTTGAGAACACCAGAAGTATAGCCATCCTGAGATTTAAATGTATAAGCAAAATCAGACGAATACTGTGTTAGACCACCAGAACTGGCACCACCTGCATCAAACATGTTCCAGGTAATGTTAAGAGGTGTAGTTGCCCCATTTATAAGAGGAATGCTTATAGAAGGATTGGTTGTACTGCCACTGTTGGAAGACAGGGAGCCATCATTTGCAAAAATTAACTGCCCGGTACCCACCTCTTCATTTCCTGACCCTACGAAACTGGTAGGAACAGTAGCACTCCAATCCCACGTATTATACGCCGCCTTTGTAAATTCCACATTCAAAGGTATTGCTGTTCCTAAGGAATCATATACGTTCAGGGCAACGGAATAAGTATCAGAAACCGCTGCGTTGCTGTCCAGGTTTGCGCCTAAGGTCATTTGCGTACTGGCACTCGCAGGGGAAGTGCTTGTTGCAGCTACATTCACGTTTGCAAGCACTCCAAGCCTTCCGGAATCATCTATTGGATACCCCTGAACAACAAGGTTATCAGTATTGACCAGATCGCCGTCTTTGTTAAAATTAAAATTTCCTGCCCTCGTATAAAAGGATGCCCCGGCACTGTCTTTTAGTACAAAAAGGCCTTTTCCGTTTATGGCAAGATCTGTTGGGCTCCCGGTATTTTCAAATGATCCCTGGGCCCAGGAAGGATCAGTAGCCCAAAAGCGTGTTCCCATACCAATCTCCTGCTTTGTAGAACCTACAACAGACTTGGACAGTATGTTGGCAAATGATGCCCTGCTGGATTTGAATCCTACGGTATTCACATTGGAAATATTGTCTCCTACAACCGACATTGCCGTTGCATTGGCATTAAGGCCTGAAATACCTGTATACATTGCTCCTATCATGTTACTTCTCCTTTTTTATTGCCATACCGAAACTGTTCCAAAACATCCTTTTGTATCCAATCCCGTTGCCTGTATATTACTTGCACAAATTATCCCGCAAGTTGACCGGTCCCGTGTGTCCGGCACACGGCAAGTACAGATATTGAGCAACAAGGCCATTTATGGATAAAAACTGTTTGGCAATCAACCTGGTTTTATATTCCTGAAACCTCAATAACATCAGCAGGAGCGACCTGCTGTTTCCCCAGCATCAGATATGCAGAGTTATTGTTGTATGTAATCCCTGTTACCTTGCCAGAAACATATGTAGTACTGTTCACGATATTACCATTCATATCTGTTGCCATTATATCAAAGCTGTAATTCCCTGCCGGCAGGGTTTCCCCTGCGTTACCTGTTCCATCCCATGAAAGATTATGCATCCCGGATTCAAGATCAGTCTTTTCAATTATTCTCACCAAATGATCCTGCCCATCGTAAAGATATAATTTGACATCAGACGCATAATTATTCAATTTAAATGCAATATCAGCGGAATCATTTCCATTAAAATAAAAGGAACTGCCCTTGGCCTTTATCTCTTTTCCAATAAATGAAACCGCCTGTGAATTGTTACTTGCAGACTGATAGTTCTGAAGGCTGCCAATATTTTTGTTAATATCGGTAAGCTGCTCGAGAGAACTAAACTGGGCTAACTGAGCAGTAAATTCCGTACCTTTCATTGGGTTCAGGGGATCCTGATTTTTGAGCTGGGCAATAAACAGTTTCAAAAAGGCGTCCTTGCCAAGTTGATCATTTTTTTTATGAGTCTCTATAGGTTCTGTATTAGCATTCAATGCGTTCACTCCTATGGACATATCCTTACCTCCAACTGCGCCCTGTCATAAGTGGATTGAAAAGGCTGCTGTTAGCCATCAAATCGACTTTTTACAGGTTCATCAATATTGGCACACAGATCATGCAAAAAAATTCACAAGGCTCAGCCCGGTTAAATGACCGTCTATGTGAACAGGATTTACATCTTTCTGATCCAACCCCATAAAACCTGCATCTCCATTAAACCCTGAACCCGATCCTGATTCATACCTTGCATAAGCATTTTCTTCCTGTTCCCCCTGACCGTTACCACCTGCGAAGACCTCAAACTGATCAATCTGCATACCCTGATTTTGCAGATCCGATTTAAACTGGTTAAGGTTACTCTCTATAACATGCTTTACAAGTGCAGTATCTGCAAATATCTTTACTATCACCTGTTGATGATGAGTAGAAATACTGAGCCGTAATTTGCCGAAGACATCCGGCTTCAGATTAATCACAATGGCCTTTTTCCCATTGTTCATGCTCATAACAGCCCTTTCCACCTGGCTCATCACATTATCCTGCCTGACCGCATGTAAGGTTTGCCCCTGGCTGGGATTACCAGCTCCTCCACTTACTTGAGTGGTATTGGTATGTGCACCGGTTATAATACCGTTTTTTGCAGTCAAGACATTTTCCTTTGTGTCCGGCCTATCCTCTGTCAACATGGTAAAATCTTTAGACGCATCTTCCTTTTCATGGTATTGCTCTCCCTGCTGAAGGATCAGAAAATCATCTGCCTTTAAAGAAAAACTTTTGTCTGAAACCTTATCCAGAACATCTATAGACTTGTTATCAATATCATGTTTCAAGCCCTTCAGCCTTAAGGACTTTATCTGTTCAAGCCCCTTAAATTCAGGAACATCCAGGATGTGATTGTCTGCGACATTGTCAGTATGAGGTTGTTTATCATTATTCGGCATTATATTTGTCAACAGAAACGGATGATCCGTTTCTGTTTTCATGGCATACGTACACAAGTTCTTTTCTGCACTCAAGATCTCGTTATCACCTTTAATATCAGAGGCTGTCTGATTCACAGGTATAACAAGCTTTCCATCAACAGAAAACAAAACAGAAAAAGCCATTGTCTCATCCGTAGATTCCTTAATCGTGGGAAGAGAGTTATCTGTCTTGGCCGTATTACCGTCCATGCCTTTTGTTCCTGCTTCTTTTTTCCCGCTTTTGTGAACCATCCCCTTTTTTTTCTGGATAGATGATTGACCGGATCTTTTTGTATGTGAAAGAGCAGAAGAAAAAGATGCCTGTTTCTTTTTAAAGGAATCATCAGTGCTGCGACATGTAGTGCTATTTCCATCCACATGGCCTTTACCGTCAGTAGACGTAGCATGCCCCTTGACATGCCCTATAGATGTTCCCTGAGTTGAAAAAATCTGAAAAGATTGTGCCATAATACAGTTCCTCACCGTTACGGTAAATTTCTCATAACCCTGTAAAGCCTGTCTATGTTAAGCAATACAGTTATCTCCTTGTATGAAACCTCTGGATTGCCACTTCATCCAAAAAATTCTGCTCTTTTTTTAGACTCTTGAGTTTATAGCTTGTCATCTCTTTCTCTTTTAGTTTTTCTATAGATTTTTTATCCTTCATGGCCTCAACAAGGCTTGCCAACTTTTCATCAAAAAGAGATTTGACTTGCGAAACCCTTATTTTCTGTTTTTCAATATCCCTTGACACCTGCTCAATAAATCCTACATACAGCAGTATTTCAGAAATAGTCGCCTTTTTTTTCTTCCTATGCCCAAGTTCCACCATTAATCTGGCCTTGGAGGCCTTATATCCATTAAGTTTTGCATTTTCCTCTTTTAATAATGCCTTACATGATGCAAGCTCCTTTTTCAGATTCTCTTCAACGAATTCCCTTTGATCAAGCACCGGCTGTAATTTGAATTTATACATAGGCCCTCCAGTAAAATATCACCTGGTTTTCATCCGTAAATGGCTGTTTTTCACAATCCTGGCAACTGCCTGTCGTTTCAATAGAACAGACCAGGCAATGCATAAAGAGAATAGCTATTGTACACATGGGTTTAGCAACCATGTTTTCATACAGACGGAGAACTGAAACCTCTCTGATCCATCCAGGCAAAGCGGATTCCATCTGAAGCAACAGACCCAACTGCATCTGCATCTGTCCCCCTGGATACGGCTGCCTTTGATCCAACCGTTTCCGAGGTCCTGAATAACTCTTCCAGTCTTGCAATACTTTCTGTTAGCTCACCTTCGTCATTTACATCCTGTTTCAGATAGGCAAAAACAGGCTGAATCATATCCAGGGCATAATCTATATCAGGGTTACTGCCACGAGAATATGCCCCTATGTTAATAAGATCTTCCGCCTTTTTATACGTAGCAAGTATGGCCTTTAGTCTCTTGGCGTTTTTCCGGTGCGCATCCGTTACTATATCATCCATAACACGGCTGATACTTGACATTATATCTATTGCAGGATAATGCCCCTGCATTGCAAGATCCCTTGACAATACAATGTGACCATCCAAAATAGACCGTACTGCATCCGCAATCGGTTCATTCATGTCATCGCCTTCTACCAATACCGTATACAATCCCGTTATTGTTCCCTTGGACGACGATGTTCCCGCCCTTTCCAGCAACTTGGGAAGCAGGGCAAAGACAGAAGGGGTATAACCCTTGGTTGTCGGGGGTTCACCTGTGGCCAGGCCAACCTCTCTTTGGGCCATAGCAAACCTGGTTACTGAATCCATCATAAGAAGCACATCTTTTCCCTTGTCGCGAAAAAACTCTGCTATGGCTGTTGCTATAAAAGCCCCCCTCATTCTTACAAGAGGCACCTGATCCGAAGTTGCCACCACTACTATTGATCGTTTCAGCCCCTCTTCACCAAGATCATTTCTGATAAAGCTGTTGACTTCCCTGCCTCTTTCTCCAATAAGGGCAATAACATTCACATCTGCCGATGTTTTTCTTGCAATCATGCCTAAAAGGACACTCTTGCCAACCCCGGAACCTGCAAAGATACCTACACGTTGACCATATCCTATGGTCAACAGCCCGTTAATTGCCCTGACTCCTACATCAAGGGGTCTTGTAATACATGGCCTTTCCAATGGATTAATCGTATTTTGATAAATCGGATATTCAACATCAACATTAACCTGCCCCTTCCCATCCAATGGCTCACCAAGGCCATCTATAACCCTGCCAAGGAGGCCTTCCCCAACCCCTATGGAGGCCTTCTGTCCTCTCGCAACAACAGGGCTGCCAGGACCTATGCCTCTCAATTCTTCCAATGGCATAAGCAAGACCCTCCTGTTTCTGAACCCAAGGACCTCTGCCTTTACCGTGGGAAAATCGCCGCTGGGATATATATCACACATATCACCCAACATGGATATCGGGCCCTGCGATTCGGTTAACAAACCAATGACCTTGGTTACCTTACCCTTTGCACAGATCGGATTTGTAGTGAACAGTCTTTTATAATATCTGTCAAAATCAACAAGATAACTCATGATGTCCCTTCCTCTTTCCTACCAGAATGCAGGGCCTTTTTTTCAAGCTCCATCCTAAGGGCCTCTTCTATAATCTGAAACTGTTTTTCAATCCTTCCATCAATTTCCCCCAAACTCGTCTCAATCACACATCCTCCGCTATGAACAGAACCATCCTCTTCAAAATCAACACCTTCGACATTGCCCAGAAAATCAAACGATCTGTATCCCGTCTCCCTTAAGAAATTCATGTCAGAAGGAGATAGCCTTATCTTAATGTTTCGACGCTCAACAACCCTTGACATTGCCTCTTTCACAATATTCCCAAGGATATCCCGATTAAGCGTCAGTTCAGTGCAAACGACCTTTCTTGCAATAGCCAAGGCAAGATTAACAGTTTCTTTCTCGGCTGTAAGACGTAACTTCCGTTTTATATCTGCCAATTCCACAATGGCATGTTCAAAAGCTTCAAGGACTGGTGCGATCTTTTTCCTCTCTGATTCCGTTGCCTCTCTTTTGCCCTCTGTAAGACCTCTGGTATAGGCCTCTTTTTCTATAAGAGAGATATCAGGTTCTTTTTCTGCCTCATCCGTTCTCTCATCTTCCTCAATTAGTTCGGTCTGTTCGGTCTGTTTAGTCTCATCTTCAAAAACATCCACACCAGAATCTTCTCCCGCCCTGTTAAAAAGCTTGAAATCAGATTTTTCTACTCTTCCGACAGAAGTCAACCTGATTTCTTTTGACGTTTCTGCGGAAATCCCAGGAAAAGAATAAGGCTTAAACTCCCCCGCCCGGGTCATTTCAGATATTTTCTCTTCCCTGTTAAACAAACTCATTTCCACCTCGACCGCTAATAATAATTTCTCCTTTGGCTTCCATATCCTGAATTATCTGTGTCACACTAAGCTGTGCCGTTTCAACCTCTTTCATTCGTACTGCTCCCAATGATTCTATCTCCTCTTTCAACATATCTGCTGCCCGTGTAGACATGTTTTTGAATACCTTCTCCCTTACCTCTTCAGAAGCCGCCTTCAATGCCATGGCCAACGACTTGGAATCAACCTGCCTCAATACCTGCTGAAGACCCCTGTCATCCACCAGTACCAGATCTTCAAAGACAAATCTTCGCTGATTAATCTCTGTTGCCAAGGTAGGATCTATCTCTTCAATTTCATCCATAAGTACGTGGCCGGCATCACCGTCTATCTGGTTCAGGATACTTGCCAGACGCTCAACTCCGCCCACTTCGTATTCTTTCACAGCCTTGGTATCCTTTAAAATGACCTCAAAGACACGGTCCACTTCCTTGATCAGTTCCGCTCTGACCTTATCAAGGCTGGCAATCCTGATTGCAACACCAGGCCGGATTTCATCAGGAAGTTTTATAAGAACCTGTCCTGCTATGTTTTCTCTGAAATGGGCAAGTATAACAGCAATTGTCTGTGGATGTTCATCCTTAATCAAATCAACAATCCTTTCTGGTGGCAGGGACTGAAGCGATTCCAAATTAGGAGTTTTTGCCTCTGAATCCGAGGTCCCTTTTTCTGACTTATTTTCCTCGTCCCGATCCTCTTCCTTTTCCTCTTTCTCCGATTGACTGGTCTCCGATAATACTGGAGGTGAAGATGCTGTTAACTGACTACCTTTGGCCCTCTTAACAAGGTTAACAAATTCCTCAACCACCTTCTTCACTATATCCGGAGATATACTCCCAAGCTCTGCAAGGTGTTTCTTTAGGGTCTTTCGTTCAGCAGGGCTCATCCTTTCAAGTATGATATTTGCCCTTTCCTGTCCCAGAGAATGTATAAGGATTGCAAATTTCAGAGGACCTGGTAATTTGTTGATATCCATCTCTCTCCGTCAGACCTGAGTAATCAGGGAGAAGCTGTTTTTCCCTGCAAAAAACATATTCTACCGTTAATCAGTTACCATCCATAAATGGCCTTTAAAATTACGGCCAATTCCTCAGGACGTGCTATTTTCTCCCCATTCCTTACGTATTAACTGCAACATGGCATCAGGATCACTGGTAAGCATATTGACCAGGCTCTCATCCAGCATGGGGCCTTCTGTATTAGCCATATTGCCAGCGTTTTCAATCTGTTCCACAGTCATAGGCAGTTGTTCCAACACAGGCTGATTACTGGTACCGTCGTGAACAAGCCATCTGATTACGGGACGTACCACAAAGATAAACAACATCATTATCGCCAAGGCAGAAAGAAGATATTTTATAAGCACGGTGTTATGCATCAGGCTGGTAACAAGAGATTTATCCTCTTTTTTAGATGCCTTCATTTGCATTCTTGTTGTCTCAAAGGGCATATTTACCACCTCAATGGCATCGCCTCTGTTTGCGTCAAAATCAACAGCACGTTTAATTATGTTTTCCAATTTTGACATCTCAGCCTGCGATCTTGGAACATATTCCCATTTTCCCGCATCTGCTACATCCTTTTTAGACTTCTTCTGTTTGCCTTTATCTCCCTGTTTCTTTGCATTATTCTTTGCAGATTTTACATATCGGTATGTACCATCAACCATAACAGCCACCGATATCCTGGTTATTTTTCCTACCGGGGCTATAGTGTGGCGCATCTTCTTGCTGATCTCATAGTTCACAGTCTTTTCTTCCTTTTTAAAGGTTGGCTTCTGAACAGTGTTTTGGGCCTTTTTTGCACCCCTCTGTACAAGATTGGAAGCCACCCCAGGCACTCCAACAGGAATACTTTGGTTCTTACTGGATTCCTGTTTTAAAACCTGTTCACTACGAATAACCTTTCTGGGATCAAATATCTCCTCTGTCTCTTTCTGTTTTGTAAAATCAAAAGAACAGGATACCCTGACTATGGCCTTGCCAGGTCCAAGGGCCTGCGTAAGCATGGTTTCAACCCTTTCTTCCAGACCCTTTTCTACCCTGCGTTGAAACGCCAACTGTTCCGAGGTAATCTCCCCAAGCTTAGAATTTTCATCACCAATAAATGAAGACAAAAGATCACCATGATTATCTACAACAGTAACATTCTCTGAAGGTAAATTAGGGACACTGGCAGAGACAAGATTTACAATACCCTTAATCTCTTTCTTGCTCAGTTTCATGCCGGGCCTTAATCTGATTACCACCGAGGCCTTTGCCGGTTTTTCCTCTTCCACAAAAACAGAATTGACTGGCATTACTATATGGACACGTGAACTTACCACCTCATAAAAGCTGTCAATTGTTCTTGCCAACTCCCCCTGTAAGGCCCTCTGATAATTAATATTCTGAACAAATTCCGTTATTCCGAGTTGCGTTTTATCAAAAATCTCAAAACCAACCCCCCCTCCCTTTGGTAAACCCTCAGAGGCCAAGGAAAGCCTGACTTCATACACCTTTTCTTTTGGAACAAGAATGGCCTTTCCATTGGAGGATATTCTATAAGGAATCTTTTTCTCCTTCAGCCTGGACAAAATAGTCCCTGCATCTTCAGATGAGATATTGGAATAAAGCACCTTGAATTCCGGCCTGCCGGCCCATATCATAATCATTGACATACAGGCCACTGTCCCTAAGATAACAAGCAAAAGGACAACTTTTTTAGTCGTAGAAAGACCCTTTAAAAATGTTATAATATTGTTTTGCGGCTTGTTTCCCGCCATGGCTTTTATCCTTTTATTGGCTCAAACCGACATGGCCGGTTTTAAGATATCCTGGCCACGGATATGAAAATACAGCCTGTTTTTTCAGCACGGTTTCGTGTGTCCTTACGGTAAAAAATGATTCATCAAGCCGGAAAGGAATCTGTTTACAAGGCTGATAAACTGACAGCAACATGATATGTACATACTCATGCAGTTTCCAGATGCCTTTATCTACGTATTTTTCGTCTACAAATGACCATTTTTCACAATCCCGTTGCCTGCAGTACCTTGCCCATATATTGTGGATCCAACACAGAAAAGAAAGAGCTTTTCAGAACAGCAATTTATACCTGCATCCTCATAACTTCCTGGTAGGCAGTAACAATTTTATTACGTACCTGCATCATAAGTCTGAAAGAGATCTCGGCCTTTTCCAGAGCTATCATTGTGTTGTGTATATCCTTATCCTGTCCGGTAGCGAGATTTCTAACAGCCTGGTCTGCCTCCTGGTTAAGCTGGTCTACCTTGTCAATAGCCTTGGTCAACATTTCACCAAAATCTGTTGCATCTTGTTTTTCTCCGCTGCCGTTATTCAATGGGGCAATATCAGGAACTTCCAACTTGTTTAAAAGGGTTATCTTTTGCATGACTATCGACCTATTTCCAGTGCCTTCATGGCCATCTTCTTTGTTGCATTTATACTTGCTATATTTGCCTCATAACTCCTTGCCGCAGACATCATATTGACCATTTCCTCAACCGTATTGATATTTGGCATGGCAACATATCCATCTCTGTCAGCATCCGGATTCCCGGGATCATACTTCAGCAGGGGAGGTCTTTTATCATTTATCACACCAACTACCCTTACAGAAGACAGAGAGGAGGCCAACCTTTTATTAAGTTCATCCTTAAAGGCTTTTTCAGTCGGAACAGCAGCAAATACCACATCCTTTCTTCTGTAAGGACCTCCCTCATCAGTATGTGTGGTATTAATATTTGCCAGATTGCTGGCAATAACATTCATACGCATCTGCTGCGCACTCATTCCTGAAGAACTGATATCTAATGCATTAAAAAAGTCCATTTTTATTTACCTTCACTGATTACATACTTAAGATCTTGAAATTTTTTAGATATAAGCTGTGCATCTGCATCATACATGATTGTATTTTTAGATAGGGATGCCATCATTTTTCCTATATCAACCGTATTGTGATCTCCCGGCAAAGTAGATGATGGCAGCCTTGTCAATCTGATCTCCATATTATGAGCAGCCCTTACGTTAGAAATATGTCCCTGCCTGGTTACTCTTAAGCCCAACGGTTTCTGCTCCCCTGTCCTTTCCGTCATATTTTCCTTTATCAGTAAATCAAAGGCCTTATAATCGGGAGTATCAATATTTGCTATATTCGATGCCAAAAGCCTGTTTTTTACAGATCTCAAGTCCAGTGCACGATTCAAGGTTGAAATAGTCTTGTCAAATATTGTAACCGTCTTCATGCGAACCCTCTCAATTCATTAACATCTCCTGCCATAAGGTTGAGCAAATACCATACCAGGCATTACAGAGAATATTTTTTTATCTTTCAAAACCCTTTACATCTGGGAGAAATTGCGCTGTATCTATCTGTTACCTTTGAAAAACCCATAGCAACAAAAAAACAGGTCTCAGTAAACATCGACAAAAAAACAGATAAGATACATCCGGTATTAGATATTTAATACTCGTTTGATGCAGGAAATATTTACCCCATGCAACAGGTTATTTATTCCCCTGCCTCTCTGTATTCTCTAAGCTTGTTTCTCAGTGTTCTTATACTGATGCCCAGCATTTTTGCCGCTACTGTCCTGTTTCCCTCTACCTCTTCCAGAGTCTTAAATATCAATGCCTTTTCCATCTCTTTTACAGATACCCCTGCCTTAATCCTGTCAGGCATACTCTCTGTCAAATCTGTACTGTCAGGGAACAGATGAGCAGGCATTATTGTTTTTCCCATAGATAGCAAAACAGCCCTTTCAATAGCGTTTTCCAGCTCCCTGACATTTCCTTTCCAGTCATATTTTTTCAAAAGAGCCAACGTCTCATCAGATATCCCTGCAATGGGAAGATGATTTTTATCGCTGTATTTTTTCAGAAAAAACTCAGCCAAAAGAGGAATATCCTCCTTTCTTTCCCTCAGGGGAGGGATTTTGAAAGGAATAACATTGATCCTGTAATAGAGATCTTCTCTGAATTTGCCTTTCTCAACAGCCCTCTTTATATCTACATTACAGATAGCAATTACCCGGACATCAATCGGAACGGCCTTTTTCCCCCCGACCCTGTCTACCTCCTTTTCCTGAAGAACTCTCAAAAGTTTTGCCTGGAGGGCCAAAGGCATTTCGGTTATTTTATCTAGGAA
>JAGGTJ010000047.1 GCA_021163815.1 Deltaproteobacteria bacterium | reverse complement strand
TGTCGCCATTTTCATGCTCGGGGGTGACAACATTTTTTCTGTCATGAGCGTTTAGATATAAAAACAGGAGTGCACAAATGGACAACACAAACAGTATGGGCAGTATAAACTACAGTAATATAACGTCGTCTATAGATAATATTGTTAAAAGATTAAACAAGTTAAGAGGTTATCTTTGACATTGATAATGGATATGAAGAACTGGAAAAGATGGAGAAAGAGATGACATCTCCAGATTTTTGGAACAAGGATCAGGCAGAGATAACCCGTTTAACGCAGAAACATGCCATGTACCAGGAAAAAATCGGGAAATGGCAAGACCTCCATCAAAGGATAGAAGACCTAAAGATCATGGCTGAGCTATCTGCAGAAGAGGATGACAAGGTCACCATGTCAGAAATCCATCAGGACTTAATCCATCTCGCAGATGAGCTAAGAGACATGGAGACCAGGTCCCTATTTTCTGATCCTGATGACAGCAGAAATGCCATTATAGCAATAAATGCAGGAGCCGGGGGAACAGAGGCACAGGACTGGGTTGAAATGCTGTTTCGTATGCTTACGAGATGGTGCGAAAACAAAAAGATGGACTGTCATGTCATAGATTATCTGCCAGGAGAAGAGGCCGGGATCAAAAGTGTTACATTTACAGTGACTGGTCCATATGCTTACGGATATCTGAAATCAGAGCACGGAATTCACCGTATGGTGCGCATATCTCCATTTGATGCATCAGGAAGACGCCATACATCCTTTGCATCGGTATCTGTCCTTCCTGAAATAGATACAGATATTCAGATAGAGATTGCAGATTCAGACATTCGTATAGACACATTCAGGGCCAGTGGGCCAGGAGGACAACACGTAAACAAAACCAGTTCAGCAGTACGGATTACACACTTACCCACAAAAATTGTGGTGCAGTGTCAGAATGAAAAATCCCAGCATCATAACAGGGACATGGCAATGAAGGTGCTAAAGGCCAAACTGTACGAACTGGAAAAAAGCAAGTTAGAAAAGGAAAAACAGGACAGGCATTCGTCTCAAGATGATATCGCCTGGGGCAGTCAGATAAGGTCATATGTCTTCAACCCGTATCGTTTGGTCAAAGACCACAGGACAAATGTAGAAACAGGAAACTTAGAAAAGGTAATGGATGGAGATATAGATCCCTTTATTGATGCATATCTCAGATCCAAGGCCATATAAATTGACATGGACCCTTTGCATTTAATAAAGGCAAAAATTTAAACGGCCTGGAATAACTCTGCGCATACACAACACAGACAAATTGTAAACCTAAACCTGCACCCCTTATGGTCGCATTCAAATCGATGTATGTTATGCAAACACAATCTTTCTGTAATTCGTTGATAGTAAAAATATAATTTTCTTTTGGAAAACAGTTTATGCAGGTTTTAGGGTGAAATATATGCAACATGATTAATGCCTTTTATATAATCTTTTATCCCCCTGCAGATACCCTCCGCCAAGTTATACTGGTACGTTCTGTTAAGCAGCCTGCTTCTCTCCCTCCTGTTAGTCAAAAACCCGGTTTCTATCAGCACGGCAGGCATCTGCGCACCTATCAGCACATAAAAAGGCGCCTGCTTGACACCAAGGCTGTTGACCCTTCTATATCTGTGTCTCAGGGTAACAACTGTCTTTTCCTGAATACAGTGCGCAAGCCGGTTTGATTCATGAAGTTTGGTATTAAGCATCAGGTCGTTCAAAATAGACTGGAGATCACTTATGTTCCTTTCAGACGTGGCATTTTCACGGGCAGCAACCATAATGGCATTCTGATCGGTTGCCATATTTAAAAAATAGGTTTCAATGCCTGAGACATTCCTGTTTCTGTGGGCATTAACATGCAAGGATATAAAAAGATCTGCCTTTTTCATGTTGGCAATGGCTGTTCTCCGTTCCAGCGGTATAAAAACATCCCTGTTTCTTGTAAGAATAACCCTGCAGCCAATCTCCTTCTTTATCTTTTTGGCCAATATCTTAGCCAAACTCAAAACAATATTTTTCTCCTCTATCTTTCTGGAAAGCAGACATCCAGGATCCTTTCCTCCATGACCAGGATCAATAACTATCGTATTTACATTCAACCCAAGCTGCCTTGCAAGAGATACCGTCCTGTCTTTGACCTTAGTACGTCTTATCCCTTTCCTTACACGCCTCTTTTTTGCATGCAATTTTGGAAGAGCGTGGCTTTTATGGCCTCCCTTTTTCTCTTTCTGATTAACCTTACGTGCATCTACCACGATACGAAAGGGATCATGCAGAGAAAAGACATTGAAACTGCCAATTTTCTGAAGATCCAATGTAACCCTTACCGTATCTTTTGAATACTGCCCCGCTCGTACCCTCTTAAGCAGTCCGTCCTTTATGGGAAATTCTTTATCTACTTTTGAAGGTATAATAGTATGTTTAAGATCAAGATAAAGCCTGGGAGGCTTTTTATGAATCTTATCCTTCTTTAATAAAAAATGTTTGTACTGTACAGGACTGTCAACATCTATAACGACCCGCGTATAGCTATCAGTGGACCAATGCCGTATATCCTTTAGCCTTGCAGCCCTTTTTGATGTTTTTAAACGTTTTTTTTCTCTTCTTTTGCTTAATATTACAGACAGATGGTTCAGCCTTTTCTGGGCTATTGGCCGCATATCCCCAGATGGAAATCTGATCTCCACCTTTAAAAACTCAAGGTAGGCACGGGTAGGATCTTTTTTATACCTGTAATATATATCGCCGATCATATACTGGGCATCATCGGCAAGCCTATGCCCTGTATATTGCTCCGCCAGCTTTTTACATAACAAAAGGGCCTGGTCAATATCTCCCTGTTTTTTTGAGTACTTATAGAGTCCGGTATACAGCCTTGCTACATAGTATAGGGCCCAGGGGGCCTGCACGCTTTTTGGATATGATTTATATATCTGCCTGTAGAGGTTTATACATTTAAGCCAGTTGCAACGATACTTTTTCCTGGCTGAATGATACAGGGATTTTCTGCATTTATTAGCTCTATCTATAAGTAGGGCAGGTTTTTTACCTGCTGATGGGCTGTTAGCACAGACAATTGAGGGAACAAGACCTACAAAAAATACCAAAAAAAGTATTCTAAGGATATACGAAACCTTTAAAGAAGATCCATTTTTGTCCGGGTTCAAGAAAGACAAAAATTTTAACCGGAGGAACATATTGAACATTTCAAGGATCAAAATTTGAGGCTGACACAGAAAATGGACAAGAGGGGGTGTTATGCAAGAGCTTCTATATCTTTTTATTATCATGTACGTCATAGAAAACGGTATAAAGGTAGAGATCCACAAAACAGATATTTTACGGGGGGATGCTGTGCTTTCAGGATTTAGATATCAATTTGAATGCGGCCATACTGGTTCATAAAAAAAGACATGCCAAGATACCCTCCTATGCAAAACTGGCAACAAGTTTTCTTACCCTGTCTTCAATTTCATCCCTGACATCACGCATAAAATCGATAGACTTACCCCTTGGATCAGAAAGATTCCATTCTTCAGTGCTGACGCCAGGCACATATGGACAACCTTCCCCGCACCCCATGGAGACAATCAGATTTGGCGTCCAGCCATCCATAACCTGATCCAGGCCTAGCGGCTTAATGTATGCCATATCTATCCCCTTTTCTGCCATCGTTTCCACCATTACAGGATTAATATCATCAGCAGGAACTGATCCTGCACTCTGAACATCACACCTGTCACCCGCCATGACCCTTGCAAAGGCTGCCGCCATCTGACTGCGACAGGCATTTTCATTGCAGATAAAAAGGACATTTTTTCTTTTGCAAAAAGGTTCTATAAGTTCATCGGCCTTGTCTCTTATCTCCCTCATGGCGGTGTGATGATCCTTTATGGCACCCGAAACCTCTATTCGTCGGTATCCCAAAAAACCGGCATACTCTGCACCAATGGCATCAAAAAAGTACTTTGCAGTAAGGCTAAGACCATCAAAAAGGTTTTTCCCCTTTGTCGCTCCAACTGTCAGCATAAAACCTTTTCTCCATTGCCTGCCGGGATCATTAAGCTTATGGACATACTTCCTGCTCCAAAGCGTTTGAGAACGATCAATTATTACCTTTAAATGTGCGGTCGCCCCATAAAAAAATACTGGTGTACCAATAACCACGATATCCGCTCTACGGAAAAGCCCATAAATTTCCTGCATATCATCTTCTATAGCACAAAGCCCTTTTTTTTCACATACATCACATTCTATACAGGGATACACACGTTTTTGGGTAACCTCAATTTTGTGTGTTCTGACGCCAAGTTTCTTCGCCTCATTCATAAATTCATCAATCATGATGGCAGTATTACCCTCTTTCCTGGGACTTCCCTGCACACATAATACAAGCATTCTTTCCTCCCTCCTTCTTATAAAGACCTCAAGGATTGATATATGCAAGGCCCTCGCGCTGCAGTTTTACCAGAACTACCATACCCGCAGGCACCACAATGACAAATTCAGGGAGGTCCTCTGTCTTTATCCCATGTGCCACAAGGGCATTTTTACATGCAAGGAATGAAACACCCTTCTTATTTAAAGGTGCCATCATTGATATACGGCCCGTCATCCCCGTAGAACAATGACCTTTTTCAGAAAGGTTGTCTCCATAGACAAGATATCCCCTTACCCCTTCTCCGTTAGCCAAAACCACGCAGTTTTATCGCTGTCAACAGCATTTAAAAAATTGTTTATACTGCCAAGGGCCATGCCCCAGCGGCCCATCTCATTGACATGAATGAGTGTCTTAAAAGCCATAAAAAACGTCTCCTGTCATCGGCCGTGTATCTTCGTCAGGGCAGAAAGGACGATATCTCTTACTGTAGTCTCAACAATATCGTAATTGCAATATATATGCAATCGTGCATCATCATCAAGCATGGACACAAGTTTATCGTTGACCCTCTTAACCTTCAAAAGACCCATGATCCAGGCGGCAAGCCCCCTTTTTACCTGATCACCGGAATCAAGAAAGGGAATTACAAAGGGAATCGCCTCCCCTGCCAGTTCCGGCCTTACCTGAGCAAGACGCCCGATTGCCCATAATACCCCTCTCTGCATAATTTCATGTTCCTGATAGTTTGCATCTTCCTTAATATAGGATATGAGGATATTGGCATACTCGTCTGCCAATATCCTGTGCAAGGCAAGAATCTCTCCCATCGCCTCTACACTGCCCCACCCTATACCACCTGATTCATCATTCAGGTTCCACATAAGACGCCTTACAATCACCCTTGCAGACTCGATATCATTATCAGCAATCACAGAGACTACTCTCCCCATTACACTGACAGCCCTCCACCTTATCTTTTCATTAGTGTCATACAAGAACGTAAACAGGGCATTAACAACCCTGAACAGGGGGAGGGATTCTATCTCCGCCAACACATGCGTAATATCTTCTGATTTAAGCAGCAGGATCCCAAGTTTTTTCTTGATAGCACGACGGGAATTATTCATTTTGTCTGCTCCAAACCAGCGTAAATGGATTGCCGATATGAGCGATCCGACACATAATGAGGAGAGACACAGTCTCGCCTGGTTGTTATGCGTTGGACACTCCATCGATTTGTTCTGGCGGTGCGAATCAGCGCGCCGCCGGAACGTAACCGTTCACAAGGCAGGGTTGTCAGGTATTTGCTTTAAGATCTCTACAGGTCTGCCTAAACATTCCAGGTTTTCCAGACATTTCCAACAAGGTCAGGACCGGGCTTGAGAACAGGTTTTCCAGGCTGCCAACCCGATGGAGTGACTTCCTGCCCATTAGTTTCTCTGACGTGCTGGTAGGCCTTTATTTGACGAATAACTTCCTCCACATTTCGTCCAACAGGAGGCGTTAATATTTCCATCGCCTGGATAATACCATCCGGATCTATTATAAATCTGCCCCTTAATTCAATACCGGCATCTTCATCATAAACCCCATACAGTTTTCCAATATTCCCGGAACTGTCAGACAGCATAGGAAACGGCACACCCCCCTTTACCATCTTGGATAATTCATGAACCTGCCACATCTTATGAACAAAATGACTGTCCACGCTAATGGTTAAGACCTCAACATTTAACTCCTGAAATTCATTGTACATCGCGGCAACTGTCGCGAGTTCTGTGGCTCAGACAAAGGTGAAATCTCCAGGATAAAAACACAGAACAACCCACTTGCCTGTATAATCAGAAAGACTAACTTGACCAAAATTTCCATTTTGATACATAGATGTCTCAAAATCAGGCGCCTTTGAACCTACTTTTGCCAATACCATTGTTTTTTCCCCCTTATCCATATTGTTTGCTTCATCTATCTCTCCTGCCCTTTGAGCGGCAGGTTTGGCACATCCTATCTTAAGCTCTTTCATGTTAATCTCCAATAGACATGGGCAACCATACGACCCTGTCAACACATTATTCTTCCACAGGATAGCCTGCATTTATCCATGCCTTCATTCCTCCAGCAAGGCTGTGGACATGAGAAAAACCCTTTCCCTGTAAAAAACTTGCAGCAATATTACCCCTGTATCCAATACCACAGGTAACTATGATTTCCTGGTCTTTGCCTATACCAGGAACATCTTTCAAAAGCCGGGGCAAAGGCAGATGTTTTGCCTCTTTTATATGTCTCTGTTTCCATTCCAAATCAGTTCTCACATCAAAAAAATAGTCATAATTTCCTTTCTTCAGTTTTTCTGCCAGTTCCTCAGCAGATATCTGCCAAAGATGTCTTATAGGAAGACCTGCCTCCTGCCATGCCGAGATTCCACCATAAAGGTATCCAATAATATTATCATAGCCTATGCGATGCAGTTGCTTTGTCATATAATCATATGCCTTATCGTCCGGAACCACCAGAATCAGATCAGAATCAGGATCCAAAACCATACCTGTCCAGTTTGCACTCTGTGGAGCAAGCCCTATATTTATGGACCCAGGAATGTGAACCCCACCAAAAGCAGCTGTATCCCTTGCATCAAGAATTATCGCCCCACGATCTATATATTCATTCACCTGAACAGGACTCAGGTCCCTGACAACGGGGCACCTTTCGAGAAGCGGAGCACCCTTTTTATTTGTGTTTATAATATGCGTAAAGCTCTTGGGCCTTTCAGGAAAGCCCTGTTTCATCTCTTTTGTAAACTCATCATGATCAAGACGGAGAAGAGAATTATGGTCCATTTCAAATCCAACAGTAGAGTTCAGCTTTGCACTCATGGCCTTTCCACACAACGACCCTTCACCATGAGCAGGATATATCTCCATATGTGGAGGCAGTTTGCCTATTTTTTCATGGATCGAATTATAAAGATTATCTATCTGTTCATCTAAGATCTCCTCTCCTGCAAGATCAGGACGTCCGATGTCTCCCACAAAAAGACAGTCACCTGTCAGGACAAACCATGGATCGTTATCTCTCGATAAATCCGTAACCAGTATAGACATAGACTGGGGAGTATGACCAGGCGTATGTAAAAACTTCAGTCTTACATTACCAATGGTTATTTCTTCATTTTCCTTTACCTCTTTATGTTCAAATTCAACCGGACTCCCTTCCATGTAATATATATCAGCCCCTGTACGGGAACGAAGCTCCCTGTTTCCACTCACATGATCTGCATGCACATGGGTTTCAAACACATAGGTTATTTTCATCCCATTTTGTCTTGCAAGATCAATATACTCCTGTACATCTCTTTTGGGATCAACCACACATGCGGATCTGGACAAGGGACAGCCAATAATATATGAAAGACAGCCCATTCCTTCCACAGCAATCTGTTTAAAATACATATCATAACCTCCTGCTAATATCGTTTGTGTTTAATCAAAAGACATGGTTTCGATCTTCCTTGTCACCTGCCCACAGAACAAGTTGGTACTATAGGATGTTAATCCATAAATGAGGTTTCACGCAATATCTGCACCTTACCTAGCAAACAGGTCAATTAAGGGAATTCCTTGATCCTGTGCAAAAATTCTCATCTATGGAGCTACAAAACATAGACCTTCACAGACAACTCTAAAAAATGTATGTTTCACGCCAAGACAACAGGATTCAGGTATAACGTATCGCAAGACATAAATGTATCAGGTATCACATGAAACACCGATATTGCAAAAAAAACTATCCACCTAAAACCTGCACAACAGCGTCCCTCAATCTAAGATAAAAACAATATAGCTCCAATCCACAAACGACTGTTTTCAATATCCGGTGTTTGCCTGAAGCTGGCATATAAAACAGATCACAGAATTACCTGGTTAACATAGATCCCTGTCTGCCGTTCAGAGAGGAAAGAAGGGCATACAAACAGTCGCAATTCAGACATGAAACACTATTGATTCAAACACATGATCTTTTATGATAACACAATAATAAAACAACCTAAACCTATTGCCAATATGATAAGTATTATCAAGCTGTTACAGCATAACATCATTCATTGTTATTGTATGGCACAGATATTGATATGTACTAAATCGGCATGGCCGGATCCAAAATATCCTGGCCACCCACGGACATGAAAATACAGACTGGTTTTTCAACATGGTTTTGTGTGTTTTCATGGTAAAAGACAAGCATGTATGATCGTATCCTGACCGTTGTCCTCCATATACATTAAAGTATAACCCCTAACAGATGAGACAGTTGAAAAATCTTCAATTTCATTCAGTTCAAATCTACCAACAGGCAGACACAGAAATTGGGCAAAAGAGGGACCTTATGCACATGTAGCATTATTCACAAATCTGATGGCATCGTAAAAAGTCTCCAAACACTATGCCCTGTATATGAAGCTTTTTACTTAGCCATCGGTTCTACTTTTTACGGGTTCATCAAAGGTTAAAAACAATGAAACAGTGTGATCGTACAATTAAAGAAACCATAAAGTTGACAGAAAAGATGCTCTCTCTCGCAGAAAGAGGAGAACAGGCTATGGAGGACAACGGATGCGCCCTTCTCTATAGCGTCCTGAGAGATTCCGGATATAAAATCAAAAAACTTGCTGAACAGGAAAAACAGGCCCACATAAAAAAGGGATGGTGGAAAGAATAGGTGGCCGCCATCTTTTTACGGGTTCATCAATCTTGGGTACTGGTGAGTTTCCAATCCAGAAATGAGATATTTTTTTACAAAATCAAGGAAATTAAGGGATTACGCAGAGGCGTACATCTGGTACGCCGCACCTGTCTGCGTGCCCCGCACAGGCAGGCAAGTGATCCCGCAGATTGACGTCGAGATTGTGAAAAAGAGCCATTTACATACTGACTATCATAAGGAGGATAAAGATGTCTGATCCAAAAGATATGTGGCAATGTCAAACCTCAAACTGTGGTTATATTTATAACCTCGACAAAGGTGATAAAAAGGGCAAAATACCGAAAGGCACAAAGTTTGAAGACTTACCTGACGACTGGAAATGCCCGGTATGTGGTGCAACAAAAAAAAGTTTTAAATGCCTGGGTGAAAACAAATAAACATATTGCGCCTCATACACTTATAACATAACATGAAATATCCTAACAATTTGCTTAATAATTTATATAAATAAGGAGAGATAAGAAATGGGAACACTGAAAGGAACAAAAACTGAAAAAAACATCTTAACAGCATTCATAGGCGAATCACAGGCAAGAAACAAATATACATATTTCGCAAGTCAGGCCAAAAAAGATGGTTATGAACAGATTCGTGCAATTTTTGAAGAAACGGCAAATCAGGAAAAAGAGCACGCCAAGAGGCTGTTTAAATTTCTTGAAGGAGGAGAAGTTGAGATACAGGCCTCTTTTCCTGCCGGTGTAATCGGGACAACACTTGAAAATCTGAAGGCAGCAGCTGAAGGTGAAAATTTTGAGCATACAACAATGTATCCTGAATTTGCCAAGACAGCAAAGGAAGAAGGATTTCCTGAAATAGCAGCTGTTATGCAGGCCATTGCCGTAGCAGAAAAACAACACGAAAAACGATATGTTGCCCTTGCAAAAAATATTGGAAACGACAAGGTATTCAAACGGGATTCAGAGACGATTTGGAGATGCCGAAACTGCGGCTATCTACATATAGCAAACAATGCACCTGAAAGATGTCCGGCCTGTGACCATCCAAAGGCATATTTTGAAATTCTGGGAGAAAACTATTAGGCACAACAGCGAGGAGGAATTGAAATGGGAAAGGCTTTGATTGTTTTTGCTACACGATCCGGAGGGACAAAAAAGCTGGCGGAACTTATTGCAGAAGGGCTTAGAATTGCAGGTCATGAGGCTGAACTCAAAAGAGTAACAGATATAAAGAAACCAGAAGACCTTAATGGCTACGATGCATATGTTTTTGGCTCTGCCACGTATCATGGTAAAATGATCAACCTGATGGAAAGGATGCTGTTCCTGGCCGAAAAGGCGGACTTGGAAGGTAAGCCAGGTGGGGCCTTTGGCAGTTACGGCTGGAGCGGCGAGGCCCCGGACAGGATATACAGTACCATGGAAAATATATTCAAAATGGATATGACAGGAGGGTCTCTAAGGGTAAAACCAGCATATGTGATGAACCCTGATGGCATTAAAGCTGCTCAGGAATATGGAAAGAATATTGCTAAAAAGATATCATAACAGAGATTTTTGTCTGTAAACACGAAACAGATGAAAAATCATAATAACAACAACCTAAGAGGAGAAGATGAAAATGGATAAATATGTTTGTGGTGTTTGCGGTTATATTTACGATCCTAAAGAGGGTGACTCTGATAACGACATTCCTGCCGGCACATCATTTGAAGATTTGCCCGATGATTGGACATGCCCCATATGCGGAGCTGACAAGGATATGTTCTCACCAGCATAGAGATACGTAAAACACACGTATATTATATATTGATCAGACGTAATAGCTCAACAAACATGGGCAAGGAGGCTTTTTCCTCCTGCCCTAACGCTACGTTCGTTGTTATTCCCCTAATTATTGAGCTGATACGATCAGACCTTTGCAAGATATTCAATTTTGTTCAAATCTAAGGAAGACGCAAATTTTAACAGCAGAAATATATCTCTACAGGATAAAATTTGAGTCTAATCTATCTGCCAAGAGGCAGGCACAGAAATTGGGCAAAAGGGGATATTACGCAAAGGTCTGATGCTATTGTTTAAGATCTCATCATGGCAGGTATTCAGGGATTACATTGTGAATGGCATGAAATATATTGCCCCGAATTTTTTTGTTGGACCTGTAGAGATCTTGTAGCATATCCTTTATGACCTGCCTTTTGGAAACCCCTGCCGAAGGACAACCCAGATCTGTTTCCTGCCATCCCATTGCCCTTACATAACGTCGTACAAGTCCTTCTTCGATCAGATACAGAGGTCTTATTACTCTCAGTTTACCATTGAATAAATCCTGAACCGGCAGCATTGTGCTCAAAGAGGCACCGTAGAAGGTATTCAAAAAAAAGGTTTCAATTACATCATCCTTATTATGGCCAAAGGCAATAGTGGAACATTTAAGATCTTCTGCCAGCTCAAACAGCAATTTTCTGCGCATACGGGAACACAAAAAGCATGGATTTTCCCTGTTGTCTTCTCTGTGAGCACGGAGGCCAATGTCAGTCTTTATTATCCTGTAATTAAAACCGTGATCTGTAAAAAACCTTACCACAGATTTTGATGAGTCCTTATTGAAACCAGGATCAACATGTACAGCCGTAACTCTATAATCAATGGGAATACGTTTTATACGTTCATTTAATAGCCATAAAAGGGCAAGGCTGTCTTTCCCCCCTGATACAGCTACCATAACATGGTCTCCATCTTTTATCATGGAGTATTTATGTATGGCCTTTCCCATCAGTCTTTTGATCTCTTTGTGTACAAAACCCAATGGTATATGTCCTTTTAAACAAATAAATGAACCTGCTTTAAAGAGGATGTATTCTATCTCTATT